>JAUIAO010000008.1 GCA_030425425.1 Bacteroidia bacterium | reverse complement strand
TATGCAAACATAATGTCTCTCGACCCAGAGGGTCGGGGAATAAAACCCACTGGTGGGATTTAATCATCTAAAGCTGCGTAGACCATCACCCTGAAGCGATCATGAAGGTTGCCCGGCATACCTTTTCGCTGGTTCACAAAACACAGACCAATGATATCCTCTTCAGGGTCTGCCCAGTAGGTGGTGCCGTAGTAACCTCCCCAGCGAAAAGTTCCAGCAGTCACACCAAGTTGCTGCTGGCCTTTTTCCGTGACTATTTCAAAACCGAGCCCAAACTTATTATCACCCATGTTCAAATCCCCGATCTGATTAGAAGTCATTAAATCCACCGTACGTCTGGACAAGAGACGTTTGCCATTATAAATACCGCCATTCAGCATCATTTGTAAAAAAACCGCATAGTCTTTCAATGTACTACTGAGCCCCGCTCCTCCACCATAAAAAGAGCCTTGGGATAGTGGATAATCTAAACCTACACCGTACTCATCCCTACCATGATATGCTTTCAGTACTCCACCTTCATTGGCAAAAACAGGTATCAAACGCCCATGCTTCTCCTCTGGCAAATAGAAGTAAGTGTCTTTCATCCCAAGAGGCTGAAAAATACGTTCATGAAAAAACGCATCGAGCGAAACCCCTGAAACCACTTCTATTACCCTACCCAGTATGTCAGTATTGATACCATAAGTAAAATGCTCCCCAGGCTGGTGTGCCAATGGTAGGGTACCAGCGATTTCCGAGAAAGTCGCTAGATCAAACTGGTCAGAGCCAAAATCACAGGGTAATCCTTTCTTGGCATATATGCTCCTCAAATCATTCATCCCAAAACCAAAATATGACATCCCTGTAGTATGCGTGAGGAGTTGACGAATAGTAATCTTTTTATTGGCTTTGGTGGCCGTATAGGAAGAGTCTGAAGGATCAAAGGCTGTCAGCACTTCCATGTTTTTGAATTCTGACAAATACTTTTCTACAGGATCATCCAGCAGCAATTTGCCCTCTTCGAAAAGCATCATAGCTGCCACACTGGTTATCGCTTTGGTTTGACTGGCAATCCGATAAATGTCATCATTTTTAAGGGGTCTGGAATTCTGCTCATCCGCCACCCCAAAACTTTTGTAATAGACAATCTTCCCATTTCTGGCTATCAGCCCGGAAATACCCTTTACATATCCACTATCCACAGCACCTTGTAGCATTTGATCTACTCTTTCCAGCCTGCTGGCAGACATCCCCACCGAAGAAGGATTACCCTCTAAAAGTAAGTCTGAAGATTGGTTTTTAGCAGGTTGCTGACAGGCAAACCCGAGTAATAGTAAGGCAACAAAAAGCTTGGGAAATCTCATTTTGGTTCACTTTAAAAATATTAAACCAAGTTAAGAAAAGCCGTGAAACTAAACTCAGTTCACTGCCACTTCCCCAGGTAATTGCCAGAATATTTTATTCGTAAAAGTCAGCCATTAACTAGCTTGTGCCTATAAGAATACCTTTTTCTCTGACACGACTTTTTTTACATCGGTAGAATTTTGCCGTTGAGTTTCAGCATAAATGGTCTCATTTTGGGGTGCTCAAGATTCACTTCTAATCTGACATTTTCTTTCCGAATCATAGAATTGAGCAAAGAGAGACCAGCACCCAACTCCACATCTGGACTAGCGAAGTGACAGATGACCCTGAGTTCATTTGAGCCTTTGATCTCTTTCACGTATTGCTGTATCAAATAGCTATCCGAAAAATTGTCTGCTGTTAAAATCAAATCTTCAGCTCCAGCTTTTTCCTTGATAGAAGCTTCAATGGGATTTTCAAAATTGAAGTCTTCGGGCTTTTCCAGAAAGTGGATGATTAGATAAGTCATAACAAGATTTTAGATATAAGACAATAGAATTCAGACCATAGGGATTAGATTCAAAATCTGCTGAGCCAGAGAATCTGCAATGTGAATAAAACAATGAACTTCATGACCAAATTCTAAGTAAAAGAAACCAATCTTGTCAGATAGAGTTTTTTAATTTGTTAGCATTTCATAAACAACACCTCATGCAAGAGAACTTTATTGAGTTTCTATATTCCAAGTTTTTACAAAGTGATGGGATCTCCATCGACACCCGAACCATCGAACCAGACAACCTGTTTTTTGCGCTGAAAGGCCCCAATTTCAATGCAAACAAATATGCCCAACAAGCCCTAGATGCAGGTGCTGCTTTTGCGGTAATTGATGACCCTGAGTACAACACAGACGCCAGAATGATCCTCGCAGATGATGCGCAGGAAGCTTTGACAGAGCTGGCGATTTTCCATAGAAGCAGGTATAAGCGCAAGATGATCGCTATCACAGGATCGAATGGAAAGACCACCACCAAGGAACTGGTAAGCCGGGTACTCAATCAGAAATACATCACCCATGCCACCAAAGGCAACCTTAACAATCATCTGGGCGTGCCACTTACTTTGCTAGGAATCCACCCGCAAGTGGAAGCAGCTGTGATCGAGATGGGAGCCAATCATGTGGGCGAAATTGCTGAATTATGCCGAATTGCCAGTCCGGAACATGGGTTGATCACGAATATCGGCGAAGCACATACAGAGACATTCGGAGGAATAGAAGGTGTATTGCGAGGTAAGACGGAGCTATTTGAGCACCTGAGAAAAACTGGTGGCACTCCACTAATCAATGTAGCCGACGAGCGACTTAAGCATATGGTGAAGCGGTTCGATAATGTAGTAACTTTCCCGGCGGAAGATCTGAAACTGGTTAGTGCGGATCCATACATCATCATATCTCTGGGAGGTAAAGAAGTGAAAACCCACCTGATTGGCGCTTATAATTTTGGGAATATTGCCGCAGCTGTAGCTGTGGGAAGAACTTTCAGCATTTCTGATGATCAGATTTTGGAAGCTATTTCTTCATACATTCCAGAGAATAAAAGGTCTCAAATTATCAAGCGAGATGGCAGGCAGATCATCGTAGATTGCTATAATGCCAACCCTACTTCCATGAAAGCTGCTTTGGAAAATCTTTCAGGAATGTCCGGCACTCAAGCCGTCATTCTTGGTGATATGAAGGAAGTAGAAAACAGTCAGCAGAAACATCAGGAAGTAGGAGAACAGGTAGCTCAGATGAATGTATCAAAAGCAGTGTTCATTGGTGACGCCATGAAAGCAGCACACGAATTGGTCAAAAACTCTGTTTGGTTTGAAAATGGAGATGCCTTCAAAGCAGAAAAAAATCTTAACTTTCAAGAAGACAATATCCTGATCAAAGCTTCTAATAGCATGAAACTGGACCAACTGACAGACTTAATCTGATAAAAATGAACTTAACCAATTCCCTTTCTTTTCTCAAAGAACTAGCAGCTCACAATACCAAAGAATGGATGGACGAAAACAAGCCTTGGTATCAGGAATGTCGCAAAGAATTCATTGCTTTCGCCGATGAAGTCATTCTGAAAATGCAGGCATTCGAGCCGGCTGTCGAAGGACTGGAGGGTCGCAAATGTATTTTCAGGATCAATCGAGACATTCGATTCAGTAAGGACAAATCTCCGTACAAAACCAACTTCGGATTGGCCATCTCAGAAGGAGGCAAAAGCACCGACAACCCTGCATACTACTTTCATTTACAACCTGGAGAAAACTTTATCGGTGGAGGGATCTATATGCCACAAGGGGAGATTTTGAAGAAAATCCGCCAGGAAGTAGATTACAATCCTGAGGAATTGAAAAAGATCGTAGAGCAACCTGAATTCAAGAATTTATTTGGAGAAATCAGAGGTGAGAAACTAAAAACCGCACCAAAAGGATATCCAAAGGATCATCCGAATATCGAATTCCTCAAACTGAAAAGTTACACGGTGATGAATCAAGTCTCCGATTCAGATGTGAAGAGTGATTCGATTCTGGATACGGTGTTGAAACATTTCGAAATGATGAAACCATTTAATGATTATCTGTCTGTTGCTGTGAGTTGAACACATACTGAAGACCAACAATTACCCTAAATACCTGCACCCAATGAGCGAGAAGAAACCCAAAAAGATATTTGTAGAAGGCGCGATAGCTCCAGAGAAAATTGCTACATCCATTGCCAATCATCAGAGTAAAACCAACATTGGTGCGCACAGCATCTTTCTGGGCCAGATACGGGCTGATGAAATTGATGGAAAAACGGTAAAAGCTATCGAGTACACAGCTTATGAAGAAATGGCAGAAAGCGAAATTCACAAGATTCGTGAAGAGGCTTTCGAGAAATTCGACCTTACCTGTATGCACATTTACCACAGTCTTGGTGTGATCAACGTAGGGGAAATTTGCCTGTTTGTTTTTACTTCTTCAGCTCATCGCAAGGCAGCCATACAGGCCAACAGCTTTATCGTAGAATCCATCAAAAAATTAGCTCCAATCTTCGGAAAGGAGATTTTTGAGGATGAAACGCATCAGTGGAAAGTGAATACTTGAATTTGACTTTTAAGCTTTTTTCCTCGAACTATTGGCTACATAAACCCCAATGAGAATCGCCACTATCCCT
Source organism: Bacteroidia bacterium (assembly GCA_030425425.1). GTDB lineage: Bacteria > Bacteroidota > Bacteroidia > Cytophagales > Cyclobacteriaceae > Marinoscillum. The sequence continues at coordinate 141,751 of JAUIAO010000008.1, read as the reverse complement.
ACAAAATGCAACAACGTGAGCACTTCTCCATCCAGAATTCCCCAGATCACCGCTACTACTGGAATGATATAAGTCACCGAAGAAGTGAATACCGGGTCGGTCATTCTGACCAGATTATTGAAAACTATCAATGCAAGTGCTGTTCCCACCACTCCCAAAATCACAATGTACATAGTAGCAAATCCAGCACCATCTACCTCCACAATTTTAGTAGTAAAACCCGTGAAACCCAGCAAAACAATGAGCGCCAGTGGCCCAACAAATGCCAGAGATAAGCTGGTGATGGTTATCGCTCGCAAACCTTTAAGGTTGTATTTGATGATATTGAGATTAAAGGCATACATCAAGGTGGCAAGTATGACAAAGAGTCCATAGAAATTGAAATCAGCAATACTTCCTCCTGAACCAGCGGCAATCAGCAACACTGTCCCAATGAACCCTCCGATCATTCCGAGATATACACGTGAATTCTGTTTCTGCGCGAAGAACACCAGACCAACAAGGATCGTGAAGATAGGTGTCATCGCATTGAGCACACCCGTGATAGAGCTCTCTAGCCGGGTCTGAGCAATCGCAAACAAAAATGCAGGGAGAAAACTTCCTACCAAACCAACCGAAAGCAGAGACTTAAACTGCTTCTTCTGTACTTCCTTGAAATTCTTCCAAACGAATGGAAGTAAAAAAACCGCAGCAGATAGTATTCTCAGAGCTCCCACTTCCAGCGGACTAAGTATCACGAGGGCTTTTTTAATTAGAATAAAAGAGCTTCCCCAGATCAGGGACAATAGCACTAACAAGCCCCAGGCCTGAAGTGATGGGTTTCGGGAGTGTAGGTTCAATGTTTAATGTTTATTTCTAAATGCTGGATTGCTCCACGTACTCATTAAATACTTCTGGAATTTCATCCAGAATAGACAACAACTCCATGTAAGAATCTGTTTCAACCAGCTTTGTTCTGTATGGTTTGAAGTGAGGAATTCCCTTAAAATAATTAGTGTAATGCCTTCTCATCTCCAGTACGCCTTTGATCTCTCCTTTCCACTCTACAGAAAAATCAAGGTGCTTTTTCGTTACTCTCACCCTTTCTGCCAACGACGGTCTCTCCAGGTGTTCACCGGTCTCAAAATAATGCTTGATTTCATTAAAAATCCACGGATAACCTATCGCTGCTCTACCAATCATGATACCGTCCACACCATATACATTTTTGTATTCGAGTGCCTTTTCCGGGCTATCAATATCTCCATTTCCGAATATCGGAATGTGAATATCAGGGTGGTTTTTTACTTCGGCGATTTTCGTCCAGTCGGCTACACCCTTGTACATCTGCTTCCGCGTACGTCCGTGAATGGTCAATGCCTGAATTCCCACATCCTGCAGCCGCTTGGCCACTTCCACTATCCGAATAGTACTGTCATCCCAGCCCAATCTAGTTTTTACAGTTACGGGTTTGTTGACAGCCTTCACAATTTCGGCAGTCATTTCCTGCATTTTCGGGATATCCAACAAAATACCGGCCCCAGCACCTTTACAAGCTACTTTTTTGACAGGGCAACCATAATTGATATCTATGATTTCGGGATCAGCTTCTTCGGCTATAGCCGCTGCCTGACGCATAGAGTGTATTTTGTCACCAAAAATCTGAATACCGATAGGACGCTCATAGTCATAAATATCCAGCTTCTCCACGCTCTTGGCTGCATCTCTAATCAATCCCTCAGACGAAATGAACTCTGTGTACATCAAATCCGCACCATTTTCTTTGCATACCGCCCTGAATGGAGGATCACTTACATCCTCCATAGGAGCAAGCAAAAGAGGGAATTCCCCGATTTCTATGTTTCCGATTTTTACCACTGTAACGTCTCCTAATTTGCCGTAAATTTATGGCAATTATGCAGAACATCCTGAGCACCAACTCTACTGTGCAGTCAAAACCCTTCTGGCAACTTTTAATGCTACTTCTTCTATTTATTTTGGGAGGTCTTATTTTGTTTTCCTTGTTAGCTCCATTGATTGTATTAGTCTTTTACAACATTGGGTTAACCGAACTCTCATCTATCGTTGCTAACCCAAGGTCTTATGAAGATTCCCGACAAGCCTTGTTAGTATTCCAATTAGTGAGCTCCGTGGGATTATTCATCATCACCCCAATTGTCTTCATTTTATGGATTTTAAAAGAAGATCTTAAATCTTATTTTCAATTACCTAAGGATTGGATAAGACCGGGACTGATGGTAGTCATCATTCTTTTCTGCTTTATGGTAGTAAACAGCCTTGTGATAGAATGGAACCAAAAAATCAGTTTCCCTGAATCATTGACATGGTTTGAAGAGTGGGCACAGGCAAAGGAATCCCAATTAGAAGAGCTCACAGATTATCTCACCACATTTGATGGAATTGGTGACTTCTTACTGGGCGTGGTGGTCATTGCACTGGTACCTGCTATAGGAGAGGAGCTACTATTCAGGGGACTTCTCCAAAACCTATTTCACAAAGGATCAAAAAATCCGCATCTGGCTATTTGGATTTCTGCTATCATCTTTGGAGTATTTCATCTTCAGTTTTATGGAGTGTTACCCAGAATTTTTCTGGGAGCCCTGTTCGGATACATCTACTATTGGTCTGGTCATCTGAGCCTGGCGATGCTCGGGCATTTTATGAATAATGCACTGACACTCACTATGATTTTCTTAAGTCAAAAGGCAATTATTGATTTTGATCCAAAAGATATGGACAGCTCACCATCTCTATTTGTGATATTCATATTTTTCATTGCAGGATCGGTATTATTGTATTTATTTAGGATTTTGTTTCTTGAGCATCAAGATGGATAACTGGAAAAGCGTTTACGAAGATAAATTAGAATACCGGGCAACAATCGTTCGGGATGTGTTGACAGATCGTGGTATGGATCCTGTATTGATGAGTAAACAAGACTCAGCATACAACTTCGGGTACTATGAAGTATTAGTTGCACCTGATCACATTTTGAGAGCCATAAAAATCATAAACGACGAAATAAAGTTTGAATAGATTTTCAGAGTTATATCAGCGTATCATATCCGCAACAGCCGGAGCTGCGATCATAATTTCATCACTGATCGTGAGTGAGTGGAGCTATTTTGTGGTTTTCTTAATCATTAGCGTGATGGCCCAATGGGAGTTCTACAGACTCATAAGATTACAAAATTATGTACCAATTCGCCTATTAGGTGTAATCATTGGAGCCATACTTTTTACGCTCTCTTTTTTTGTAGCTCGTGGCAGTTTGGAATCAAAATACTTTTATGCACTATTTCCCCTTGCGGCTTTGGTTTTCCTGATCAAGCTTTATAAAACCAATGACAATACACCATTCCTGAATATTGCTCTTTTTTATCTCGGCATAACCTATGTTGCATTGCCTTTTGCATTGATGAATGTGGTAGTTCATTATCATGGCTGGTATAGTTATGAAATATTGCTCGGGCTTATGCTGATCATATGGGCTAGTGATACCGGAGCCTATTTTACTGGAATCAGGTTTGGCAAAAGAAAACTCTTTGAGCGTCATTCTCCAAAGAAAAGCTGGGAAGGAGCTATTGGCGGAGCAATTACTGCGGTAAGTTTCGCGGTATTGATTTCGAGATATAGTACCGGCCTCAATGTATGGCAATGGGTCACTGTTTCCCTGATTGTGGTCATTGCCGGAACCTACGGAGATCTGGTAGAATCAATGTTCAAAAGATCCATGCAAATAAAAGACTCAGGGAGCGTGATTCCTGGCCATGGGGGTTTTCTGGATCGATTTGACAGTCTGATACTGGCCATACCTTTCGTAGTGGTATTTTTGAAATTATTCTGATCATGAAAAAAGCTCAAATGATCATTTTGGCCGTTTTGATGATGGCTAATATCAAACCTGTAGGTGCTCAAAATAAAATTAAAATTAAGAAGCGCATCAATGTGGACCTGGTCGAAGCTTCATTTCCGGTTGAGTTTGATCAGGCAATTGCAAAAGGGCAACACTACATCGCTTATTTTGATCAAGACAAAAACTTCAGTATTGCATATAGAAAACTAAGGCAGAAAGAATTCAAGAAAACGATTCTGGACTCTCAAATAGGCTGGGACAGTCACAATTTTACAGCTATAGCAATAGATGAACAGGGCTACATTCACGTGAGTGGCAACATGCACAATGTCCAATTAAACTATTGGAGATCCAAAAAGCCCCATGATGCATCTGAGTTTGAAGCCATCCATTTCATGACTGGACGTGAAGAAAACCGGGTTACATATCCTCATTTTCTCAAGACCAATTCAGGTGAATTACTTTTTCATTATCGACATGGAGGTAGTGGAAATGGCTATGAAGTTTACAATAAGTGGGATCCTGAAACGAAATCCTGGAATAGGTTTTTAGACGAACCCCTGATAGATGGGGAGAACCAAAAGAATGCTTACATGTCGGGCCCATTTTATGAAAATGACGGATATTACCACCTGTATTGGGTATGGCGAGAAAGCCCAGATTGCTCTACAAATCACGACTTTTCTTACGCCCGCAGCAAAGATCTCATCCATTGGGAAAGCGTAGATGGTACACCGGTCGAAAGCCCCATGACATTTAATCAGGAATCACTCAAAGTTGATAAATCCGAAATTCAGGGATCTGGCATGCTCAATGGCGTGCAGAAGCATATCATAGACTCAAGAAACCGGATTATTCTCTGTAATATGAAATACGACGAACAAGGTAATTCTCAGCTGTATGCTTATAGATGGAACGAGGTAGGAAAATGGGACGAATTCCAAATTACCAATTGGGATTATCGATTTGAGTTCTCTGGATGGGGGTCTATCGTGTTTGCAATAAAGCTGAAGGGCATGAGATATCTTGGAAACGGTGAAATAGGTGTTGCCTATGAACACACACAATATGGGAATCAGGAAATCATCTTAGATGAAAACACCTTGAAACCCACATCAACCAGAGATTACGTTTTACCCTATCCAGAGGAATTGAATAAAGTGACTTCTTCTGGAGATTTTGCAAAACCATTCGAAGTTCACATTCATCAACTCGGTAAATACCTACTCAGATGGGAAACCTTACCTCCCAACAATGATCGAAAACCAGAAGGACAAATGCCTGCCCCATATATGCTGGAGCTGATTGAAATCGAATAAATCAAGTCATCATGGTTAATTTGGACACTTCATTGCGAATTTGATAAAATTACCCACCATTTAACTCTGTAAATTTTCATTTTCATTAAGGAATGCTCCTGATTGCAGTGAAATTTCACTGTAAATAATCCAGAAAGACATAGCTTTGCTATGAATAAACAATAACCCAAATAATAAGGTATGGCATATATTGAACCGGCTCCAATAAAGGACAAAGGCAATCCTTTTGAGTCAATGATGTCAAGATTTCGCATCGCAGCAGAACACCTCGGGCTGGATGAGGAAGTGTACAATGTTTTAAAGTCCCCAACAAAACAAGTAATTGTTTCCCTCCCTGTGACGATGGACGATGGTTCCATCAAGGTTTTTGAAGGGTACAGAGTGATCCACTCTAACATACTCGGACCATCAAAAGGAGGTGTGCGCTATGCAATGGATGTAAACCTCGATGAGGTAAAAGCGCTGGCTGCCTGGATGACCTGGAAATGCGCTGTAGTAGATATTCCTTACGGTGGTGCCAAAGGTGGCATCAAGTGCAATCCGCGAGAAATGTCTGCTGGAGAAATAGAGCGACTGACTCGTGCGTTCACACAGTCTATGCATGAAATTTTCGGACCAGACAGAGACATTCCTGCCCCAGACATGGGTACCGGACCCAGAGAAATGGCCTGGCTAATGGACCAGTATTCACGAGCGCAGGGCATGACGGTAAATGCCGTAGTTACTGGCAAGCCTTTGGTACTTGGAGGCTCACTGGGGCGACCGGAAGCAACAGGCCGTGGCGTGATGATCTCAGCACTTGCCGCAATGGAGAAGAAAAAAATCAATCCATTCAAAGCAACTTGTGCTGTACAGGGATTTGGAAATGTGGGTTCGTGGGCTGCGATTCTTTTAGCTGAACGTGGAGTTTCCGTGGTGTCTGTTTCGGATATCTCCGGAGCTTATTACAACAAAGAAGGAATCAACATTAAAGAAGCTGTAGAATATCGAAACAACAACAATGGTACGCTGGAAGGTTATGCCGGAGCTGAGAAAATTGACCCTTCAGAATTGCTTTTATTGGAAGTGGATGTATTGGTGCCTGCAGCTGTGGAAGATGTAATCACCGAAGAAAATGCCAGCCAGATCAAAGCCAAACTCATCGTGGAGGGTGCGAATGGCCCTACATCGGCAGCAGCAGACGCCATACTTAATGAAAAAGGAATCCTCGCAGTTCCTGACATCCTGGCCAATGCTGGAGGAGTGACAGTTTCTTATTTTGAGTGGGTTCAAAACCGCCTGGGATATAAATGGACGGCTGAGCGCGTAAGCAGACGATCCGACAGGATCATGAAAACAGCGTTCGACAAAGTATATGAGACTTCTCAGCAATACAATGTTTCCATGCGAATTGCCGCATACATAGTGGCAATTGACAAAGTAGCGAAGACCTACAAATTCCGTGGTGGATTCTAAGAGTCACAGACTCAACTGAAAATATGAAAGGCTTATGCAGAGATGTGTGAGCCTTTTTCGTGGGATTTAATTCTTCTCCCTCAAACTCACTGATTGTATTTAGCTTTGCAGCTGATTACGAAGCGCATATTCTTGGTCACATGTGCCAAGGTGATTTGCTTATCAACCTAATTCAATACCGATGAACCTACACAAAGAAGGATACAAAATCATTCCCATTGCTACACTCATTCTGGCACTCCTTTATGCATTACTTTATTGGCTGATCCCATTTCAGATCGTGCAGATCATTTTGGCCGTTGCAGCGATAGTAATGTTCGTCCTGATAGTTCGGTTTTTCCGCGATCCAGAGTTTCCTGTAGAGCTCAACAACAATCAGATCATCGCTCCGGCTGATGGCAAAGTGGTAGTAATCGAAGAGACGGAAGAGTCAGAATATCTCAAAGAAAAAAGAATCCAGATCTCAATCTTCATGTCGCCGCTCAATGTGCATGTAAACCGCAGCCCGATTGCCGGGGTAATCTCCTATTTCAAACATCACCCCGGTAAATTTCTGGTAGCCTGGCACCCAAAATCCAGCACAGATAATGAGCGAACTTCCATCGGAATCAAACACCCTTCTGGAGTAGAAATCATGATGCGTCAAGTAGCCGGTGCGGTGGCCAGAAGGATCTGTTTTTATTCTGAAACAGGAAATCCAGTTGAGCAGGGTGAAAAATTCGGCTTTATTCGATTTGGCAGCAGAATAGACCTTTATCTGCCATTGGATGCTGATGTCAAAGTGAAGATTGGTGATATCTCTTATGGAGGGAAAACGGTCGTTGCAGAACTTGCTTAGTTAATTTTTGGGTTATCGGTCTGTTTGATCAACATTGGAATTCACAGACTTCTCCGTTATTTGACTGTACGTTTGCTCTTTTATTTTTTGTGTCAAACAACTAAATTGTTAGAACAATTAAACTAATCTATTATGTCATCTAACAATTACGCAGGATTCTGGCTCAGATTCGTAGCCTATATCATCGATTACATCATCATTCAAGTACTTCAATCGTTCATCATCTTACCCATTCTGGCAGCAATGGGAGTTGGCTTTGCCATGGCCGGACAGGGCATTGACTTCTCCAACATGTCCGAACAAGAAATGGCTGGAATGATCGCGGGTATGTTTGCTATGATGGGCCCAGTCATATTGCTCGGGTTGGCCATTTTAATTCTTTATTACGCAGTTATGGAATCGAGTAAATACCAAGCAACAGTGGGCAAAATGGCTCTAGGCTTAAAAGTCACAGATATGAATGGCAACAGGCTTGATTTCGGACGAGCTTTTCTACGCCAAATCAGTAAAATCGTATCAGGTATGATCATGATGATTGGCTACATAATGGCCGGACTCTCAGCCAAAAAACAAGCTCTACACGATATGATAGCAGGAGCACTTGTAATAAGGGTGAAATAGAGAATAGCACCAAATATCATTAATGGACTTAATCCCTGGCAAGTTGCTGTCGGGGATTTTTTTCTTCTTCTAAAAGCTTCTCAATTAAAAACGATTTCCACAAACGTAAACTTTTCAACTAGAACCCAAACCGTTTCACCTATTAACATCATCTCACTCAACGTTAATTTTAATTAATTGTATAATTAACAGTTAAAAATAATATATCTTTAAAGTCGTTACCTTCTAAACTATATTTTTATGAAAAATACAATTAATCCCTTTACACTTCGAACTGGACTTTCTGAAGTGTGCGAGCACGTCTAACCTCTAATTACAAGTTCAACATTTCCCCAAACCCTAACCTTGTTTTACTTAAACCAATAATCATGACTAATCTAAACACCCTGTCTAAATGGATTTTTATGTCCTTCTTAGCACTCGGCTATCTTACTGTTTATTCTCAATCACCAGAACTCAAACATTCCTACACCTTCGATGATGGCACTGCCAAAGATGTAGTGGGAAATGCCGATGGAAACGTAATTGGCGGCACATTCGAAAATGGCATTTATGTGACAAGCGAACAGGGCCAGTACATCGAATTACCAGCCGGAGAAATCAAAATCAATGAATTCGAAAATCTGACACTGGAAGCCTATGTTGTCGCCGGTGAAAAAAATCCAGAATTCACCATGTTATCCTTTTTCGGCAATATAGCAGGATCGTTTGGAGCTGATTACATCTTTCAGTCGATGACCAACAGGAGCCAGACACGCTCGGCCATTTCTACTGGAAACTATAGCCAACCATGGTCAGCCGAAAGCATTGTATTTTGTAATGAACTACAAGATGGAAAACCGCACTATGTGGTGACTACTTTTGATGACAATGAAGTAAAACTATATGTGGATGGTTACTTTATTGGATCTACCACCAACGATGATCACCCCACGAACCTGATTGCCAATCTTGGTACTCAGGTAGCTTATCTGGCCAAAGGCGGATATTCAGGTGATGGCACCTGGCTAGGGAAAATTGATGAATTCAATATCTATGATGGGATATTGAACGAAGAGCAAATCACTCAAAGAGCCAAGGATTACCTTCCTGATTGGGATATCGAAGAAGTCAAAAATCAGGTCATCTACAGAGATCTGATTGTAGATAAATCGGGACAATTTGACACACCAATCACCGGCAAGAAAATCCTTTTCACAGAAATTATCCCTACTGACAAAGCAGGTGATCGATGGGTGGATCAAATGCTGGTTTTTTCGGATGGTGAAATAGTGGATTGGGATGATTATTCTACTATGATTCGCACGAGCATATATGCCGATTATCTGGATGTAGCCAATGGCTTTTCTGATATGAAAAATGAAGACACTAAAATTCCCGTGGATATAGACTATGTGTATCAGTGCTGGATAGCTCTGGATGTACCGGCCAATACTTACACTGTTTATGCCAAAACACTCGATATGGACGAACCCGCACTCATTTTCGAGAATGCAGCATTCAAAGAAAAGGTATCTAGTCTCACTCAATGGAACCTCATCCATAATCGAAGAAATGACGATGCCTTAACGATGAACACAATAGCAACTGTGTCCAACATCGGCGATTTTCCAGAAGGATATATCCCATCCAAAAACCCGGCCTTCAGCATCGCAGAAGATGTGATTCCCACGGGTGCAACTGTAATTGATAATCCAATTTCTGGAATGAAAAGAGGAAGACAAGAGCTTCAAAAGCTTGTCCTCACAGACAGTACTACAGAGCTCTATTTTCATACTCCATATCGAAGAAGGTATTGGATTATGATTCCGAAAGAAACGTTTATAAGAGTAGTAGGATCTAATGAGAAGCTTTTCATAAAACGTGCAGAAGGAATTACAATAGGTTCTACTCACCACACACCTTCATATGGTTATTCGGAATACAAATTGGTATTCCCGGCTCTACCTAACGGAACTGATCGTTTTGACTATGGAGAAGCAAATGAAGGAGGTAATTGGTTCATCTCTGATATCAAAATAAAATCCACTGAGAACCTTCAATCGGGTGTTTATGGCAACTGGTTCAACTCCAATACTGGTGATTGGGAACTCTCCGTTCTTGAAGACCATGTCGTATATGATTCAAAAGTTTGGAATCTGGACAATCCAATCACCGACAAGAAAAAAGGAACGATCCAGCTTTCTGATGGAAGTGAATCCTTGTCACTCAACTATAAAATCAAAAAGGGTCAATTGAGTATTGGAACTTCTAAAAATAATCTGACCACCTTAGACCATGTGTCCAATTATACAAATGTCCCCAACCCATCAAACCCGTCGCAATTTGAAGTGCCGATTTTTAAGATGGACACAGCCACTCTTTCAGGACACATCAAAGGATACAGTCCAAGATTCGGATCCAAAACAGCTACAGTATATGTGGACAACATCCTTACTGGTGATCAGGAAAATTACCTTTTAGAGCTAGCTGACAATGGTACCTTCTCTCTTAAAATCCCTATGACCTATCCACAAGGCATATATGTGCGAAGTGATTTTGGGATATTTACGGGACCATTTTTGGAGCCGGGAGAAGAAACCTTCATCATGGTAGATCCTGCCAATCAGGGGAAAAATCTTTTTATGGGAAAAAATGCCAGACTCTGTGCTGATGACCAGGCGTATGAAAATGAATTTGGTTTCCGAAATATTTACAATGAGTACACACAAAACATTCTGGATCAAGATGCAGATGAATTCAAAGCTTTTTGCCTCGAAAAGCAGACTGAAGACCTGGCATTATTAGATGAAATGTTTGAAAGTGGTAAAATATCCGACAGGTATTATCAAGTGATGAAAAAGTATTTGACCTATTTCTATCTCAGGGATATCCTGCATTACCATTATACGCTGGATGGTGCGAAACGACGAACTGGTATGTCTATTGAAGATAGAACTGAAATGCCAACAGAAGCAGAGTTTTATGACTTCCTCACAGACGAATTGCTAAATGATGAATTGGCAGTCCTAGCCAACCCATTTGAAAATTTCATGAATGCATTCATGTTCCCGGTATCTACAGCTTTGGGACACTCGGGTCAATTCAATCACTTTTTTGATTTGAGTTCATTACAGAAATACTTGCCGAATAGCGAAAGGTTCAGCAAAGAATTCGAAGAAGCTGAGATAGTTTATCAAAAACTTTCGAAACCAAAAAATCAATATCTCAAAGACATAGAGGACCTGAGACCAATAGTTGATAAAGAACACGCTTCTGATTTTCAGGAGTATTACAAAAACCACAGTGAGGATTATAGATGGCGCGTTGATTTTGTGACCGAATTGAGCAAGGCAGACACTATATCAGATGAGGTAAAAAAATACTGTGAAATAACCCTAGCATATTTTAATGATCCAATGGTGATTCAATTTGATGAATATGAGCGTGATCACAAAGCAGTCATCAAGGAAGTTGATAGTCTGTATGGTGATTATATTCCATCATTATACAGCATCAAGTTAAGGCAAGATCGCACCAAACTTTATCAGGATAAATTGGGAATAGAACCTGGGTTCGCCGTTGATATCATTCATTCACAGACTGTTCTTAGACCAGTAGTGAGTGAACTGACGCCAATGGAGCAGGATAAGTTGGACATTGTTGTTGAAGCCACACAAACGCCATTTGTTAAAAAATATTTCAAGGCTGCCAATGAAGCTACCAAAGCCAAAATAGAAGCCAACAAAAACAATGGTGATTATAAACTGAATGACGTGCCCGAGACAGAAGCAGACAAGGTCTTCGATGCGATTGTCAGCAAATACAAAGGCAAAGTGATCTATGTGGACTTCTGGGCTACCTGGTGTGGGCCCTGCCGCTCCAGCATGAAAAACCAAACTCCAATGAAAGAGAAGCTCATGAAGGAGGGAAAAGACATTGTATTCTTGTACATCACCAATCCTAGCTCACCTGAAACTACCTATAATAATATGATCCCCAACATCAAAGGTGAGCACTATCGGGTCTCACAGGATGAGTGGAATTATCTGGCTAGTAAATTCAATATCTCCGGCATTCCTCACTATGCTATTGTCAATAAAAAAGGTGAAGTAGTAGATGGAGATGCTCCCCGTGAGCCTTCGGTTCTTGTTCCCAAGTTTGAAGAGCTAATGTCTGAAGAATAGATTGAATTAACAGGAAAGGGGGTATCTATTGGCGCCTCCTTTTCCTTAGGGTAAGAAAAATCAAACTAATCACTAAACTCCTATCCAAATGAAATACCTAACTGTGACAATAACTTTATTGATGGTAATAACCATTTCTGGTTTTCAGCAAATAAAGAATGAATCTGATATTGAAGGCACTTGGCGGGTTATAAATACTGCAACGGAAAATACTGTTCAGTTTGGTGGAACTGAAAGAATGATTACCGTATCCAATGGCACATTCGAAAGCTTTGGCGAAAACTATCAGGGAATCAAAATGGTCTATAACAGCGGTAAGTATTTTGTGCCTAAGCCAGGAACCATAATCACCGTACACACAGGCCGAAATGGAGAACTTTCTAAAACTGCCAATTACTACAATTATGAAATATCCGGAGACACGCTTCATTTCTATGGCAATTTCTTCAGAGAAGTTAAAGAAGGTGTTTTGATAGGCACTTACATCGATGAAAAATGGGTAAAAGCTGAGGAATAAAAATCAGATGAAAGCACAAATAAGTAACGTCGTTTTAATCGTATCTATTCTTTTCGGGTCGTCTTGTCAGTTCAATTATTCAAATCATAGTGATTCAGGGTCGAGCACCTCTTTTTCCGTCAATGGTTCGTCTTCTAGCAGTTGCAATACCAAGGTTCACAACTCCAATTTTTCATATGAAATAAATGCTTCATCAGAACTCAATCAGCCCAATAACCCAGATGAGCTGGTTTATCTTGAGTTGAATATTAAACTTAAGGTAGATGGCTACAGAGGTAAAATCAGGTTGACCGAAAAAGATATCCAACCATTTTACGACTTATATGATGCCAAAAAATTCAAACTATACCGGATTGATTATCTACCAGATGAAGACTCACAATCAATGACGCTTGTCATTGAGTTTTCGGTAAATGACCGGGATCAATCTCAGGTTCACATACCATTCCGTCTGGTAGACAATAAGTGGGAGCCTGTTTCCAGCTAAATCCATTTAACTGATTCTGGAATCGGGTCAAAGTATCGCATTATGCTTTTTGCCAAAAATTGACTAAATTCTCAGTGATTTTTCCCCTCACCTAAAAAGCATTTCTTATGAAAACTCTGAGCAGATTAAGCGTTGTTCTAATCGTGACCACCTCCTTTTTGTTTAGTTGTGACAAAGCAGTAAAAAGACGATACGAGAAAATCAAGAGTCCTCTCGAAGGTGTCTGGGAGATGGCTGATGGTAAATGGATAGTGAACGACTCGGTGACCAGAATTACCGCCAGTGATACACTGAGAAGCTTGAAAATCATCACAGGTGAATCCTTCTCCACGGTTCATTGGGATTGCTCCAGAAATGGATATGGCTACAATGGTGGACAATTCACTTATGAAAATGACATATATGCTGAAACGCTCAATTTCATGGCCGAACTGGACATGGTAGGCGCAACAAATTATTTCAAAATTGAAATGGGTGATGATCATTTTAAAATGTCATCATGTGATTCTCTGGGCAATGTGTCGAAATATGGCTATTTCGAAACCTGGAGAAGAATCCAGTGATAAATGATTGACGGAAGTCGAACTTATCTTGTAGAAATTAACACCACTTTGTCAAGTTATGGATAACAAAAATGTTTGAGTTTTGATTATGGACCTATTATCCCTCTTTGGAGAGGGCGTAGGGAGAGGTCAGTAGAATTCGCATAATCATAACTCAACAGAAATGATACTTACGAAACTTGACAAAGTAGGATTAACCTTACTTCTAAAACAAATCACTATGGGTTCCTGTACGAATAAGAGAAATGAGGTTAATTTCTTCATTTTGATCCCAAATAAGCAACCAGTCGGGTTGTACATGACACTCCCATAGACCGGAATATTTTCCTTTAAGTACGTGAGGTTTGAATTTTGAATCAACAGTTCCAGATAGAACCAACGATGTGACAATCTCATCCAGCAAACTCATGTCAAGCCCTCTCTTCTTGGCTAGCTTGACATCTTTCTTAAATTTATTGGTTTGCTGTAGCTCAAACATTTATTCGGATAAGAGCTGTTTTCTAAAATCCTCTAAGCTTACTTTCTTAGCCTTACCTGTCCTAGCCTCAACAATTGCTTTTTCCGTTTCCTTATTATAGCGCGGCTTTTCCATGAACTCAACAAACGGAAAAGTTCTCAACATTTCAACCAGTGCCCTTGCTTGTTTACTGTCTTCATTAATCTTGACTGTCACCATGTGATTGAGAGTTTAATCCAAAAATACTAAGATCTAGCTTATTAATCCTGCGGCAAAGAAATTACATCAAGGCAGAGCCATCGAGGTAATTGATGGAGTTTGCTATGTAAACATAATGTCTCTCGACCCAGAGGGTCAGGGAATCAAACCCACTAGTGGGAGTAAACCATATTTTGGTTTGCTGATTGCCGCTGATTATTAGCTAGTTGATATCGTAAATTCTCCAGAATTAAATCATCCAAGTTGATAATCAAAATTCTTGAATTCTAAAAACGAAATCATAGCAAGCTCTTCATCAATCTTTCCAAATACACCTGATCCACTTCGTCAAAATTATTCAGTTCGGAGCTATCTACATCCAACACACCGATCACTTCACCATCTTTGATTATCGGAACTACAATCTCTGATTTACTATCAGAACTGCAAGCAATATGTCCGGGAAATGCATCCACATCAGGAACGATGATCGTCTCAGCATTTTCCCACGCTGATCCGCAAACACCTTTTCCCTTATTGATGCGAGTACACGCAATAGGCCCCTGAAAAGGCCCAAGAACCAGCTGACCTTCCTTCACCATATAAAATCCAACCCAGAAAAAGTTCATCCCCTGCTTTAGAGCAGCAGAAATGTTCGCCAAGTTGGCTACCAAATCTGTTTCTCCAGTGATCAATGATTCAATCTGCGGAATCAAAGACTCATACTGTGCTTTCTTATCAGCAGTGCTAAGTATTTGTAGTTCTTCAGCCATGGGTATTTCTATAATAGGTCAATTGATCTTCAAAAACAGATTCTGTGGTAAAAGGTTCTGATTTTATTTCTGGAGCTTCAATTCCCTCACCAAAAGTAGTTTTGGCAGAAAATACTCGAGCTTCATCCCAAAGATCTGCCTCAATAAAACTATTGATCAAAGTAGTTCCCCCTTCAATTATTAGAGAGTTAATCCGATGCTTCGCCAAGCTTTCCAAGATTGATTCTGGATTCAATTCTGCCAACTGTATGAAACGAAGGTTCTCTTGATTCTGTGCTTCCTTTTCCGTGAAGCAAATAGTTCTCACCGAGCCATCAAACAAATTCAAATTGCCCTCTAATCTCAACTCCCGGTCTATCACGATTCTCACAGGATCAGTTCCTCTCCAATCGCGTGTCGTCAATGAAGGATTATCATAATGCGCCGTATTGGTGCCGACCATAATTGCATCCTCCTCAGATCGCCACTTATGAACCAGCTGACGGGAATATTGATTACTGATCCATTTGCTATCAAAATTCTTTCTGGAAATGAAGCCGTCAGCAGTTTGAGCCCATTTCAGGATCACATAAGGACGCTGCTGCCGAAAAGCTGTGAAAAATCTTTTATTGAGCTCTTCTCCCGCCTCCTCCAACAAGCCTACTTCCACTTCTATCCCGGCATTTTGCAATCGCTTTATCCCGGAACCAGAGACTATTGGGTGTGGGTCAATGTTGCAGACGATTACCTTTTTTACCTGATGGCTGACTAGTAAATCTGCGCAAGGTGGCGTTTTACCAAAATGCGAGCACGGCTCCAGCGTCACATAAACGGTCGACTCTTTGAGTAGCTCCTTATTCTCAACAGCATTCACAGCATTGACCTCCGCATGTGGCCCTCCATAGACCATGTGATAGCCTTCTCCAATTATTTGACCTTCATGCACGATCACACACCCTACCATGGGGTTTGGACTGGTATTCCCCAAACCTAATTTTGCCAACTGAAGGGCTCGCTGCATGTATGCTTGATCAGACATATTTATCTTCGCCGTGTGAAAGTGGCTGCAATTTACAAAGAATCTGTTCTGGCGCTTGCGGGAATTTATGATGAGCGTGAGGCAGAATCTGTCGTCAATATTCTTTTTGAGGATTATCTGGGCATTTCCAGAATTCAGCGACTCACCAATACAAATCTTGAGATTTCAGAAGAGCAACTTAAGAAATGGGAGTCGGCTATTGAAAAACTCAAGAATGCTGTTCCTGTCCAGCACATTACGGGCTTTTCTGAGTTTTATGGTCATCAATTTTCGGTAGATGAAAACACGCTGATCCCCCGCCCGGAAACTGAAGAATTGGTTCATCTAATTATTTCTAATGCCGAAAGAAAACCAAACCTCAAAATATTGGATATTGGAACGGGTACTGGCTGCATTGCAATAAGTTTAGCTCTTGGACTTAATAATGCTTCTGTTGAAGCCTGGGATATTGCAGAGGGGGCAATCGCAGTTGCCAAGAAAAATGCTTCCGCTATCAATGCAAAGGTCAACTTCGAAATCAATGATGTCTTGAATTCTGATTCAGAAGAGAAATATGACATCATTGTCAGTAATCCTCCATACATCCCAAATCAAGAGTTTGACACAATGCATGTCAACGTCACCAAATATGAGCCGGGTTCTGCTCTTTTCGTTCCCGATAATGACCCGCTGCTATTTTATAGAAAAATCGGAGAGTTAGGATTGAAATCGCTGAATGAAGGAGGAAGACTGTATTTCGAGATACACGGGAATTTTGGTAATGAAACAAAGTCTTTGCTCGAACAACAAGGTTATCAGAATATCCAAATACATCAGGATTTGAATGGAAAAGACAGAATGATTTCTGCATACTGTCAGAAAGCGTAAAGCAAACGGCGTTCTGCATTTGGCAATCATCGACTACAAGTCTTCTTCGATCACGAAAGGCACATTGCAATGAATTTTTCCTGTTCCTTCATTGGTTATTTTCAACATTATCTCATCTGTTTCTTCGGATGAAAAATTTTTGTCAAATCCCTCAGTAGTCCACACCGGGTCTTCATCCAGAGCAAGTGCCCTCAAATGACTATCTGCAGCCAACCACTTTGAAAACTCCCCATTCCTTGCAAAAACATAGCGCTGTTTACCAGAATAAACCACCACATCTATCAGTTTAATCCAATCGATCAACTCATCTATCACATCATGAAGTGAATCTGTATCTGTGACAATGTTCACCGCTGGATAATTCTCTCGTTCTAAAACTTCCAGCCCTGTGTCCATCAGCTGAGCATTGTGAAGAGCGAGTATTTTCAGAGGCTGTTGATTGGCCAGAAACTTCTCCCATCGATCCTGAAAATTGAAACTCACCAGAGCAATATCCACCTTGTGACCCAGCTCCACATATCGCTCCAAGGCTGGCTCACAACAAACCACTGTTGGTGACCACTCCAAAAGCCCATGAAGTTGGGAGGTGTCAAAATCAGACAGTCTATGAATTAAAAGTGCTGGTTCTTGTCGGTCTCGGACGATGTGATGTGAAGACATGGTTGTTGGGGTTCTGGTTACTAAGTTACTAACCCGGCGGTAATTAAACCATACATTAGTTGGCTGTATGCCACTGGTTATTATCAGGTTGAGCCTGTGGGTTCTCCCAATCAAACTCAACCTAGTTGATAACAATCAGTATGAGGAAAAGTCTTCGATTTTCAGAGTAAAAAAACAGCTGCCCTATAAAGAGCAGCTGTGAAACCTAAGATTTGTTCATTCACACAATGAACTAAAATTTCAAAGTCAGAGAAGTCAGGAAATTGGTTCCTGCCTGTGGGTAATAATTGTTTTGTTGATACAAAAATCCGTCCCACATATATCCCCAGGTATATCCGTTTGACTCATACATGGCATCAAAAACATTGTTCACCATCAATGAAACATTGACTTCTTTCGCCCATTTTGGCTTCAGCGTATAGCTCGCCAGTAAATCCGTAATGAAATACGCGTCAATCACTCTGTTTTCATTGCTGGTATTATCAAGATATTGTTTGCCTACATACTTTGGCAAAATCTGCAGCGAAAGTCCACTTACAGGAATCACTTCTATCTGTCCTCCGGTGATCACACTTGGAGAAAAAGCGATATCTGTGTCAATGTAAGTATTCGTCACTTCATAAGAGGCCGCATTCGGACCATAGTCATAAAGCACCTCTGTAAACTCCTTGATTTTGTTTTGACTCAAAGTCAAATTACCGCCAATATTGACATTAGAAG
The DNA here is from genome assembly GCA_030425425.1 of Bacteroidia bacterium. Classification (GTDB taxonomy): domain Bacteria; phylum Bacteroidota; class Bacteroidia; order Cytophagales; family Cyclobacteriaceae; genus Marinoscillum. The sequence goes on along the minus strand of JAUIAO010000008.1, from coordinate 123,236 downwards.
CTACTTTGTAACCTCCTACAAGTTCGATACCAGCACGATAGCTTTCCGGCACATTGGTTCGGATTCCTGATCCCACATCGTTCAACGCTCCTGTCAAAACCAATTGATCATCGTAACCCATGTAATAGACATTGGCATTGAACATTGCGTTTTCAGAATTGAAACGGTAACCTGCTTCTATATTTTTGAGATTTTCAGGATTCGGAACTTCCCCAGCAGGTGCATCTACAAAATCTCCACGTACGGGCTCACGATTAGCTACTGCAAACGAAGCATACACATTGCTATAATTAGACAAGGTGAACGTTGCTCCGAATTTAGGATTGAAGAAAAAATAGTCATCTCCCACATCAATATTTCTCAAATCGCTATCTACACCTTTGGTCTTATAGCTCAAAGCGCGCACTTGCAAATCAGCAAACAAGTTCAATCGCTCGGTAGCCTGATAATTGTTTTTCCAATAGAAGTTGAGATCGGTCTTTTTGCCATAGTTGTCATAATATCGATCTCTGATCTGGGAATTACTAGCATACTCTGACCAAATTATTTCACCAAAATGGTCTCCGTCATAATAGTTAAATCCTCCTCCAAAAGTGGTGCTCCAGGCCGATGTGTTGTAGTTTATAGAGAAGACCCCTCCAATAAAATCATTGTCGAGCCAGCGTCTTCTGATCAGATCTGTAGACGAAATGGTAGTATCTTTCAAAACCACATCATCAAATCCATAATCTGAGAAATCATCATCATTCCGATACTGCTCAAAATAACCTTCTCCATGCGTATAATGAACGGCAGCAGAAACATTCAGCTGATCACTGAAACTATGCGCAAAGTGAAGTTGGTAATGATCCTGACCGTAATCATCCACTTCACGATCGTATAAATAGTAATTGAACTTGCGATCTGAACTGTACAGATTATCTAATTGCTCTTGTGTAGAATATTCTCCACCTAAGCCGACAAGATTATCCAAAGCCTCCTGACGATTTGTTGGCTCTTCACCAAAAATTTCTTTGTAGTTATCATACTTACCAAGCACAACACCCGGAGTACCATACCATGACTGATAGGTCACCTCTTTGCCAGAAAAAGTCAAAGCCTTTACAGTGGTCTTTTTTCCATAATAGCCTCCTGATAAATAATAGGATTTCAAATCAGAAGTTGCTCTGTCAATGTATCCATCCGATTCAATGCTCGATAAACGTCCCTGAAAAGCCCATCGTTTATTGATCAACCCCGTATTGAACTCTACAGTGTTTCTCCACGTATTGAATGATCCAAAGCCAGTTTTCACCATTCCATAAGCCTCTTGGGCAGGCATGTCAGTTTGAAGATTTATAGTAGCGCCGAATGCCGCTGCACCATTCGTAGAAGTACCAACACCTCGCTGAATCTGGATGTTGTTTACCGAAGAAGAAAAGTCTGGCATATTTACCCAAAACACTCCATGTGATTCTGAATCATTAAGTGGAATGCCATTTACCGTCACATTGATACGTGTAGGATCACTACCTCTTATCCTGATTCCTGAGTAACCAACACCATTTCCGGCATCAGATGTCACCACTACTGACGGAGTAAACTTCAATAAAAATGGCAGATCCTGACCAAGATTGCGCTCTTCCAGTTCTTCGTTTGAAATGTCTGAAAAGGTTGTTGGCGTTTTGTCATTTGCTCTGGTGGAGTAAACAATCACTTCTTCCGCCTTGATGACACTTTCCTCTAAACTGATCTGAATATTTGTATTCTGATTGACCTCTATTGGTTCACTGTAAGTCTCATAACCCACAAAAGAAGCCTTCAGCACATAATCTCCTTCTGAAATCCTACCAATCGCAAAATTGCCATTCAAATCCGCAGCTGTTGCATTTCTCGTCCCTTCCAACCATACATATGCTCCTGGCAATTCTTCACCATTTGCATCTGATACTTTTCCACTCAGCTTATACTGGGTATAAGCACTGAATGAAATGATCAGCATTACTGCTGACATCCACAAAGTTTTCATTGTTTTGAAAATTTAATTTTAACCATACGGAAAGCGGGGAACTTCCCACCTTGGTTATCATACTCGATCAATTCGATCCTCCCTACGCCAGCATTATCTGGATCAGGTTCTTGGGTATGATCTCAGCCCGATAGACTAACGTGCTTTCTTTATAAAAGCAGCGACAGCCCGTAAGGCACCCCTATCATGTTGCAAACTTAGATCAATTCTTTTTGTTCATAAAAACTCTGACTGAATAATTGAAAGAATCAATTAGACTACACGCACAAAAAAGAAAATGATCTGGAGGACGATTTCAATTCGCGAAAAAATCCTCTATCAGATCCTGAGCGCACTTCACTCTCATGTCTTCAATGCCGGAGACCAATCCATAAGGCAGATTATGTTCTTTAAGATAACTCTCATAAACGTTAAAAAAGTGCTTCCTCATTTCTGGCTTTGGATGCTCACGCTGGGGATCAGGTCTCCAAATCAAATCGATATTCCCGAGCAGATAAAAATCGTATTCCCGTTTCTCCAGCTCTTCCCGTATCCAATTGTGAGTCCTCCCATATCGGTGGTCACTCCAGACTTTCATCACTATGAGATTGGTATCACAAAATAAATAGTTACTGGCATACTCGGCCTTATCATCTTCCCACGCCATCTGGCCTTTGGCTATCTCCAGTAGATCTGACTCTTCGTATTCTCTTCCTAGCCTATCAAGGTAAAAACGAGCATATTCTGGCACCCACTCCGTATTGTAAATCCTCGCCAAATGCTGGCAGAGTTCACTTTTCCCTGTCGATTCCGGACCTATTACTGCAATTTTTTTGATCATGATCTGGCAAACTTATTATCTTTAATTTATGAATAGTAATCAGAGATTTAATCAGTTAGAAGAATTGATGGCAAACCTTACCAGAAATGTGGATAGACTATCTGCAGATATGGAAGAGTTCAAAAATTATGCATACGAAAACAATAAAGTTGTAAATAGCATTCTTCACAAACTTGACGACCATGCCGAGCAGTTTGACAAGGTTTTAGAAAGATTGGAATCGAGAGATGAGCAATTCAGGGAAGAGCAACAACTTAGAGATGCCCAATTTGAATTTATTATGAAAAGATTCGAAAAACTTGATTCATGATTTATTTGCCTCCAATGATCGTTTCCACGAAAAATAACCCCAGGTCGCCAAAACTGTAAACACTAAAAATTGGAAAGCTGTAAAAGGCAAGCCTTTGTACAAATAAAGAGGCACAGAAATAATATCCGTAATGATCCAGGCAATCCAGTTTTCAATTTTCTTTTTTGCCATCAGCCACATTCCCACTAACGCAAAAGCTGTCGTGGTTGCATCCAAATTCGGCACGTCACTGTCTGTGTACGTAATCAAAACCCATCGAATCAATAGAAAAGCACAGACCAGAAATAGAATACTTAAATGATTTTCACTCCGATCATTTTTAGTTACCGGAATCTGCTCCACTTCTGCTTTATTGGTATGTCTCCAATTGTACCAACCATACACACTCATGATGAAATAATAAGCATTGATCCCCATATCAGCATATAGCTTGTATTCTAGTGTGATGTAGATATATATCAACACTGATACTATCCCAGTTGGATACACCAAAATATTTTCCTGCTTGGAATACCAAACGCTGAGTAGGCCAAAAAACACTGCTACGGCTTCCAGCCAAGTAGTTTGGTAGATTTGATCGAGAAGAAGAGAAAAGAAATCATTCATGCCGTGAAATTATAAATCCCTTTATGTTTTACAATCTGTATGTGACCAGTTAATTTTGCACGGCAAATAATAATAAAGATTATTTGCATGAATCTCGACGAAAAATTCCTCTTTGAAGCACTCACTTATGATGATGTGCTGTTGCTCCCAGGATACTCAGATATCTTACCACGAGACACTGACACATCCACTCTTCTCACAAGAAATATCAAGCTAAACATTCCGCTGGTTTCTTCTGCGATGGACACTGTTACCGAAGCTAATTTGGCTATTGCTATGGCTCTGGAAGGTGGTATTGGCTTCATTCACAAGAACATGCCGATCGAAAAGCAGGCTGCACAAGTCAGAAAAGTAAAGCGATCTCAGAGCGGAATGATCCTGGATCCAATTACACTGTCTCATGATGCTGTAGCTGGTGATGCTGAAAATATCATGCGTGAAAACAAAATCGGTGGGATCCCTGTAGTGGATGAAGACAACCACCTTTTGGGTATCATCACCAATAGGGATCTAAGGTTTCAGAAAAACCACAAACGCCCGATCAAAGAGATCATGACCAGTGAAAACCTGATCACCGCAAACGCTGAAGTTGGGTTAAAAGAAGCTGAAGAGATTCTGAAACAACACAAAATTGAAAAACTTCCGATCGTAGATAAGGACGGAAAACTAACCGGTCTCATCACTTACAAGGATATTCTGAAAAATAGGGACAGACCCAATGCCTGTAAAGATGAGTTTGGCCGATTGCGAGTAGGTGCAGCCATTGGCGTGACTTTCGATATGATGGATCGTATCAAAGCTCTGATCAAAGCAGGTGTGGATGTAGTGAGTATAGACACTGCGCATGGTCACTCCAAAGGCGTAATTGATGCCGCTAAAAGAGTGAAAAAAGAATTTCCTGATCTTGATCTCATTGTTGGAAACATTGCCACGTTTGAGGCTGCCAAGGCTTTGGCCGAGGCAGGAGCAGATGCGGTAAAAGTAGGCGTAGGCCCTGGTAGTATATGTACCACACGAGTAGTTGCAGGGGTAGGAATGCCACAGCTCTCTGCTGTTTACGAAGCAGCCAAGGCACTTCAAGGAACCGGAATTCCCATTATAGCTGATGGAGGAATAAGGTTTTCCGGAGACATAGTAAAAGCACTCGCCGCTGGTGCAAGCAGCGTTATGATAGGCTCCCTTCTTGGAGGAACAGAGGAAGCTCCTGGAGAGGTGATTCTTTTTGAGGGTAGAAAATTCAAATCATACCGTGGGATGGGCTCCGTAGAAGCTATGGAAGAAGGATCCAAAGATCGATATTTTCAGGATGCTGAAGACGACATTAAGAAACTAGTCCCGGAAGGAATCGTAGGAAGAGTTCCATTTAAAGGTTTGGTATCAGAAGTATTATTTCAACTGACTGGCGGCCTTAGAGCTGGTATGGGATACTGTGGTGCGGGTACTATTGAAGCACTTCATGATGCTAAGTTTGTGAAAATAACGTCTGCAGGTTTTCTAGAAAGCCACCCTCACGATATAGCCATTACGAGAGAAGCTCCAAACTATAGCAAACGGTAAAATAACATTCCGTTAAAAAACGTGAAAGCCATCCTGAGTGCTCTTGGGATGGTTTTTTTATTACCACCCCTACGCGTATTTTTGCCCCTTCGCAATGCTGTCTAACAAACTCAAAATACGCTTAAGCCTACTGGCAGGAATTCTTTCCTGGTTGCTGTTTACGTTTTTTGATTTGTACTTGCTGTTTGTGGAGCGATACCAGCTCAATATTGAGCTATCCAGAATGCTCCCACAAATATTTCTCAGCACCTTAGTACTATCTACAATTGCTTTTTACAGATTCTCAATCACCAAAGCAGATAGTATTAATTTTCTGGATTTACTCTGGCGAGTATTTATTACCGGTCTGATTACCACTATTGGTTCGCTGCTCATCAGGGTATTTTTCTATGTCTTTGGAAGTAGCAATATTAGCGCAAACCCGCTTACAATCAATTTTCTGTACAATATTCTCATTGCGCTGATCATCGTATATCTGGTATCAACGTTCGTGGTATGGAAGCGATTGATCCTTTATCAGAAGTCTAAAAACCTGATTCAACTATGGGGATTCTTCGAATATGCGCTATATGGAAGCCTTGTCTTTGACTTATTTGGAAATAAATTTCTCAGTGTCAATTTCAACACTGCACTCATTTTTCTGGGTGGGTTAGCACTCATTCTGTCTTTTAACTTAAAGTGGATTGCTTATCTCAACTTCAAGCAAAAGTGGAAGAGTATCCTTTTTATCCTGCTTTCTGGAATTTACCTCTATCATTTCCTCCTCAACCTGATGAGTTTTGCAGATACCAAGGCACTGAGTATTGATCTGCTGGATCGTGTATACTTTGTATCCCTGTTCGTGTTTATCATTCTCTATGCGGGAATAGCTATACTGGTCACTTTATTCAATTTACCTACTTCTTCCGTTTTTGAGCGAAAACTACAGGAAGCCATAGATTTTCAAAAACTAAGTCAATCGATCCCAGCGGGTCAAAGTGAAGAGCAGACCTATGATATTTTATTGGAAAGCTCTATGAGCGCTGTGTTTGCTGATGCTGCGTGGCTCGAAATCAAAAGTGGCTCTGCGAATCATGTCATTTCACGCGGAATTGCCAAAGAAACGATTGGCGATATTAAAACCACCGTGAAACAAGAGTTTATCCGTAAAATCCTTTCATATCAAGTCACTTATGAATTCTCATCCGCCAAGGTTATAGGGTCACTCAATCACCCGGATTTTAAATCGATCATTGCCATACCTATTTTGGTACAAAGTCAACAAATAGGAAGCCTTGCTTTATTGCAAGAAGTCAGTGACGCGTTTAACCGTGAGATGGTGGATATTATCACCACTTTCGTAAACCAGGCCAGTATTTCGATCGAAAATTTTCAGTTGATCCAGGAAGCATTGGAAAACGAGCGTTACAAAGAGCAGTTGAAAATTGCTAAGAGTGTGCAGAAAAGCTTGTTGCCTTCTGTACTTGAGCATAATGACAAATTTGACATTGTAGCTTTCAGTATGGCCGCAGATGAGGTTGGGGGAGATTATTATGACATTATTGAACCTTTACCGGGCCTATTCAACCTGGTCATTGCAGATGTATCTGGCAAAGGAACCTCTGCGGCCTTCAACATGGCGCAAATGCGCGGTATTTTCCACAGTATTGCACAGAGTAAGGTTTCACCGAAAGAATTTACAACTCGAGCAAATCTTGCATTGGGCAAATGCCTTGAAAAGTCCTCGTTTATCACAGCAATGTTTTTTGTTCTGAATACAATAGAACAGAAGATTTGCTTTACCAGAGCTGGTCATTGTCCGGGTCTGTTTTATTCTGCTTCATCGAAGAAAATCACCAATTTGACCACTGAAGGAGTAGGTTTAGGAATAATAAGAAACTCCGGTTTCGACTCCTACGTTGAAGAGGGTACAATTAGCTACTCACCAGGAGATTTGCTATTGCTTTATACAGATGGAATAGCAGAAGCAAAGAATCATGAAAAACAACAGTTCGGCTCAGAGGGGCTAATCAATTCACTACTTAACCACATCGATGAACCATTGGATCAAATGAAGGAATCCATCATTGGCGATTTGGTAACATTTCTGGATAACAACAAACTTGATGATGATTATACCCTGACGCTGGTCAGGTTTAAATAACAAATATGGTAGCAATAAATACAGAACTTATAGAAGATATACATCGGATTTCGGTAGTCGGTGAAATAGACGCGAGCTCTTCTATAGAGTTGGATAATGCGATCAAAGAAGCCGCCAAAAACCATAAGAAAATCCTAATGGACCTGCAGCAACTGGATTATATTTCCTCTGCAGGACTGGGAGTATTTATTTCTTACCTGGAGGATCTGAAAAATCAACAGATTCGCTTGGTGGTGTTTGGACTTCAGGAAACCGTAAGTGAAGTCTTCAGTATTTTGGGATTACAGCATCTAATGAATATCAAAACATCTGAAAAAGAAGCTATTGAGTTTTTGAATGAAGGATAAGATTACCATAGCGTGCAATAAGTCCAACTTGACTAAGATCAGGTCGTTTGTGATGCAAGCCCTCCACTCACATGATGTGAGAGACATAGAAGCACATAAAATGGTTCTTGCTGTAGATGAAATATGCGCCAACCTTATCATCCATTCTAATCAATGCAACCCACAACATCAACTGGAAGTGCTGGTGGATTTCAAGCCGGCTGATATGGTCACTTTTACCATCAAAGACAAGGGAGTCCAGTTCAACCTTAACAGCTATACAGAACCATCGATGGATGAAATTATCTCTTCTAGAAGAAAAGGTGGAGTTGGCTTACTCTTAGTGAAGAGAATTATGGACAAAATTGAATTCACTAACGATAAGAATTACAATATTTGCAAGCTCACTAAAAAGCTAAGTAAATGAAGTACGTGCCGTACTTGATGATCATTTTTATTTCGGGATGCGAATTTTTCCAGCCTAAGGAAACCACCACTGAGCCTGCTATCGCTCGAAGTATGGACAGTTACCTTTATCGTTCGGATCTCACAGGCCTGATCCCTGAAAACATAAGTAAAGAAGACAGCACTAAACTCAGTGAAAAATATGTCTTGGACTGGGTGAAAAAACAACTGATGATTTCCAAATCTGCAGACGAAATTGATTTTGTAGAGGCTGAAATCGAAAGAAAGGTTTTGGATTACAGGTACGCTCTGATGGTTCATGCATTTGAGAGAAAATATATCAATAAACACCTCAACACGGAGGTGAATAGTGAAAGCATTGAATCATATTATCACGAAAGGTCTGAAAACTTCCTACTCAAACAAAATATTATAAAGTGCATCTATGCGCAAATTCCAGAATCAGCACCAAACATCAGACAATTCAGAAGAAACTTCAAAGCATATCCTGAAGGCAATGTTGATGACTTGAAATCTTACATCACACAGTTTGCGGTAAAATCTTATATGGAAGATAGTACCTGGATCATTTTCGATGATTTAATCTTGGGCACTCCGATGGAAAACATAGAGAATAAAAACACTTTTTTAACAAGGAATAAGTATTCAGAAACGTCCAAGGATGGCAACCTGTTTTTTATCAAAATATTTGACTACAAAATATCCAATGAAGTTTCTCCGTTAGAGTTCATTCAGGATCAAATCAGAGACATACTCATTAATAAACGCAAAATTGCACTGAAGAAGGAGCTAGAAGAAAAAATTTATGATGAAGCAAAGCAAAACAGTTTATTTGAAATATATCGTTAACAGTTTCCTCCTGTTCTTGCCACTAATGAGTTGGTCGCAGGATCCTGTAGTCATTGACAAAATCATTGCAAAAGTTGATAACTACATCGTAATGAAGTCAGACCTTGAAAAGGCATATATTGACTTTTTATCAAGAGGTGAGTTTAGAAGACCCAATGCTAAATGTCAGATTTTGGAGCAACTAGTCGTGAATAAGATGATGGTTGCTAAAGCCGAAATTGATTCTGTAATAGTAGAGGATGCGGAAGTCCAAAGTAACCTCACCAATAGAATGGAATACATGATATCTCAGATTGGTTCAAGGGAAGAGATAGAGAAATATTACAAAAAGTCTATTGACCAGATTGAAGCTGAGCTATTTGATGACATCAAGGAACAAATGACCGTTCAAAGAATGCAGCAAGAGATTACAGCTGATTTGGAGGTAACTCCATCTGAAGTCAAGAAGTTTTTTAAAAAGATTCCAACTGATAGTCTCCCATTTTTCAGCACTGAAGTTTCTGTAGCTCAGATTGTAGTGGACCCTAAACCTGGCAAAGCACAAAAAGACGAAGTTAAAAATCTCATGTATGAGCTAAGGGGCAGGATACTCAAAGGAGAATCATTTGCTTCTTTGGCGAGACAGTATTCAGAAGATCCTGGTTCTGCGGCACGAGGAGGTGAGCTCCCATTTTACAAAAGAGGTGAATTAGCCCCGGAGTTCGAAGCAACAGCAATGACTATGAAAGAGGGTGAATTGTCTATGCCGGTAGAAACACAGTTTGGATTCCACTTGATAGAATTGCAGCAAAAACTTGGGAATAAATTCAAAACCCGACATATATTAATTTCGCCAAAACCATCGAACAAAGACTACATTGCTGCAGAGAAATACCTGGACAGTCTCCGAACCACGATAATCAATGACAGTATTACCTTCAGAGAAGCAGCTAAGGAATATTCTGATGACCAAATGACATCTCAATCCGGAGGATTTTTTACAGATCAGAATCAAGGCACGAGAGTGTCTGTCGAAGAATTGGATCCAACTATCTTCTTCACGATAGATACCATGCAAATTGGAAATATTACAAAGCCTATAGAGTTTCAAAAAGCAGATGGCTCCAGAGCATATCGGATATTATATTACAAGGATAAGGTTCCTCCACATGAAGCCAACCTGAAGGATGATTATCAGAAAATTGCAATGGCTGCCAAAAATGACAAACAAAATAGAATCCTTTCGGAATGGTTTGATGATGCACGTGACAAGGTGTATATTGAAATCGATCCTGAATATGATCATTGTAACCTACTAGAAGACTAAAAAAGAATGGCAGAAATAGAAAAAGATGCTGAATTAGCTGACGAATTATTCAAAGCATATAAGCAGTTAGAGCAGGAGATTGGTAAAGTAGTAATTGGTCAAAAAGAAGTAGTGAGACTATTAATTACTTCCATTTTCTGTGGAGGTCATTCCTTGCTGGTCGGTGTGCCTGGTTTGGCAAAAACCCTATTGGTTCATACCATCGCAGAGAGTTTAGGATTGGATTTTAACCGCATCCAATTTACTCCTGACCTAATGCCATCTGATGTTCTGGGGGCTGAAACTCTGGATGCCGATAGAAATTTCAGATTCATTAGAGGCCCTATCTTTTCAAATGTGATTCTTGCCGATGAGATTAACAGAACACCACCCAAGACTCAATCGGCACTATTGGAAGCGATGCAAGAAGGCGCTGTAACAATTGGTGGAAAGAATCATGTGTTGGATAAGCCGTTTTTCGTTTTGGCTACACAAAACCCAATTGAACAAGAGGGAACATATCCTCTCCCGGAAGCACAGCTGGATAGGTTTATGTTCATGATCAAACTCGAGTATCCAACTATGGAAGAAGAATTGGATATCATCAAGCAAACGACCTCTAGTGAAGAAAAAACTATCGAAAAGGTTATTTCAAAAGAGCAGATCCTCAGTTTTCAGCGGTTGATAAAGAAGATACCTGTGGCCGACAATGTATTTGAATACATTGTGAAACTAGTACATAAAACAAGACCATTTACGGATCATTCTTCCTCAGTGAGCAATGAATATCTGGAGTGGGGAGCTGGACCAAGAGCTAGCCAGTTTTTGGTACAAGCTGCAAAGTGTAACGCCTTACTCAAAGGAAAATACTCTCCAGATATTGAGGATGTAAAAGAAATCGCTCAGCCAGTATTGGTTCACAGAATAGTGCGAAATTTCAAAGCAGAAACTGAAGGCAAAACAGAGGAGATTCTGATCAAGGAGTTACTATAAAGGTAACTCCTCTAGAATTGCTGTAAGAACCTTAGATCGTTCTCAGAAAACAATCGAATATCTCCTATTTGGTATTTAAGCATAGCAATTCGCTCGATACCCATACCAAATGCAAATCCACTATACTCCTTCGAATCTATTCCACAGCTCTCTAATACATTCGGATCTACCATTCCCGAACCTCCGATCTCCACCCAACCAGTATTTTTACAAATTTTACAGCCGTCTCCACCACATATAAAGCAGCTGATATCTATCTCTGCACTTGGTTCTGTAAAAGGAAAAAATGATGGTCTAAAACGAATCTGAGTACCCTTCCCGAATAGCTCTCTTGAGAAGTGATATAAAGTTTGCTTGAGATCTTTAAAAGATACATTCCGATCCACATAGAGCCCTTCCACCTGATTGAAAAAGCAATGTGCTCTGGCTGAAATAGCTTCATTTCTATAAACCCTACCAGGCATAATTGATCTGAAAGGTGGCTTTCCATGCTCCATCAACCTAATCTGCACATTTGAAGTATGCGTCCTTAATAAGACGTCAGGATTCTTTTCTATAAAGTAAGTATCCTGCATTTCTCTGGCCGGGTGATTCTCCGGGAAATTCAATGCAGTAAAATTGTGAAAATCATCTTCTATTTCCGGTCCATCTTTCACACTGAAACCTTGTCTCTCAAAGATCTGAATGATTCTGTTTTTAACTTGAGACAATGGATGAATTGTACCTTTTGATGTGAGAGACGGTAAGGTAACGTCTATTGCGGCCTCTTCCTTCGTGTTTCCTTCTTCTAGACTGGCAACCAAATCCTTAAACTTATCCTGAGCCAATTGCTTAAGAACATTCAGCTCACTTCCAAAGAATCGTTTTTGGTCGTTAGGAACTGTCTTAAATTCATCAAATAAATCGGTAAGAACACCCTTTCTGCTAATAAACCTCAGTCTGAAGTCTTCTAGTTGTTCACTAGTGTTAGCTACACTTTCTTGGATTTGCTTTTTGTACGCCTCGATTTTCTCTTTCATGATCTTCAAATCTGTCACAAAAGTAATTAATCAAGTTTTCTCAGGCAGATTTAGAAATATAAAGATTCGATTTTGTTAGAACTGCAGCTTCTTTCCCCATGAATCGTTTTTTAGAAAGTTTTAACCCCAGTATTAAAGAGAGACCACCTGCAATTGCTATAGATGTCAATATCAAACCCAGATTACCTACAAATGAATCCAAGACAAGAATAGTCAAGAGAATAAATACATTGAGTCCTAGAAGAGTCAAAGTAACCTGAGAATGATTGAAACCTAATTTTAGTAACCCGTGATGCAAATGATTTCGATCTGGATCCAACGGGTTTTTACCATTTATAAAACGTATAACGAAGACCCTGAGCGTATCGAAAATTGGAACGATGAGAGCTCCAATCGCTACTCCTACGGGCGAGTTTATACTTAATCCTAGAATATCAATCTGTGGACTGCTATTAATAAACTCAATCGCCAATGCAGATATTACAAAGCCCAAAATCATAGACCCTGTATCACCCATAAAAACTTTAGATGGATGCCAATTGAAAAACAAAAAGGCAAATACAGCACCAGCAATAGAAAAGGCAAATATTCCGTAGGCATCTAGACCCAAAAACATGAATGCAGTTCCGAAGAACGTCAAAATCAATATACTCACAGATCCAGCAAGGCCATCCACTCCATCAATTAGATTGAAACTATTTGTAAGTGCTACAATCACAAAAATAGTAAAAGGGATATTGAACCAAATTGGCATCTCATTAATCCCAAAAATGCCATAGAGTCCTCTAAGCTGAATATCCGAAAAAACTACGATCAAAATCGCAGCAAAAATTTGAGCAAACAACTTGTGCTTGGCTACAAGACTGGAAATATCATCCCTAAGACCCATGAAAAAGATGATAAGAAGCCCAAAGAACAAAAACTTCAACCCAGCCAATTCCGCAAAAGGAATGGTCATAGTAGCTGCCGTAATACCACCGATAAATATCCCGATTCCCCCGAGAGCAGGGGTTGATACATTGTGAATCTTTCTTCTATCAGGAGCATCAAGCAAATCTATTGATCTACTTACCTTGATGATCACTGGCAGAAGAATAAAAGCCACTGTAAAAGCCGTCGTTATCGCAAGAATTATTAGCATCTAATCAATTTTACAATAACTAAAGTATAAAAGGAGAAAGAATTAATATAACTATTTCGATGAATGAAGAAAATACCGGGACAGATGGACATAATGTCTCAATAAGCATTTTCACTACCTTTCAAAATAGAGACAATAGTCAAAATGATGATTTTCAAATCGAGAAACATTGACCAGTTTTTTACATAAAACCGATCCAGCCTAACACGACCGTTCATATCACTAAATGCGGCCGTTTCTCCTCTGAAGCCCTTGGCCTGAGCCAGACCTGTAATCCCAGGCTTCACAGCATGTCTCTGTATAAATCGATCTATTTTCGGTTTGAACTCTTCATTTAACTTGATGGGGTGTGGTCTTGGACCTACTACTGACATATCGCCCAGCAAAACATTGATAAACTGCGGAATTTCGTCAATGCTCGTCTTTCTTAAAATCGCACCGACTTTGGTAATACGAGCATCTCCTTTAGTAGCCTGCTTTGTGTCAGATTCATTATTGACCACCATTGTTCTAAATTTCCAACATAAGAATGGATGATTATCTCTTCCATTTCGCAATTGCTTAAAAAAGATAGGGCCCTTAGATTCGAGCTTGATTAACAAACCAATAATTGGAATCAACCAAGAGAATATGAAAACAAGCACAAGGGTTCCAAATAAAATATCGAAAGCTCTTTTTACAAACTGATTTACTACACTATCCAATGGAATTGCTCCAACATTGATAATTGGAATCTGTCCTAGTTTCTGAATACTCAAACTCTTATTTCCCAGACGACTAAACTGAGAAATAATTTTGACTTTAATCAGATTGTTTTCAGCGAAATTGATCAAAGATTTGACTTCATCGTCATTTAAACTCGGGAGGCTACAAAACAACACATCTATGTGGTCTTTTGTTGATACATATTGCTTTATTGAACTGATATCTCCTAAATATCTTCTTTTTCGATCCGGAGGATTATTATCAAAATAGCCTTTAAATATATACCCAAGTCCTTTGTTGGATCTAAAATACAATTCTAACTCAGTCGCGAGATCACCATATCCTACAAAGGCCACATTTCTGACATTATACCCTCTGGTTCTTCCATATCTGATCAAAAAGTGCCAGGACGTTCTCCATAATACCAGCAACAATGTGAAGGCAAGATAGGTAAGGAATAAATGTTGCCTGGAATAATAGACTGGTTTAGCAATAAACCATAAGGCAAAAACCACCGAAAGATTAATTACAAGACCACTGAGAACCTTGTTCAGATGATCAATCAACCTGGATTCACGACTAATTTCATAAAGCCTAGTAATCACGAAAATGACTACCCAAGAAACATTCAGAATGATCTGAAGAGTAAGGTAGTGATCGTCTGAGTTTACCCATTGACCAAATTTTTCAAAATTGGCATAGGATATACCAAGATTGAGACATATCAAGTCTGTCAATAAAAACAGAATTGGGAAATACTTTGAAAAACGGTGTTCGTACATCAATTAGTTAATAGAATAGCAAATTTAATGAATCAAGACTGACAAACACTCACAATTATTGCACATTTCATAAAAACAAGAGGACTCACCTTTTATTCATTCTTATTCTGAGGAGATGTCTGTCTTGATCCATAAACTGAGTTCTACCGTGTAAAACAGTTTTATTATTAATAAAAATCAAGTCACCATCTTCTAAATAAAACCTCTTTATCGAAGCAGATTCTAAAATAATCTTTTTTAATAACCGATACGCTTCTACTTGCTGAGTACTACAAAATTCTGGGTATAGCTCGATACTTTTCTCAAGAGTGTCCACTCTAAACCTGATCTCATTATCTCTAAGAATTGGACCAAAATTAAATTCTGGATCTTCTGACATTTGATTTCTCTTAAAGACTCTAGGGATAATAAAAGGAAAATCACTATTCCTTAAAATACTCTCTACTTCTTCGCCATTGGCATTAGATCGTAATTCGCGCAAAATATCATCTAATGTAAGTATCAATGACAACCCTCCTCCGCAACTTGCTCTCTTTAGAGTTAATAAACCAAAATAATCCTCTGGATAAGTACTGTATTGACTATCAGTATGCAACTCAGCTTCATGCGAATGCTCTGAATAGGTAATTACCCCCCCCTCACTGGTCGGTCTTGATTTGATATCCCAAATGATCGAATTATTAACATCATGTGAAATTGGCTCACCAACCATTTTAGATATTTCTAGAAAGGATGCTTTGGCTTCCTCTAATGTGCTTGTTGTATTAATCCAATTTTTGTAAACAACATATCCTTGTTTGTCGAGCTTTTCCTTGATGTCTCGGACTTGTTCACCGAAATTTTGTTCTAAAACTTTCATGATTTATTGGTAGAATTTTTTTTAACAACTGGATAACTCGTCGAACCAAAAAAAATAAAAACTGTGGTCCCGCAGCAAAAAGAGTTCGATAAAAGCCTTTAATATCAGAACGAAAAATGCGCTTTTGCTGAAATAAGGTTAAAACAATAATGCGGAGATAGCTCCAAGCAAGATTATTCTTCAGCGCGTTTGTCATTGTATTTTCTTCGGAGATATACGAAATGAGATATTTATAAGCACTTATGTCTATCTGCAACTTTTTAATTTTACCTAGTGGTCCATAGCTTCCAAACTGATGTACTCTGTATATAGAAGGCTTGATATCGGAAATGAAATAGATTTTTCCTTTTTGACTCATTTTGACTTTTAACAGTAGATCGCCAGATAAAATATTGAGAGCTCGCGGGTCGTATTTATCAATCAAACCATTCCTATATATAATATTTGAGGTTTGAAACAAAGTGTTCAAAACCTCTTCACTTGTAAGTGTGCGACACTCATTAAAATGAACCATTCTCTCTAGCTGGGTTTCAGGCTTGGTGGTATTATAAAGCAATGAATTTCCAAAGCACAGGACCGTATCAAAATGATTCTCTAAATAATCAACAGATTTTTGGATTTTCAATGGATCACACCATAGATCATCCCCTTCGCACATAGCAACATATTTGGAGTTGATCATGAAGTTTGAATAAATACTATTAAATAACCCTGAAGGCTTGCCATAGATAGACATGTTGTTTTTTCTATCATTCAGCAATAGTCTTATTCTATCTGGATATTGCTCCGCATATTTAATGCATATTTCTCTCGTACCGTCTGTAGATGCATCTTCTGCTATGACTATTTCATAATCGTAATTAGTTTCTTGATTCAAAATTGCCTCTATACATTCCGAGATGTACTTAGAATGATTATATGCCAGTAAACGAACACTTAGGATTTTAGACGAGGAATCTATCCGATTTGGAAATTCTAAAACTGGTACCTTCTGATGATTCTGCTGAAAAGACTCAAAACTCTTATTACCTATCAAAAATGATGGAATATGGTCAAATGATATTTTATTTAACTCCATTTTCTGCTCTTGCGAAAGATCAGTGAAAATTGCTGTTAATTAGAAATTATCGCTTATGTGTACGATTCGTGAAAAATGTTACGCAAGATAATTCTTACAAATCAATTATTTCTCTGGATGATAGAATATCAGACAAAATAGGTTTTTTACCTACTCTTCATCCTTAAGTGAAAACCACAAATTGATTCTCAAATGATTTCTTATCTATTTGAAATCATATTTCCTGATTGCTTCACGTGTATCAATCCATCCTTTGTGCATCAGACAATCAATGATTGAAAGATTCGGCACTTCATACTTTCCAAACTGGCTGTAAAGGAATGAATCTGGCAAAATGAATTTAAGTGAAATACCTAATTTATAGAACATCTCAGGGTCATAGAGGTCTTGTCCACCACTAGGGTTGATATAAATTGATGCTCCTTCTTCGTGACAAACAGATGCGATTCTTTGAAGTTTAATCGGTATTTCTCGATCATCTTCAGACATTAGTTTTTGCTCCAAATCTAGGTATTGATCATGTTTATAGGTTATATCTGTTGTTAATCCAAGTTTGACACTTATGGCTATGATAATAGATGCATTCATTTCATGCAAAGAAGAAGTACTATTATCCTTTAGAAGGTCACTTACAAATTGGAAGATTTCTTCAAAGTATTCGGCCTTTCGATAATTGAAAAGTAAAAAATTTTTAATCGACTTCTGCCAACCTGAAGTCTGGTCTATCTGTACATCCCTCATCAAGATATTGCTGTAAATCCCACTAACCGGAACTGTGATAAAAGTCGGTTCGCCAGTACCTTTGTTTAACAATCGGTTTCGGTTGACCCAAGTTCTTTTTCTGTAAGTAACATGCTCATATAACATCATTTTATCCACTGCATCAATTAAGGAAAAGTAACCTAGATAGGGGAAAAAATAACTTTGCATTATTCCCAACGTCATACTGTTTTGAGTTTATTTAAGCGAATTTTTAATAATCTGACATATTCTGGATATATCATCAGGATCAAGACCAAAAAATAATGGCAGACACAATACACGACTACTAATATCCTCTGATATAGGCATTTTGTCTCCATTGATGTAGTGAATCGTGTTCAAAGAGGGATAAAAATACCTTCTTGGAAAAATGTATTTCTCATTTAAATCTGAAACCGTTTTTGTTAGTCTGTCTTCGGTTTCAAACGTAATCGGGAAGTAGCTGAAATTCCATTTTGTACCCTGTCGAATATTGATAAAACCTAAAGGTAACTCAGCGAGCTCCGTTTTATACTGTTCAACTATTCTCTGACGATCATTTATGACAGCTGTCATCTTTGGCAGAACTGATAGGCCCATAGCAGCATGAAGCTCGGACATCTTACCATTTATACCTATTCCAAAAAAATCATAAGGTCCTTTATGACCGAAATGTATGTTATAAGATATCTTTTGGAGCAGTTCCGTATTAGTTGAAATTGCTGCTCCTCCCTCTACCGTGTGAAACACTTTAGTAGCGTGAAAACTACAGGTGCTTACATCTCCGTAGTTAAATATGGATTGACCCCTGTAGTTTACGCCAAAACAATGAGCTGCATCAAAAATAAGTGACAAATTATGTCGGGACGCTATTTCCTGCAAAACCTCAATATTGCAAGGGTTTCCGAAAACATGGGTCGCTAATATGGCCGTAGTTTTGGGCGTAATTGCATCCTCAATTTTCAATTCATCGATTGTAAAATATTTGGGATCAATATCTACAAATACGGGTTTACAACTTTGCCACAGTATGCTGGAAGTAGTAGCTACATAGCTAAATGGAGTTGTAATTACATCTCCTTCATTTGCCAGATTAAATAAAGCCATCTGGATTGGAATGGTACCATTGGACATTAATACCAAATCTTCCACACCCAAAAAAGTGGTCAACTCAGTAGTTAACTTTTGAAGCAAATTTCCCCCATTGGTAAGCCAGCCACTTTCCCAGATCTGATTAATGTAATTTTTATAGGCATCAGAATCAGGCAAGTATGGCTTAGTAACATCAATTCTCATTTTTGATTAATTGCTTCGTTGTATTTTCACTTTCTCTTTAAAACGGTAAAAACTAAATCTATAAATTCGTACATACCTCTATTTTGTACAATAATGCTCAGAGAAATATAAAACATCATTGCTAGAAGGCCCAGCAAAATTACCTGAAGAACCAACATTGAATTCTCAAAATATCGAGAAATAAGGAACATGATAAAAGAGGTCAATACGGATACAATAAATGTAGGCAGCATATGTCTCAATTGCGTAATGGTATCATATTGAATCAATCTCCCAGCATAATAGCTATTTACAAATAGTGCTACATAGCTGAAAAATACAATAGCTAAGAGCAGGGAGTCCATTCCTTTTAAATACCCTATTATAAAAACAATTAATATGAATATTTTTTTCACTATTTCCACCTTTAGCAAAAGATCCGTGCGGTTAAATACCTTAAATACATTCAGGTTTATTTCATGAATGGGTATCAATACCGCTGAAATACACAATATTTTAAAAAATGGAATAAATGGTGCCCATTCTTTTGTAAAGAGCCAATTGAAAAGTGGATCTGCAGTAACAAATAATGTTACCATTATGCCTCCGAGCAAAAAAAAGGCACTACGAATTATTTTTTGGTAATAGACCAAGACAGATCCAGGTTCATTTTTCAGTGAAGACAGCATGGGATAGGAAACTTTGCTTATCACCATTCCCACCATAGATACTGGAAATTGAGTGAATGTTTTGGCGCGGTTATAATATCCCAATATGACTACCGAAAAACGTTTTCCAATTAATAGCGCATATAATTCAGCAAATACTAAGGAAAGCACATTGGACAATACCAAACGATAACCAAATGAAAAATGTCGATAAAACTTTAATTTAGAAAAAACCATAGGAAATCGCCACTTGGAAATGACCCATACCACTATACTTTTCATGAGCTGAGTAACCAACTGCATGACCACCAAACTCCACACTCCATATCCCGAATATGCCATGCTCACTCCAAGAATACCACCAATTAAAGTCCCTGGTAAAGCGGCAAATGTAAGTTTCTTAAAGTCCATTTCTTTCATCAAAAGGTTGTTTTGAACAACCGAAAAGCTCATAATGATGAAATTAAGGCCCAATACTCTGATCAACAGTGTGATTTCAGGTCTTTCATAGAACCAAGAAACGGCTGGTGCAAGAAAGAATAATAGCACATACAATAATATGCCGAGCCCAAGATTACTTATGAAAACCGTGGAGAAATCTTCTTGGTTCACTTCATCATCTCTAATTAGAGAGACCCCAAGTCCGCCATCAACTATAGCAGTGCCTATCGTTATGAACACAGTAACAATACTGATAACCCCAAAGTCATCCGGTGATAAGAGTCTGGTCAACAGTAATATCACGAGGAAGCCAAACCCCTTCACAGCTACTGTATCTAGGATATTCCATTTCAGTCCTGACGCAACCTGGTTTTTAAAGCTCATAATAGAATCGACATAAATTTATGAAAACTAATAAATAAGCTATAGCGTCTTGTTTTCCCAGGGCATTTGGGCCAACTCTCCTGTTTTGTTCAAAAAAGCAAGTATTTTGGTCAGTGCATCAGATGATGCAAGGTTTACAACCAAAAGCTTATCATCTTTACCTTCAAAATAGTCAATAACATTTTGATTGTATCGATGATAAGCTTCAATCAGTCTTTCTTTTTGATAAGGCTCTTCTTCAGGTGTATTGTGAAGCATTCGGTTCACCTCCCATGCAAAACCTCGATATCTGTATGTAGCATTCATGAGATCATCCTTGGTTGGAAGTCGACCACCTTTGCCGAATTGCAAACCATGAAATTTCGTAAGAGATTGATACCATTGCTCCGGGGAGTCCCGTATGGTTAAAATAAACTTTGCCGTAGGAAATGCTTTGTCCAGGTGTTCGTAAGTCTCCTCCAGGCTAAAAGGAATGTCTTGAAATGCCTCTCCATAATTCTTCACATAATCAATGATCTTCCGGAAATCCCTCTTATACCAATCATGCACAAGTAATTCAGCAGGTTCTTGTGGCGCCACAACATATCCCAATTGCTTGAGCAATGCACTGATAGAAGTTGTTCCGGTTTTATTCTTACCAATGCAAATAATCTTTTGAGATTTTCTATGTCTAAATGCTTTTAATCTTGTGAGAATTTTGCGAGAATGAGGCTTTATCTTCATCGGAGCAAAAATATCTGATTTGGAATTACAATATTCTATAAACAAAATGAAAATCGAAAACATGTTTAACCAATCAGATCAAACTCAACTGAAGATTTATCCTAATTGAGTTTGAATTCGTGCGCAGACAAGAGTTAGCTTTACACATTTGATTGAAATTAGCAATCTCTCAATAAAACCCTCTACAGGCAAAATGATTATAGCATGGATTCCTTTTCAAGACGTGACCATAGATATAAGTCTTCTTTACTTAATCGAAAACCGTCAAAATTGGATTTTTTGCAATAGCCTGATAAAATTCTGCGAAGCAAGAATCAAAAATGTGAATGGACTGTTTGACTTTATTGACGAACAGGGAAAACATATAGTATCCACTTACATTGAAAAAAGGACAAGTAAATTTTATTCATATGAAGCTTATTTATGGAAGCTCGCCGAATAATTTCCATAAAGAAAGAATGACTTTAATCTTCATATGCAGGATAAGGAAATCTAATATAAACCATCAATCAAAGAAAATGGCTAGCAAATTATCATTGGCTATAACAGAGTTTCAGGTGAAGAAAGTCAGGGAAACCCAGATTACCAAAACAGGACATACTACCCTGTGCTTTGGGTATTACAGAAATAAAAAAAGGCTCGGCAATGCACATGCAAGATAAACTGAAGAAGGCGACTTGGGGATTTGTAGCGGACAAAAAGGAGTATTTTAGAAATTGGCTTTTTGACTACCCAATAGTGATATCCAAAAATCGCAATGACAAATTAGAAAGACTCCAACAAATCATGTTTAAGTTTATTGCTGGATTCGTCACTAACTATTTGGCAAAATATCAATCAGCCATGCCGCTAAACACCAATGAACTCCAAGTGATAGAGGTGTTTAATAATAGCGATAGTTATTCTCCTGGGACATACAGGACTGATTTCGTTTATGACAATCAGGGGCATGAAAAACTGATCGAAATCACCTGTAGATTTTCACTAAATTCGGTATTCGAATCATCTGTTTTTCATGAGTTTTCGAAAGAATTTGTTCTGTCTAATACAGGCGTTCAGCCAATGCTGAATGAATACGAAAACATCTTTACACATCTTTCACATTTGATCGGTGACAAAAGGCAAATTATAATTCTTAAGGGCAGTGATCTAAAGAACTCTTCAAGGGTTTTTAAAGGAATATTTCTGGATGCCGGACTTGAAGTTAGGGAAATAATATGGAGTGAACTTTCATCACATCATCAATATCTGAAAAAAGCATTCGTTATATCAGAACTAACATTGGACGAAATTGTCCAATTAGATAAGGAAACTTTAAAAGTTCTCTCAGAATGTCACCTCATTAATGATTTCAGGACAGTGCTACTTATTCATGACAAGCGATTCTTCTCTGTCTTATACAATGAACAAATTCAACAGGACTTATTGACCATTGAAGAACGTGCATTTCTGAAACCTTTCCTTATACCCACTTATAATTATTTACCAGAATCAGAGGAATGGAAAGACGCAAAGGATTGTAAAGATCGTTGGATCTTGAAACATCGTGCCTTAGGCAAAAGTAAATCTATCTATGCAGGACCTGTGACCAGACAAAAAGAGTGGGATGACATCATGTTGTCCGCAGAAATCCATGATTACATTTTGCAAAAATGGATACCACAGCAGACTGTCAAAGGCAATTTGAGAAATGAAAGTCACGATGATTTCATTACTGGAACTTTAATGTATTTTGATAATTACTATTTTGGTTTGGGACCATTTCGTACATCATCTCATCCAGTCACCAATGTGGTGGATGATAGAAAAGCTTTCTACTTAGCTTTAGAGAAACCAAGCACTGTACCTAATGAAAAATCTCTAATGAAGCTAGAGTGAGAAATTACTGTTTTTAATTGATTTGGATTCCTTCTTCCAGATAAAACAATCTGTTCAAAATTTATAATCTTTCGAATTAATCTAACTTTGACTTACTACAGATCAATTCTAAAATGAAGGATAAAGTAAAATCCATTCTCAAATCGTTTTTAATCAAAGCCATCATCATTTTTGTGGTGTGGCAAGTGGCATATTATGGATTTATACATCCAGATGGCAGAGCAAATACCTGGCTCACCAAACAGGTCGTTACTGGCACCAAAATAGGCCTTGACTTGCTTGGTTATGACAGTGATTTCGGGCAAACAGATATCAATAACCCTCAAAGTTCTCAATACATTTATATTGATAATCAACCGGTGGTGCTTGTTGCAGATGAATGCAATGGTTTTGAATTAATGGCATTGTATATAGGGTTTTTACTGGCTTTTCCAGGTCCATGGAAATGGAAAGCTGCATTCGTTCCTGCCGGAACCGTGGTGATTTTTACAGTTAATATCTTGCGTGAAGTAGTCTTAGCTTTGAATTACAAGTATTTCCAGGAGTCATTTGATTTTAATCACAAGTACACCTATGTGTTTGTTGTTTATTCCGTCATTTTTCTTATTTGGAGATTTTGGCTCAATAATTATTCATTGATTAGCCAAAAGCATGAAAATTAAAACGAAAAGGTTCTGGGCTGTAATCTCTTTGTTATCCATACTGGTGTATGGAGTTTTCAAAATCCCTGTATTAAGACTATATGCCTCGGGGTTGAAACGACTTATTGATCTTCTTAACTTACCTGCCGATGGAATATTAAGCTTTTTATACAAACAGGGCGATCATGCAGATATGGCAAATTATAGCTTGGGCTGGGTCATCTATTATCCTACATATTTGCTGTTACATCTATTATTCATTCATTTGTTGTTCTACCAACAACCCAATATAAAGAAAGTACTTTCAATTGGCCTTACAGCTTTGGTCATAATGCTGGTTGTTCTCTGGTTCATATTCTTGCAGCTGGGTAACCCTGAAATAGCTGGTTTCTTTAGAAATCTTTTTTACAAACTATTCGGTTTACCTTTTATACTTCTGGCTATTGAAGGGGGGCGGATTTTATACAACGACATATTGTCGAAGATTGATTAATACCGTGTAATGTGCAGTTGAAACAAAGTTATTGAATACACAAAGTCTATTCATTAAAACAACTTGTGCTAAGAGAATTGTTGCAAGACTTTCTTATTGAGCTTTCGTCGTTCAAAATCGAAAATCCATCCATATTTCCAGATAACGCGTAAAGCGGAAACAATAAGATGATACAACAATTTTTTAGACATAGTGGATTCTCTTTTATAGCCATGAATTATCCTTACAGATGGCAGAAACATACTTTTATAACCCTCTTCTCTTGCAACTCTCCTGAGTATATCCAAATCCTCAAAGTACATGAAGAATGATTCATCAAAACCATCGATTTTCTTAAACACTTTCGTTCGAAAAAACAGAAAAAAACCGTGCATGAAATAGCACTCAAAAGGTTCTCCGGTTTGAGATTTTAATTCATGCAATTTCAGCCGCCGATCAAATACTCGCTGTAAAATACCCATCCGTCTTATAAGCAAATCCAAAAATGCCGGTATTAACCTGGAAGCTACCTGCTCCTCTCCTGATGTATAAACTGCGGCAGGTGAACATACTCCCACATCTGGATTGTTGTCCATATAGGAAACCAAACTATCTAAAGCTACCGAATCAAAGGCAACATCGGGATTTACAATAATATGATATTCTGATTCAATCCGATTAAGTACCCTATTATGACCAGCACCAAATCCAATGTTTCCCCCTGCATTCGTGTAATCTACAAAATCATACTTGTCAGCCAATTGCGCTAGTCCTGTATCTCTTGATGAATTGTCACTTATTATTAAGTGTACTTTTTCATAGTATTGGTGAAACATCTCCACGATAGCACCGATCTCCTCCAGGCTATGATTATAAGTGACTATGCAGGCTGATAGGTTTTTATTCATTTTAATCTAAATTGACTGTAATTCTCCAGAATCTTTTTCCGAAATCATTTTTCTGATAATAAAATTAGCGTTCTTCATCTATTTATTCATCGTAAGAGTTTACATGATCCGATTACTTTCATTTCGACCCGTTCCTTTTAAAAGAAGATTGATTATTAGATTGACCAATAGCCCAAATACAACAACCATCAGCAAATGCTTAATGTGCACAAAGAAATAGTGCCTTACTGAAAAAATCAGAAATATGGATTGTAGAAAAATCAGCAACGAATACACATAGTTATTCCTAACATATTTGTTTGATCCAAAAGTCATTCGGTCTATTACGAAGAGAATGATCGCGTAAATGAAAAAATAGATAAATACGAAAATAAAGCTCGGATTAATTAAGAATACTTGATGTGGCAAATACTGACCACCAACAGGTGAATAGGCATAATACCCACCGATACTATCCAGGAACTTAAAAAAATAAAAATTTTCTCTATTAAAAATTCCAGAAGGAATGAAACTCAAAATCGGATCTAAGAAAAATGTATAATGTGTATCTATAAAATCTTCTTTTAGACTTGAAGACTTCAATGCAGAGATATAACAATTCATATATTCTAGTGATAAACTATAAAACGACTTAGCAATATTGAAGGTGCGTTCCCGAATAGAAACCACAAAACCCAAACTGAAAATCATTAAAAATGCAAGGGGTATTAGCTTCACTAAAGAAATGATGTTTTCCCCTTTTTGCTTCACATAATGAACTGCGTATGCCAAAATAAAAGTTACCAAGAACATACGACCACCAGAAGCAATTTTCACCAGAGAATAAAAGCCTAATGACGCAAGTTCTGCTCTTGAGAGTTTTTGTGCGGGTAGGTAGGCTAAACGATAGACAAAAGCACTATATAGGAAATAATCAAATAGAGTTATGATTTTAAAAAATATACCTGTTTTAATATCCCCATAGTGATTAATGAAAAAACCCTTAAAGTTGACCAGGACGAAGAGCATGTAAAGTGAAAAAATGACCAGAAAGACTTGTTTGACTAACTTGAAACTACTATTGGGCAAAAAGACGGCCTTCGTTATTGCCTTTTGCATGAAATAGGGCAATAAGCTCAAAGGAAAAAGAGCCACCAAACTAATCAGTAATGCTTTCATATATACCTCCTCTGAAAAAGAAGGAACCCACGGATACAAAACACTCAAGTCAAGATAGAAAACAATAGAGGGTACTAGCGGATATGGAAAAAGGAACAATATGTAAATGACAATTGGCCTTACATAAAGCTTTTTCCACATTACAGGTAAAATAAATATTATAAGCTCTATTAATCCAATTATTATTAATATTCCTATGTTCATGCAGTATCCATTCTCGGATTTCTAAAGCTACCATATAGCCAATTGTCAAAAAAGACTATTCAATTAAAACCCAGAGGGTAACGTCTGTTCATTGATTAGCTTAATGGTGTTTTCGAATCTATTCAATTACTAAAATCGATAATCCTTGTTTTATTGCGCTATCTCTTGATTTGGCTTTGTAAACTCTTATACTTGCCAACAAGACCCGCTAAGGCTTCTTCCCACCCTACAATTTCTTTGACTGAATAATCAAATCCGTTATTCAAAAGCATATTAACTGCATTAACTACCTGTATTTCATTTTTTGGATCTGCGAATAGTACGTTCTTTGATGAACTAAGATGTGTCCATGACTGTGTAGTGGTCAACACTTTACATCCACAAGCCAAGGCTTCCAAATCTACCAGAGGTGATACTTCTGCATTACTCAAGGTTAGTAACACTTTTGTTTTCCTCATAATTTCAAGAACCTCTTCATGAGTCCGAACTCCAAGGTATTCTACATTAGGTGATTCTCTAAGCAACTTCTGGAATTGTTTGAAATATGCTTTTTGATACTTATTCTTACTTCCAATAATTTTCAAGGTTGCATAGCTAAAATGCTTATTTACTATATTAATTGTTGATATTATATTCTTGCGGCTTTCTATCCTTCCTACAATCAATAGTTCATTGTCTTTATCTCGAAACTCCCGATCAGTAATTAACCGTTGATCAACGGCATTTATTACAACCATACTTTCAATTTTCATTCTGTGAAATGTATTTTGAAAATATTCCTGTTCGGATGTAGATAAAAAAGTAAAAAAATCAAATATCTCCAGTGTATTGGAAATTGAGTGAGTCAGTTTAGGTAACGGTTGCTTAGAAAGCACTGCCCTAATGTAAGTTTTTATTTTGTTTGTAACATTGGGTTTATAGCCAGGATGTAGTATTGGTGATAATATTTTGTACGCACTAATATTGGTGGTGATATACTTCGAATAGTCCAACAACCTTTCCACATTGAAGGCATGAATTATATCCCAATTATTAGATGATAATTGTTTAGGTGATAACTCGTGAGCATATTGTACGCTTAACCCATCTATTTCATCCTCAAGTACTTTCTTGTAATACTGACTTTGTATCAAATCACCTCCTGATTTGACTCCAGCATCATTTCTTACTATAAATAATACGTTCATAAATAGTTAATCGTAACTCTGGTTTTTACACCACAATATTAGCAGGAATTGGGGTATTTCTTAAGATTACAACGAAATTGACATGTTCTACCTCACTGATTGACAGCAAACACTTAGATTAGGTTCAGAAATTGTGTAAGTACTCAATATCAATCTCAACTTGTGCAAGGAAATTGTATTAAAGAATCCTGTTACTCGGCTTTCTACCCATGCCTCTGGTGATGAGATTCAAACCGATATTGATTAAAACTCCAAATACAATGACAATGAGGAAATGTTTTACATGAGCAAAGAAATAATGCCGTACAGAAAAAACGAGAAATAAAGACTGCAAAAATATTAATAAGGAATAGAGATAATTGTATTTCACAAATCTGTTAGAACTAAATGTCATACGATCCATATTGTATAACAGAATAGCTAGTAACAGAAAGTAAATGAACACGAAAATATAACTTGGGTGAATTAAGAAAATCTGGTGAGGTAAATATTGCCCTCCAATAGGAGAGTAGGCATAATATCCCCCTATACTATCCAGAAAGCGGAAAAAGTAGAAGTTTTCACGATCAAATATGCCGGATGGAATAAAACTCAGTATTGGATCTAAAAAGAACGTATAATTAGTTCCTATAAAATCTTCGCTAAGGCTAGCGGTTTTTAAGGCAGATATATAGCAATTCAGAAACTCTAATGATAAACTGTAAAATGATTTTGCCACATCGAAAGTTCGCTCACGAATAGAAACGATAAAGCCTAGACCAAATATTGTAAATAGAGAAACTGGGATGAACTTGGATAATGATAACACTTTATCTCCCCTCTGTTTCACAAAATGCACTAAATAAGCTAAAACAAATACCAGCAAAAACATTCGACCACCAGAACCAATTTTCACCAATGCATAAAACCCTAGTGCACCGTACTCCGCTTTGGAAAACTTTTGGGATGGGAGGTAGGCCATTCGGTAGACAAAAGCACTGTATAATAAGTAATCTAATAAAGTTAATAGTTTGAAAAACGCACCTGCCTTAATTGTACCATACCAGCCCAAAAAAAGCGTATTAAAATTAATCAGTACGAATACGAAGTAAAGGCCAAAAATTAAGAAAAAAATATTCTTTATGATCCCAAAACCAACTGTCGGTTTGAATGAAGCCTTCACCGTAGATTTCTTCATAAATACGGGTATAATGCAAAGCGGAAGCATTGAGGCGATACTAATTTTCAAGGCCTTCACATATATTTCCTGCGGATAATACGGCACCCAATCATACAAAAAATTCAGATTCAAATAAAAAATCAAAGATGATACTATGGGGTAAAGGAATAAAAATGCCACATACATCACAATAGGTCTCAAGTATAATCTCTTGGCCAGCACAACCACTGTGAAGAAAAAAAATTCAATTAGTATCAATACTATTAGCGACCCAAAACTCATAACTTCTTAGGAATTATTCTCATTGGATTACCAATTACAATGGAATTAGAAGGAACATCTTTTACCACAACACAGCCAGCACCGACGGTGACATTATCACCTATAGTGATTTCCCCAATTAGCATGGCACCAGCGCCAAGGTCACAATTATTCCCGATTATCGGAGCATCTGAGTATGATCCGTCTTTATTTTTCTTATTACCTATAGTCACGTTTTGACGTAGCAGTGCACCTGAGCCAATAACAGTCATCGAATACACAACTAAGCCCTGACCATGCTCTAACCTACACCCTGTTCCAACCTGAGTAGTCATCTGTAACTCTACACCCATTACCCATTCTATAAAAATTCTGTAATAAATTAAAAATGGTAGACCAATTACAGTGAACAAAATATGCGACCTGAGTAAAAAAGCTAACCTGAAATGCACCATAAGTATCTTTCCCTTCAGATTTCCGTCATTGTAGCTCCAATCCTGACAAATATTGTATTTAGAAGTTTTCATTTGCTCATTCTGTAAAAATGTGCCAATATGTTTTTCAGGCCTAAAATTCTTAAAAACTTAATAATATTGAATCTGGAAAGCCTTTTTCCCTGTAATTCCCTAATGGCTAATAATCTTGACCCTCGTTGAAAGCTATTCATGAAATGTTTTTGGCTATGATAAACCTGCAAATAAGAACTAAATGCCTTTGAACTAGTGGTAATTCGATTCGCAGTAGCTTCCTCATCGACGATATAGGTTGCATTCTTGATCTTAAAGGCATTGCCTAGTTTTTTCACCATCCTGACCCATAAGTCATAATCCTGGCAAGCTGACAGTGATTCATCAAATCCCCCTACATCAAGATAATGCTGTTTAATTGTGAAAACCTGATTTCCAACCACATTAAATGCAAGCAAATGATCTAATGTGATTTCACCATCAAATGATGATTTTATGACAAACCTATTCCCTCGTACATATTTTTGATTTGCACAAAGAAAGCTGTAGTTGTCATCATAGGCCCGAACAAACATCTCTATTCTCTCCAAATCAAAATAATCATCATCATCCAAACCGGTAACATAAGTTCCATTTGCACAATTAATTGCCATATTCCGACTACAATTTGCCCCTTTGGAGGTCTCATTATGAATAACCTTAATATTGTTTTTTCCCGTCAAACCTTCGAGATATTTCTGTGTATCATCGGTGGAACCATCATTGACTACAATTAATTCAACTTTCCTATATGTTTGATTAAGTACTGATTCAATTGCCCTTTCAAGCAATTTCCTGCGGTTTTTCGTAGGAATATAGACGGATACCAAAGGTAATTTGTCGCTTTCCATATAGAGTGATCAAGAACGAAGGAGCTTAAAAATTCTATCCCACATCTGGCCGGTCTCCTTTTTTATCACATTAGACTTTACTTCAATTGCTTTTGAAATGTCATCTCTATTTTTCAATAAATCAGTGGTTACTTCTTTCACAGTTTGTAGGGAAGATAGATCTTTTATCAAATATTTTTCAACACCATAATCTTTTGCTAGTTCTTCATACTTATGACTCCAGCCAGTCATCAATACTGGAACGGCCTGTGATAAAGCACTGATCAACCCATGAAATCTACTTCCAATGACTAAATCTGCATTGCCAATGATGGCTTTTAATTTTTCCGCATTACGTTCCTGGATTGATCTAATAGATTTTCCTGTTTTACCTTCCAAAGTTCTTAAAACCTTTGAGTCTACATCTGTCTCATGAATAAGGAAATAATATGGTCTATTCGAATCTTCTAATACTGAAATAACACTCGCCAAAAAATCATAATACACTTCACCCGCACCCATATCCACCATTCGATAATTGGGTATTATGCATACTCCTTTTGGCAATTCGCCATATTTCGCAGGATCTGGTTTCAACAAATTCGTAAAATCTGGAGACAAAATGGGCTCTTTTTCAATTGATAATCCCTGAAGGTGATCTAAGGAAATTCGATCTCTAACAAAAACCAAATCACATTGACTCATCATTTCAGGAACGTACTTTTTGATAGAATCAGATGTGAAAGGCCCTAAAGCCTGTGGCATAAGCACCACCTTTCCACCAGACTTTTTTATTTTTTTAAAATACCAGGCACTTAAGGCTACGCTTTTATATGTCCACTGATCACTATAGGCAAAACCGGAAGCATCAAGAACCAAATCAATATCAGAAATCTTAACAAATCCCATTTTCCTGATTAATACGCCAGGAAGAAGTTCCATTAGTTGTACGATTATACGGTCTACTACTGGATATCGTGGGGAATTGAAATAAGGAATCACTTTTAAGCCTGAAGACCTCAATTGATCTCTGGTGCCAGTATTGATAGTAGCACAAAACTCAGCATTAGGAATTTCCTCATTTATCGCATTCAAAATGCTCAAAAGCATGAGCTCCGCCCCTTTATTAAAGAAGTTTACACCTTTTATTTCAATATTCATGATTATTGATTTTCCTTAAATTAGACAAAGGTTTCTTTTGGGAATATGGCACCATTCCCACATTATCTTCATATCCAAAAGCAATCAACATTACAGGTCTTTCATATGGAGCCAAGTTAAGTGCTTTGTCCATCATTCTTTCTAGTTTTTCGACATCCGGCCAGTTAATACATACACTAGACAACCCCAAAGTCTCTAGAGCAAAAACAAAACTCATCGCACTTAAGCTAGCGTCAATATATATCACATGCCTATCTCGTTCGCTATAATATGCGCTGTAATCGCCAATGACAACTGCTACATTATGTATATTTTTACCGAATCCAGGAGTACCCATTGGAATATTTATAATTTTTTGCACCAGGTCATATTCCGTAAACACTTCGTAGCGAAATGGCTGCCTATTGCAGGCAGATGGTGCTTCGTTTGCCACTGCCATAGCTTTATCAATGAGCTCATTAGGTACCGCTTTAGGTTCGTACCATCTCACGGATCTTCTTCTTCTGGCCATAGTATACATTTGCTCATAGGTAATACCAGAATCAGGTCTTGAGTTCCTTGCAAAAGGTGATCTCGAAGATTCATCAGAAGGAGTGATAATTGCTAAGTACTCTTGCTCAAGTTTTTTCAAATCATCAGTTTTCTTGATCACCTCAAAGTAGCGAAATAGCACATCCCTTGCCCATTGTACAATTTCGTGTTTTTGATTGATTTGATATAATCTTCGAAAATTATCTACAGTTCCATGAATGTACTCTAAAGCAAAAACATCTCTTCTCGGACGCATAATTAAGCCCTTTTCAATTCGGTGTATATTACGCTTCAGCTGAAAGATATTCCCCTTTGAATTTTTAGAGTGCACTCTGTTGTAATATTGTAGCCTACCTGCAAGTACTGATTTTGATTCTCTACCGAATTCTCTTGAGAAAACTAAATAGAAAATTGAAGCCAACACCCTGTTTCTTGACATTAACCAATACACAGGTAACTTCATTTTTTCTACCCGGGCTACATAGTTCCTGTATGCTTTACTGTATTTAAACCTCTGAATGGCCTCTGTCCAACTAGAAGGAATCACGGCCTTAATTATTTTTTTAATCATTGTGTATGGCATATTTAATTGAAACAACAGGAGAAGAAATTGCTTTAAATATCAAGTAGGCGAAAGGTCTTAAGTCTTTAGTAAGAAAAAGAATAAAAACAGATGAAGATGCATACGAAACAAGTGTAGCCATAGCAGCACCATACAAACCTAATGACTTAATGAAGATTAAGTTCAACACTACATTTACCAAAGCACCAAATAACTGCGAGTGCAAGCTATATTTTGTCAAATCGCACGCAATCAACCATTTGCTAAAAACCTGTCTAATAAAAATGAATATACTTGCCCATATATGAATCAACAAAACACTTCCAGCTTGCCAATAGGAAGGAAGATAAAACTGTTGAATGACATAGGGCCCTAATAGGCTAACACCGATTGCGATAATTAGTGAAATCAAGATCATGATGGCAATGTACCCCTGTGTTTTTTTTTCAAAAGCATCGGTTCCGCTTACTTCTACCATCTTAGGAAAAAAAGAACTTCCAAGCGCCACGGGTATAAAGTACCATAATTCAGAAAATTGAACCGCCACAGCATACACTCCAACAGGTTCAGTACCCATCATCTCCTTGAGCATAATCACATCAATTTTAAGGTATATGATTGCCCCTATGCCAGATATAATCAAAGGCCATGACTGCTTAAGTAGGTATTGAATTATTTCGAGATTCACCTTTAGTGAGATACGTAAATCGCTAGAGCCAGCAACTAATAGAATATAAATAAGAGCAACCAAAAAATATTCTGAAGACATAATAGCCACAAAAGTGGTGAATTTTGTCTCCAAGTAAACCGCAATAATTTGAGACAATGAGATTAAAACAAAACTTCCCATTCTAACTATTGTCGCTGGCTTAGAGTTTAGCTTAGATTGAAACCAAAAATCGAGGATATCGAAACTGGTAAAAGCATAACCTAAAGCAAATATTAATAAAAGATGTGCTGTGCTAACTTCAAAAGCATGAAAGAACCGTGTGACAATAAACAAAACAATTAGACTGAGGATGGAACCAAAAATCCTCAGAGATAATGAGTTTGATAATATCTCCTGTTTAGAATATCTGGATTTAATAAACTCTCTTACGACAATTCCACTCAGTCCGAAACTAGCCAAGCTGAAAACTAACAGATTAACCGAAATAACATAGTTTAACTCACCATAAAAGTCAACACCAACATAGTTGGCAACAATTATGGAGGTGGTAAATTTCAGAATAATACGCAAAGCCTTGTCCAGTAACAACCATACCGCATTATTAAAAACCGCACCTTTTAATTGTTTGATCAGCATAGTAAATGACTCTTCACAATGTGATGAACTCTAAATTCAGGTATGTCTGAAATGCTATTTTGGGTTAATTGAAATAATAGTCATAAAACATGAATCATTCATTTTCAAGTTCTGTCCTGCCAGAATTGAACCCTTTTATCAACACTTTCCCAATAACCATAGCCACTGGAATAAAAACACTCAAGAACATAAAAAGGATAAGCATGATTAACGTCTGAGGGCTGCTATGTTTGTTTGGAACGACTACAGGTTGCAATGTTGAGAATACTGCTGTTTCTTCATTCATTTTCAAAATTATAGCCTCCTTTTGCTGCGCAAGCTGACTATACAAACCAAACGCCAGATTATACTCCGATTGAAGTTTTTCCTCTTGTGTTCTGGCTGTAGCAGTGGTTACATACTTGTTTTTATCCCTGAATGTCGCCAACTCCAACTGTATCGCTTCAAATTCTTTTTTACGAATTTCATATTGCTCGGTGATAAAATCTAGTTGTTCCTTATTCTTTGCCCTTGAATATTCTATTACATAATCCGTGATATATTTCCTGGTGTATTCAGCTACTTCAGCTGCGATCAAAGGGTCTTGCATTTCCACTTCTATTGTCACTACCTTAAGTTCCCAATCAAATGTTACCAAAATATCTTCCAATAAGGCTTTTGCTACACGCTCTTGATCAATTGTCATTTTTACTAAACCAGGCTTCTCTAGTTTCTCGTTGTGGTCATCTGATGGTTTTTCCTTAAGATATCCTAATAATTTGAATGGAGCCGAAATGATCGTTCCAATTAAGCTGGACTTTTTATATTCGGTGTACAGTTCGTAAACACTCACTTTTTTGTCTTCATCAGAATAATAAAACTCCTGATTCATTAAATCCATAATAAAGGGAGTACTTTTTGCTACTGATCGGTAAAGACCAGGGCTGATTGTAGCTGCCGCCGCATTACCTCCTAAATTAATACCAGCCAAAGAAGCAGCAATTCCTCCTAAAAAACCAGAATTACTTCCTTCCGCTTCCGAAATTAGAGTTGAGGAAGCTTCATATTCTTTCGGAGTGGTAAAGGTTATAACTATTCCAACCACAAACACTATAGATGCGATCTTGAGAATAAATAACTTTTTCTCCCAAATCAGACCTAACAATTCTACTAAATCCAATTCATCAGACTTCTTTTTTTGTCCTTCCATTCCAGATTTTATAATGATCGTACCAAATAGTTAATTACAAGTGCTAAAGATGCCAAGCTACTGGATGCGCTAATGATTCTTTGTCCATTGACTGGTTTCTTTGGTGGTTTCTGAGGAACAATAATTTCAGATCCTGGTTTCAA
Source organism: Bacteroidia bacterium (assembly GCA_030425425.1). Classification (GTDB taxonomy): domain Bacteria; phylum Bacteroidota; class Bacteroidia; order Cytophagales; family Cyclobacteriaceae; genus Marinoscillum. The sequence goes on along the minus strand of JAUIAO010000008.1, from coordinate 88,001 downwards.
ATCTGGATATATTTTAATCCCTAAAATGTTCCTTGTTTTCATCGCCGCACCATTAGCATATACTACAAATATTTTTGATCGCTTTGCATTTTTTGTAAACCCACCACATTGCGTCACCGCATCTCTTAAGCCCATACGTGTATTAAATGGCAAAACACTAAAAGAGTTTACTTCACCCCTCACACGAATTGTTTCCATTTTCTTTGGTATTGAAAGAATGTCACCCTCCATTAACCTGAGGTTGATCTCAGGTCCACCCTTTTTAGCCAAGACCTTATCTAATTCAATCGCTATAGATTCTTGACTACTAATTTTATATGTGGTTTCATTTGACAAACTATCTCGATCAGCAAGGTTTTGAATTCTTGTTCTTTTTTGTGCAGCGTCATATTGACTGCCATTATACTCAGACTCTCGGATCAATGTGGCTCCTTCAGCGTATGCTTCACTTGTCAAGCCACCTGCATGTTCGATTAAATCAGAAATACGCTCCCCTTTATTGCTAATTACGTATTTTCCCGGAAATAATACCTCGCCCTCTATTTCAACTATTCTTTGTGACTGATAAGACGGGGATTTTCTAATCATCACTAAGTCGTAAGGCTGTAATACGAAAGCGGCATCCTCTTCCTCCAAGCTTAAGTCTTCATTCACCTGAAAGGTAAATAATTGCGACAGCTTTTTACTTTCTACCTCTTGTTCACCATCAAACCTTCTTGCCACCTCGATAAATGATTTTGCAGCAGATACCTTGAATCCATCCGCAAGAAAAATTAAGTCCTTGATGGTCATATTCTCCGTATATGCAAAACTGCCCGGACTTTGAACTTCACCATTTATCGTTACATTCTGGCCTTCTCTCATGTCAAAAATGGTGTTGATTTTAATGACATCTTCAGAATTCAGTTTCAAGTCAAATTCACCAGATATCACTGATTTAGGTGAAAATGGAATTGTTGTGAGTGTATAATCTTCGTTTTTGCGGAGTATTGTCGCCCTATTCAGGAAAACATCAGGAGTGAAGCCTTCTGTCTTATAAATCAACTCACTCAACATCATGCCTTCTGTTAGCTCATAATCTCCAGGTTGCTTTACGGCACCATTAATAGTTACTCTATTAACAAATAGATTTTGTATTTGATTAACATTCACACGATCACCAGACTGCATAAGAGTAGAACCAAAGTCTTTCTTGTTGACTGTTAAAACTGTCTTTTGATTGCTGAGATTACGCTGAAAAGTTACCCTCTCTCTGAATGCCAAACTAGTAAACCCTCCGGCATAAAGCAGAAGCTGATTAAGGGTCTCACCCTCTTTCAATTCATAAACTGCAGGCCTTTTCACCTCACCTATGATTGAAACTCTACTCAGGTATGGTTTTACAAGTATTACATCCTGATCATGTAACTGAATGTTTTGCCCCTCTCCGAATACGAGAAAATTGTAAGTATCCAATGTGGCTATTTTTCTGCCATCTCTAAAAACTTCAATAGCTCTCAAAGTACCATTCAAAGAGGGTCCACCTGACAAATAGAGAGCATTGAATGCCGTAGAAAAAGACGACACCAAATAGGTACCCGGCCGTGTAACCTCCCCAATTACATTCACACTTATTGACCTTGTTTGGCCCAAGCTAATCTGAGAAAATGTATTATCGCCTAGTGAACTGTAAATTCTTTTTAAGTATTGTGTGATCTTATTATCTGCTTTTTCGAACATCAATCCGTTGACATATACAGGACCCACACCAGGAATCATCAATGACCCTTCGGGAGAAACTTGTAATCTGTAGGATTTTTCTGATGCACCCCAAACATCTATAATAATCTCATCTCCTGGCCCCAATTGATAAGTAGCAGGTGTCGGTACATTAACACTTGGTGTAAAAGTGAGATTGGGATTATTAAAAAATGTAGTTCCGAAAATGGGCAATGTTCCCAACTTATCAGCACTCGCTGCACCTACTGACAAATAATCAAAAGGGTCTACGTTGCTTGTTTGCCTCAATCTCTTATTTGAATCTACCAGCGTTCTTTGTGAAGAGACAGAATTTTGCTCTAAATTCTCAATTCTTGATTGCAATGTTGCAATCTGGGATGTGGACAATCCACGAGATTGCGCCAATTGGGAAAGCTGATCTTCGGAGTAGCCACTTTCCTTGGCCTTTTCAGCTAAAGTCCTGATCTGTTCATCACTCAACTGATTGACATCAATATCTAATGCCTGCCCAACAGTAAATTGGGTTACATTTAACATTACTAGAGTTACCATCAGGAATTTAAATAAATTCATTTATTTGAAGATTTTGATTTGCCGCGAAGTTAAGATAAACACAACAAATTCTGTTAATTGATCCATTTAACAAATACAACCATTCATATTGGCCATCCAAAATTAAAAAACGTTATTCTACCAAATCACATAAAATATGACCGTATAAAATATGTACTTCTTGAATTCTAGCAGTCACAGTACTAGGTACCAAAAGATTAATATCAACAGCTTTAGAAAGACTATTTTCACCACCACCAGAAAAGCCTACCGTCTTACAACCCAATCCATTTGCGGTTCTTATACCATAAAGTATATTTTGACTTTCCCCGCTGGTTGAAATACCTATAACCACGTCTCCATTTTTGGCAATAGACTCCAGTTGACGCGAAAATATGTATTCAAACCCCAAATTGTTTCCAATGGCTGTAAGGATCGAAGTATCTGTTGTCAGGGCAATGGCGGGGAGTGACTTTCTTTCTTTCTGAAACTTCACTACGAACTCTGCGGCAATATGCTGAGCATCCGCCGCACTACCTCCGTTACCAAAAAGAATCACTTTGTTTCCAAGTTGATGTGCCCGCTTAATCAGATCTGCAACATTTTCAAGTATAACTAATATCTCATCCGATATTGCATTGACTGTTTGAAGATGCTGATCTATTATTTGACGTGCTTTTTTCAATCGTAGTTGAATCGAATCACAATTGGAGTAAAAATCAATGCTTCCCTGCCACCAGAAAATACGGATTAAGCAAATCCTCTTTGTTATACTGTACAGGGTCGTTGGTATCTTTTATCTTAACAGTGCCACCAGCCTCCTCTACAATAATCTGAGCGGCCGCAGTATCCCATTCCATCGTTGGAGCATATCTAGGGTACAAGTCAGCTTGCCCCTCACCTACCATCAGTAACTTAAGAGAGCTCCCTTTTGATACAATTTCGGGGTTGTTCAGATTATCTAAAAATGCTTGAGTGTCATCATTTAAATGAGACCGAGAAGCTACTACTTTGAGGTTTTCATCTTCTGTACTAAAAGAGTTTACAGATATTTTATTTCCATCTTTGTAGGCTCCTTGACCATCTATAGCCCAAAACATCTCTTTCAAAACCGGAGTATAAACAACACCGAGCACAACTTTTGTTTTATGAATAAGTGCGATATTTACAGTGAACTCTCCATTTTTCTTGATAAACTCCTTTGTCCCATCAAGTGGATCAATCATCCAGAAGTATTCCCAATCTTTTCGCTCATCAAAAGGAATCTTGCTTCCTTCCTCACTCAGTATTGGAAGCCCTGTGCCCTCCAATAGTGCAACTATTTCATTATGGGAGGCCTTGTCTGCTTTTGTAAGAGGTGAATCATCTGCTTTGGCTTCAATAGAAAAATCACCAGTCTCGTATATCCTGATGATCGCATCACTAGCTTTTTGGGATGCTTCTTTGGCTACATCTAATAATTCGTTGTAGTTCATTGTATGTGGCGTTGAATTAAAAAACACACCTCGAAATATTCGAGGTGTGCATATCATTATTTTATTCTAATCTTTTAAACAATCATTCCTGCAGCAACAGTTTCATTCGTTGCTTCATCGACTAATATTAAACTCCCAGTAATTCGATTTTTTCTATATGAATCTGCGAGTAATGGCTTAGTGGTTCTAAGTTTCATTTTACAGATATCATTAGCTGAAATCTGAATATCATCTTCAATTCTATGTAGTGTGCTAATGTCTAGTTTGTAGCTGATTTCTTTTATCATCGCTTTAACTTCAGAAGTAGTATGACGAAGAATGTATTTCGCTCTTGGCTTAGGACCATTAACATTTAACCAACAAATCATAACTTCAATATCCTGAATTGCTTCAGGTTTATTACCAGATCTCACAATCATATCTCCCCTTCCAATATCTATTTCGTCTTCTAATTGAATCGTAACCGACATTGGTGCAAATGCTTCGTCTATTTCACCGTCATAGGTATCAATAGATTTTATCTTAGAAGTAAATCCAGAAGGCATAACTGTAATTTCATCTCCTGGCTTAAAAACACCGGAAGCAATTCTTCCTGCATAACCCCTATAGTCATGATATTTATCATTCTTAGGGCGAATTACTGTTTGAACAGGAAATCTGCAATCAATATGATTATAGTCACTACCAATATGAATGCTTTCTAAAGTGTAAAGTAAAGTTGACCCACCATACCAAGGCATATTTTCACTCCTATTTACCACATTATCCCCATTCAAAGCTGAAATCGGAATAAATCGAACGTCTTTAACTTCCAACTTAGAAGCAAATGCTTCATAGTCCTCCTTAATTTTCTCAAAAACCTCTTCAGAATAATCAACCAAATCCATTTTGTTCACACAAACAATAACATGAGGGATTTTCAAAAGAGAAGCAATAATGGAGTGTCTTTGTGTTTGCTCTATCACTCCTTTTCTTGCATCAACCAGAAGCAAGGCGCAATTCGCTGTAGAAGCTCCTGTTACCATATTCCGGGTGTATTGAATATGACCTGGAGTGTCAGCAATAATGAATTTTCTCTTAGGTGTGGCAAAATATCGATAAGCTACATCGATTGTTATTCCCTGCTCGCGCTCATCTTTCAGTCCATCTGTCAACAAGGCTAAATCAGTGTGCTCTAGGCCTTTTCTTTCACTAGACTTAGCCACTTGGTCCATTTGATCCTGGAATATTGACTTTGAATCAAATAAAAGTCTACCGATCAATGTACTTTTCCCATCATCCACGCTACCAGCGGTAGTGAATCTGAGAAGTTCCATGTTTAGGTAACCAGTATTGTCGTGCTTTTGAATGTCCTTATCCATTTTTCTTTATGTCTTTGATTCAAAAATTAAAAATATCCCTGCTTCTTCCTGTCCTCCATAGAAGTCTCTGTTACCTCTTTCAGTCTGTCTTGCAGAGGCCACTTCTTCTACGATTTTTTCAAGAGTGTCAGCATCAGACTCATCGCCCCCAGTTATGGTAATGTCGCCAAGTGTTCTAAACCTGATTCGCTTTGTTACAACCTCTTCATCCTCTGCAATGGTGATAAACTCAGATACGGGCAACCATGTATTATTTCTTCTTATAACCTGACGATCATGCGCAAAATAGAGAGAAGGTAAGGATATGTTCTCTGATAGAATATATTGCCAAACGTCCATCTCTGTCCAGTTACTCAATGGGAAAACTCTGAAATTTTCACCATGGTGACATCTACCATTAAAGATATTCCATAGCTCAGGTCGTTGATTTTTCGGATCCCACTGACCAAACTCATCACGATGTGAGAAGAATCTTTCTTTTGCACGTGCCTTTTCTTCATCTCTTCGGGCTCCACCTATACATGCGTCAAATTTATGCTCCTCAATGGTATCCAAGAGAGTTACTGTTTGAATTGCATTTCTATTGGCATTTTTCCCTTTCTCTTCAGCAGCAGAACCTTCATCAATTGATTTTTGTACAGAACCAACAATCAATTTGACACCTAATTCCTCGACATAATTGTTTCGAAACTCCATTGTTTCTGGAAAATTATGTCCCGTATCAACATGAACAAAAGGAAATGGTATTTTCGCCGGGTAAAATGCTTTTCTTGCTAAATGAGCGACGCAAATAGAATCTTTCCCTCCGGAAAACAGAATGGCAGGATTTTCAAATTGAGCAAAAACCTCTCTGAGGATATAGATAGCTTCTGCCTCCAGTTCTTTAATGTGTGTCAGATTATAGCTCTTCATGCTACTTGAGTTTTGGTACTATTTTTTTGATTAGTTCATTAAGTGAATCCTCTACGGTTTGCCCATCTGTCAATATATGGACATCAGGATTTTCAGGACGTTCGAAAGGGGAATCTATCCCTGTGAAATTTGCGATTTTCCCTGCTCGAGCTTTGGCATAAAGACCTTTCACATCCCTTTTCTCACAGATTTCGAGTGGGGTATCCACGAATACCTCGATAAAATTCTCTTCACCTACCAGTTCTTTAGCTTGTTGGCGATCTGCCCTAAATGGCGATATAAAAGCAGTTAAAACTACTACTCCGGCATCAAGAAAAAGCTTGGATACTTCAGATATCCTACGAATGTTTTCCACTCGACTTTCGTCTGTGAAATCCAGATCTTTATTCAGTCCAGAGCGAATATTATCACCATCTAGAATATATGTGAGAAAATCTTGATTATACAAATAGGTTTCGAGAGCGCTAGCCAATGTAGATTTTCCGGATCCAGAGAGCCCCGTAAACCAAATCAATTTAGGTCCATAACCCAATTTTTTAATTCGGTCTGACTGCTTGATCAGGTGATCGTGTGGTATAATGTTTTCTTCTATTCCCATTCTGGTAGAAGTTTATATTTTTTGCTGGTTTTATTGACAATTTTACAATTCTAAAGCCGCGAATCTACGAATTCCTTTGGTAAAAAACCCTTTACATCAAAAATTACTGAAACTTGATTTCTTATAGTTTTCCAATCTAAATCAATAAATTGATGATGCGCCACAGCTGCTACTATTCCTCCATATCCAGAGTAATCCGGATGAGACGTCAATTGTAACCCATACTCTGTTGATACTTCCTCTTCGTCTGCATTTGGATCAAATACATCTACACTCAATCCGAAATCCACAAACTCTTTGTAAATATCAATTACTCTTGAATTTCGAATATCCGGACAGTTTTCTTTGAAAGTGATGCCAAGAATCAACACCCGAGTATCAGGATTAAGCTGTTTTTTTTGAGACAATAACTTAATTGTCCTCTGCGCAACGTGAGAACCCATATTATCATTGATCTTTCTCCCTGACAATATTACCTGCGGATGATAGCCAAGCTCTTCCGCTTTATAAGTCAGGTAAAAAGGATCCACACCTATGCAGTGCCCTCCGACTAAACCTGGAGTAAACTTTAGAAAATTCCATTTTGTACCAGCAGCAGCAAGCACTTCACTTGTATCCACACCTATTCGATCGAAAATCATCGAGAGCTCATTGATAAAAGCAATATTAATGTCTCGCTGAGCATTTTCGATAACTTTTGCCGCTTCTGCTACTTTGATAGATGATGCTAAATGAGTACCTGCTGTTATCAGGGACTTATAGAAATCATCAACTATTCGCGCTGTGTGCTCTGTACTTCCACTTGTTACTTTTAGAATATTTGGCAATCGGTGTTCTTTGTCACCAGGATTAATTCTCTCCGGAGAATATCCACAGAAAAAATCTTGATTAAATCTAAGACCACTTCCCTTCTCCAGGATAGGCACACAGACTTCTTCTGTGCAACCCGGATATACTGTAGATTCATAAACCACTATATCCCCTTTTTTCAGCACTTTGGAAACTGTTTCAGAAGCCTTCTTCAAAGGTGTGAGATCGGGTTTTTTATGATCATCTACGGGAGTAGGTACAGTAACAATGTAGAAATTACATTCAGCTAATGATTCTATATTACTTGAAAAGGACAATTGCCTCGCTTCTCGCAATTCTAATTCTGAAACCTCCAAGGTCCGGTCTTTTCCGCTTTTTAGCTCGCCAATCCTGAACTGGCTGATATCAAAACCCACGGTTGTGTATTTCTTACCTGCTTCTACAGCAAGAGGTAAACCAACGTATCCAAGCCCAATTACTCCAACTCTTATTTCCACACTATGTAACTTATCCTAAGACCTTCTTTTTAAAATATTCTAACGTTGGTTCCAACCCTTTTGATCGTGTGTATTTAGGTTCCCAACCTAATACTTTTTTAGCAAGTGTGATATCTGGTTTTCTTTGCTTTGGATCGTCTTTTGGCAAATCAAAATATTTAATTTTTGACTTACTACCAGTCAACCTAATGATCTCTTCTCCAAACTCATTGATTGTAATTTCATCTGGGTTGCCAATATTTACTGGATGTGCATAATCACTAAGCAGAAGTCTATAAATTCCTTCTACCAAGTCATCTACGTAGGTGAATGATCTTGTCTGTGATCCATCTCCAAATGCGGTAAGGTCTTCTCCTCTCAGAGCTTGTGAAATAAATGCTGGCAACACACGTCCGTCATCCAGACGCATTCTAGGGCCAAAAGTATTGAAAATCCTAACAATTCGAGTTTCAAGACCATGATACGTATGATATGCCATGGTCAATGCTTCCTGAAATCTTTTGGCTTCATCATATACTCCTCTTGGTCCAACCGGATTTACATTACCCCAATAATCTTCTGTTTGTGGATGGACAAGTGGATCTCCATAAACTTCAGAAGTCGAAGCAATTAGCATTCTAGCTCCTTTATCCTTGGCTAATCCGAGGCAGTTAAGTGTGCCGAGCGATCCAACCTTCATAGTCTGAATAGGCATTTTCAGATAGTCAATTGGACTGGCTGGTGAGGCGAAATGAAGTATATATTTGACTTTACCAGAAACATGCACATACTTTGAAACATCATGATGTTGAAACTCAAAGTCAGGATGCCCCATCAGATGAGCAATGTTTTCTATATCACCAGTAAGAAGGTTGTCCATTGCAACGACATGATAACCTTCCTTTATGAATCGGTCACACAAATGAGATCCTAAAAATCCGGCACCTCCTGTTATTAATACTTTTTCTTTTCCCATTATCTGAATAATTCAGCAGATTTAAATTTCGATTGTTTTAAATCCTTTTCTGAAACTAAAGGTTCGATATCACCCCAGTTTATTCCCAGATCAGGATCATTATATAATATTCCTCTTTCATGCTCAGGTGAATAGAAATTATCCACAGCGTAGTAAAAGATGGTGTTTTCTTCCAATGTATAATATCCATGAGCAAATCCTCTTGGAACATAAAAAAGTGTGTCAGGTGAAGACAACTCTGCCATGAAATATTGACCAAATGTGGGAGAAGATTCACGAATATCGACTGCAACATCCACAGCTGCTCCAGATATTACACCTACATATTTAGCCTGAGCCATTGGCTCCAGTTGGTAATGAAGGCCTCTCAGTACATTTTTCCCTGATTTCGCAAAGTTGATTTGTTGGACATTGAGATCTATCCCCGCATTCTTGAGGTGCTTTTGATTCAGTGCCTCCAAAAAGAATCCTCTATCATCTCCAAATTTCTTTGATTTAATGATGAAACAATCTTTGAGTGGTGTTTCTATTATTTCCATTTCAGCAAATCTATCAGATATTGACCATATCCACTCTTTACCAATGGCTGTGCTATCTCCAAGAGTTGTTCATCATTGATATATCCCATTCTCCAGGCGATTTCTTCAATACAGCTGATCTTCATTCCCTGTCTTTCCTCAATTGCCTGAACAAAAGCACCGGCCTGATTTAAAGAAGCAAATGTACCCGTGTCCAGCCAAGCGGTTCCTCTGTCAAGTTTCTCAACAGATAACTTCCCTTTTTCTAAATAATGATTGTTGACTGAAGTTATCTCCAATTCTCCTCTGGCACTAGGTTTTACATTCTTAGCAATTTCTACCACTTCATTGTCATAGAAATAAAGCCCCGGGACTGCATAGTTTGATTTGGGATCATCCGGTTTTTCTTCAATACTAATCGCTTTGCCTGATTGATCAAATTCTACAACCCCATATCTCTCAGGATCATTTACCTGATAGGCGAACACAAGTCCCCCTTCAGGATCCACACAAGACTGTAATTTCTTTGACAGTCCAGATGCGTAAAAAATATTATCTCCCAACACGAGTGCGACAGCATCATTCCCTATAAATTCATCCCCAATGATGAATGCCTGAGCCAATCCCTCTGGTTTTTCCTGTACGGCATAAGTAAACTCACAGCCCAAAGACTTTCCATCACCTAGTAACTGCTCAAATAATGGCAAATCTCTCGGTGTAGAAATAATTAAAATTTCTCGGATTCCCGCCAGCATAAGTACAGACAGTGGATAATAAATCATTGGTTTATCGTAAACCGGCAAAATCTGTTTACTTACTGCAAGCGTCAAAGGATGTAATCTTGTGCCTGATCCACCTGCTAATACAATTCCTTTCATTTGTTCAATTTTATATCAACTCACCCTCAGCCCATCTCTTACCAAAAGAGGAGAAGAGGGATAGTTATAATTTTAAAAATCTGTTTTTTCAATCGGGACTAAATCTATGCCTGATAATGTTCCTTATAATAATTCTGATAATCTCCCGATGTGATATCATTCATCCATTTTTGATTGGCCAGGTACCAATCTACAGTTTTCTCCAGTCCCTCCTCAAATTGTAAAGACGGCTCCCAACCCAATTCATTCTTTAGTTTAGTTGCATCGATAGCATATCTCATATCATGACCAGCCCTGTCTTTCACATAGGTTATCAATTTTTCCGATGTACCAGGGTCTCTGCCTAACTTTTCATCCATGATCTTACAGAGAAGTTTCACCAGATCTATGTTTGTCCATTCGTTGAATCCTCCAATATTGTAAGTGTCTCCATCTTTTCCTTTATGGAATATCACATCTATAGCACGAGCATGATCCTCTACGAATAACCAGTCCCTGATATTCTCCCCTTTACCATATATCGGTAAAGGTTTGTTTTGCTGGATATTGTTGATAACAAGTGGTATTAATTTCTCAGGAAAATGAAATGAACCATAATTATTAGAACAGTTCGAAACCACGATCGGCAAACTGTAAGTATTGTGATAAGCTCTTACAAAGTGATCAGAAGAAGCTTTTGATGCACTGTATGGTGATTTAGGATCATACGAAGTTGTTTCCAGGAAAAAACCCTCCTCACCAAGTGAGCCATAAACCTCATCTGTTGAAACATGATAAAAACGCTTGTCTGTTTTGTCTTTCCAAAAATGATTTGCCGCGTTTAATAAGGTCACCGTACCAATCACATTCGTTTCTACAAAAGCCATTGGATTGGTAATGGAGCGGTCTACATGAGACTCAGCGGCAAGATGAATTACACCATCAAACTGGTATTGCACAAAAATCTGCTGAATAAATCCTGCATCACAGATGTCTCCCTTAATAAAGGTATAGTTCGGAGCATCCTCTATATCTCTAAGGTTTTCCAGATTTCCAGCATATGTGAGTTTGTCCAAATTATATATCTGATAATCGGAATAATTCTTCACAAATCTTCGAACAACATGGGACCCAATAAAGCCTGCACCTCCCGTAATTAGTATTTTTTTCATGGTGAATATTTGATTCAATACAAAAATGTGAAAAATCAACTATTTGATCATTGATTCTGAACAAAGGTTCTTAATTGTTTCTGAATCATCCATAAAACTTAGATGACAGGCAGGATTCTCCCGATGTTTATTAAATACGTCCGTTTTTAGGAACTAGTCAGCGCAAATAGTCAAACATTTGACAAGTTATCCGTATAGCTTTGTAAGAAAATCATCATCGCATTGAAAATCGCAATTATTGGCACTGGCAACTTAGCATTTCACCTTACAAAACGACTGATTGAAATAGGAAACCCTCCATCACTAATTATCTCAAGAAACCTTAAAAATGGTCAATCATTTGTGGATTCAATTGGGTTGGATTCAGTGGCTATTTCTACTGCGATCAGTCAGGATTGCGATTTAATCTTTCTTGCCGTACCAGATCGGCAAATCGCCAATCAAAGCATTGAAGAAAAATATCTTCAGAAGTCGATTGTAGTACATTTATCCGGGAGTCAGAATATTACTTCGCTAAGCTCATTTTCTAATTACGGAGTGCTCTATCCACTCCAAACCTTTACTAAAGAAAAACAAATCAATTGGGACAACATCCCAATATTGATAGAAGGCAATAATGTACTAACACTTGAGAAAATTAAATCCGTTGCAGAACTCCTTACGAAGAAGGTAATTCACTGCAATTCTGAAGAACGACTAAAAGTTCATCTCTCAGCAGTATTGTCATGTAATTTCACCAACTATCTCTACCAACTGGCTCAAAAACACCTGAACGAAACAGGACTAGTGTTTTCTGATTTACAGCATTTGATTCAGGAAACCATTGATAAGGCTGTAGCAATTGGCCCAGAAAAAGCGCAGACTGGACCTGCAATCAGAGGCGATGGGGAAACAATCCGACTTCATCTTGAATTATTGGATGGCAATGAGTCCGAAAAAAGTTTATATTCCCAAATTAGCAAATCAATCAATCCAAACCTGAAATTATGAGAAGGCTGCTTCAGGATTTTATTGGTTTTCTTAAGGCCAGCAGGATACCAAACCTCTTGACAATTGGTTCTACTCAATACCTTGCAGCCATCTTCCTTATTTCTGAATATCCTAAGAAATATGATGACCTAACAAGTATCTGGTTTTTCCTGATGGTGGCTAGTACAGTGATGATTGCAGCTGGTGGGTATATCATCAATGACTATTATGATCAAAAAGTAGATTTAGTGAATAGACCACACAAAGTAGTAGTCGGCACGAAACTAAGACGAAGAAAAGCTTTGTTGTCACATTTTCTATTAACTGTCGGGGGCATTTCACTCGGCTTTCTTCTCGATATCAAAATCGGAGTAGTTCATTTATTCTCTTCCTTCTTTCTCTGGTATTATTCAAATTACCTCAGACGTATCACGTTAATTGGCAACATTATCATCTCATTTCTGACCGGAATCACCCTGCTGCTTGTCGCAATATTTCTGGAGAGAAGCGAGGTATTAATCTACGCATATTCACTTTTTGCTATGGCTATCGTTTTGATCAGAGAAGTCATCAAAGACATGGAAGATGTGAAAGGTGACGAGAGGTTCGGCATAGAAAGCATCCCTGTCATCTTCGGCATAAGAGGAGCCAAATGGTTCATCTATTTAGTAAGTATTGGTAGCGCTGGATTGCTCATTTATTACTTAATCAAAATTGATAGCTGGGTGGTAAGGTTTTATTTCACAGGACTTTTGCCTGTCTTTGCATATTTCATTTATCGATTAATTCTTGCTGACAGGCAAATACATTACAAAAGTCTTGTCCGATTTACGAATGTCATCATAATTTCGGGTCTCATAAGTATGATACTTACCAAATCATGGATATAAACCTCATCATCTTCGCCTCAGGAAGTGGCTCCAATGCCGAACAAATTGTCAACCATTTTGCGAACCACCCATCCATTAAAGTATCGGCAATTTTTGCAAATAAACCCGAAGCTTATGTGCTGGAGCGAGCAAAGAACCTGGGGATTCCATCAGAAATATTTAACCGTGAAGAATTCAAATCTTCAGAATTTCTGAATCACATCGAAAAATACAATGCGCACATGATCGTACTAGCTGGATTTCTCTGGAAAATCCCTCAGTATATGATTGATGCATTCCCTGATAAAATCATCAATATTCACCCAGCTCTACTCCCAAAATACGGAGGAAAAGGAATGTTTGGGCATTTTGTTCATGAAGCTGTAATCGCAAACAATGAGAAAGAATCCGGAATTACGATTCATTTCGTTAATGAAAACTATGATGAAGGCGAGCATCTTTTTCAGGCAAAATGCTCGGTCGAAAAAAATGACACTCCTGATACATTAGCCTCCAGAATTCATAAGCTGGAACATGAACATTTTCCGAAAGTCATTGAGGAATATGTGATCACACTTTATGAATCCAACCAATAAACTTCAGAAAATTGCGAGCCGAGTCAACAAAAGATTGATTCATCCCTGAAAAATTCAATAAATCCTTGTTTTTACTGTTCAACGAATCAATATCAACCAACAAAATAGCTACTTTTGCAGCTTATTTTCAGGCAGATGAGCGAAGTAAAGATTAAATCAGCACTAATTTCAGTTTTTTACAAAGATGGATTAGCTCCGATAGTGGAGAAATTGAACGATCAAGGCGTTCAATTATACTCAACGGGAGGAACTCAGAAATTCATTGAAGATATGGGGATTGCTGTCACTCCTGTGGAAGACATCACTAAGTACCCATCCATTTTCGGTGGAAGAGTAAAAACTCTTCATCCAAAAGTTTTTGGCGGAATACTCCACAGAAGAGATCACGAAGGTGACCAGAAAGAAAAAGAACAGTATGAGATTCCTCCAATCGATCTTGTGATTGTGGATTTGTATCCGTTTGAAGAAACGGTCGCTAGTGGAGCAAGTGAAGAAGACATCATTGAAAAAATCGATATAGGAGGAATAGCCCTTATCAGAGGAGCAGCGAAAAACTTCAAAGATGTAGTGATCGTGAGCTCAAGGAATTATTATTCGGATCTGCTTGAAGTTTTAGATTCACAAGAGGGAGTGACTACTTTGGAGCAAAGAAAACTCTTCGCAACTAAGGCTTTTAATACTTCATCACATTATGACTCTGCCATTTTCAGCTATATGAACGAAGATGGCTCTGTACCTTCTTTCAAAGTAAGTGCGAGTGAAGGGAAAGTGCTTAGATATGGTGAGAACCCACATCAGAAAGGCGTGTTCTATCAAGAATCTGAACCTTACTTTGATCAGATACATGGCAAAGAAATCTCCTACAACAACCTGGTAGATATTGAAGCGGCAATTCAACTGATTGCAGAGTTTGGAGATGAAACAGCATTTGCTATCCTGAAACACAACAATGCATGCGGTGTGGCAACCGGAACAGATGTGAAATCAGCCTACATGAGGGCATTTCAGGCAGATACTATTTCTGCATTCGGTGGTGTATTGATCACCAACAAAGAGGTGAGCAAAGAAGCAGCGGAAGAAATGCATAGCTTGTTCTTCGAAATTTTAATTGCTCCGTCATTTGCCCCTGAAGCACTGGAAATACTACAGCAGAAGAAAAATAGAATTCTGCTCATTCAGAAAAAAAGCTGGAATAGGCAATTGACGCACAAAAGCATGTTGAACGGCACCTTGGTACAAGACTATGATCATGTTACTGACTCTGCTGACATGCTGAAAACCGTAACTAAAATTGCTCCTTCACCTGAAGAGATCGAAAGTCTATTATTTGCATCTAAAATCTGTAAGCAATCCAAATCTAACACAATCATACTTGCCAAAGATGGTCAAATGCTGGCGAGTGGTGTAGGTCAAACTTCTCGTGTAGATGCTTTAGAACAAGCCATTGACAAGGCAAAGAAATTTGGTTTCGATCTAAAGGGAGCTGTGATGGCTTCAGATGCATTTTTCCCTTTTCCTGATTGTGTTGAAATAGCAGACAAGGCAGGAATTACTTCAGTAATTCAGCCTGGTGGATCAGTAAAGGATCAGCTATCTATCGACTACTGTGACGAACACGGCATATCGATGGTATTTACAGGGACAAGACATTTTAAACATTAGAATTACAGTAGTTTAAGTATTATATTCGTAGCTTTCGCGACCAAAAATTACAGCAGACAACATGGGCTTTTTTGATTTCTTCAATAGTGATATTGCCATTGATTTGGGTACTGCAAATACCCTGATCATCAGCAAGGACAAAATAGTGGTGGATGAACCATCCATCATTGCTATTGACAAAAACAATAATAAGGTATTGGCAATCGGTCGTGAGGCAATGCAAATGCATGAGAAAACTCACGAAAACATCAAAACAATTCGTCCATTGAAGGATGGTGTGATCGCTGATTTCCATGCTGCAGAGCACATGATTCGTGGATTGATCAAGATGATCGATAATGGCAAGAAAAACTGGATGCCATCTTCGCACCGTATGGTGATTTGTATCCCTTCAGGAATCACAGAAGTAGAAAAAAGAGCGGTTCGTGACTCTGCAGAGCATGCAGGAGCTAAAGAAGTCTACATGATCCACGAGCCAATCGCTGCTGCCGTGGGTATTGGCATCAATATCGAGCAGCCTGTAGGATCTATGATCGTAGATATCGGAGGAGGTACCACTGAGATTGCTGTAATTGCCTTAAGTGGGATTGTTTGTGACCAGTCTATACGTGTAGCGGGAGACTCCTTCAACAAGGACATTCTAGATTACATGCGCAGACAGCATAATCTTCTTATTGGCGAACGAACTGCGGAGCGTGTGAAAATTGAAGTAGGTTCTGCTTTGACAGAACTAGAGGATGGACCAGAGGATTTCGAAATCAGAGGTCGTGATCTTATGACTGGTATCCCGAAAGTGATCAAAATCTCATATTCCGAAATTGCTTTTGCGATTGACAAGTCGGTTTCCAAAATCGAGGAAGCGGTGCTTAAAGCCCTGGAGATTTCCCCGCCTGAGCTATCTGCTGATATCTATGACAATGGAATCTACCTTACTGGTGGTGGTGCCTTATTGAGAGGGTTGGATAAAAGACTCTCACTCAAAACTAAGTTGCCTATTCATATTGCTGAGGATCCATTGAGAGCTGTTGTTCGTGGCACAGGGTTGGCACTTAAAAACCTCAATCAATTCAAGCCGGTCTTAATGACGTAAATTTCTGAATGCAAAACTTATTACTCTTCCTCTATCGGTTCCGAACCTTCGGGTTGTTCTTGCTATTGGAGGGAATCTGTGTTTGGCTAATTGTTTCTTACAATAGGCGAGCAAATGCCTCTTTCTTAAATTCATCTAATGCTCTGGCCGGGGCAATTAATGCATTTACCAACAATACCAGCGATTATTTTGATCTGCAAAAGGTCAACAATGAACTGCTGGAAGAAAACAAACAATTACGCATTCAGATTGCCAATAGTAACCTCTTGCATGCCAATCATGATACCATTAACACTACTTATGATTTTTATGAGGCCAAAGTGATTAATAATACCTATCGGCGCTCAATGAATTACCTGACCTTAGACAGAGGAAGCAAGGATGGTTTAGAGCCCGGCATGGCTGTCATCAATCAATCTGGAGTCGTTGGCCAGGTTAAAGCTACTACACCGAACTTCGCCACAGTCATATCTTTATTGCACAGAAACTTACTGATCTCAAGTGAAATAAAACGAACTCAGACCCTATGTACTGTCCAATGGGATGGAGCAGAGCCCAAAGGTGCTGCACTCAAATTTGTACCAAGACATATTCCAGTCCAAATTGGGGATACGGTGGTTACATCAGGATATAATGCTGTCTTTCCTGACGGCATTATGGTGGGAATTATTAGTGAATTGAACCTCGCGGATAATGATGTTTTTTACGAGGCAAAAATCGATTTGGCGGTTGATTTTAGCAGCATTGATTACGTATATGTGATTAAAAATGAAATGAAGGCCGAACAAGATAGTCTGGAATCTGTAACCAAAAGCGACTAATGATTAGGATTGATTACAAACAGCAGATTTATCATTTAATCGTATTTGTATTGATACAAATTCCACTGCTCTACAAATTGGTCCTGTTAGATGTAGCATTTGGCTTTTTCTACGTGGGTTTCATTTTGTTTTTACCATACGGCATCAGTAGAAGTCTAGCTATGATCATTGCCTTTTTCACTGGACTATTCATCGATATTTTCTCGAATACTCCCGGCATTCACGCCTCTGCCTGCATATTCCTTGCCTTTTCAAAAGACTTCTGGCATGATATCATCAAAGGAGAGTCTGATGACGACATCCAGTTGGATTTCAATGAGCTTGGATTTATTGGATCCATTGGATATTTATTACCGCTGATTTTCATTCATCATTTGATGATATTCAGCATAGAGAATGGAGGATTTGATGGATTCGGTTTATTATTCTCTAAAGTGCTTTATAGTACGCTTTATTCATTTATTCTGGTATTTGGGATCAGCTTCTTAATGGCACCCACTAAAAGGAGTTTATGAGCAGCAGAACATTCATCATACAAGGTATTATTGTATTGATCGGATTGATATTTACGATCCGCTTATTTTATATACAAGTAGTCAATGATGAATACAAACGAGCAGCCCAGAACAACATCATTCAGGAAATTGTCGATTATCCATTCCGAGGATTGATCTATGATCGAAATGGTGACTTGATGGTTTACAACAAGCCTGTCTATGACCTCATGGTCATCCCCAAAGAAGTTGATCTTGCCGACTCTTCTGAGTTAATCAAATTATTGGGTATAGACCATCAAACATTCAACAAAAAACTGAATAAAGCCAAGTCGTATTCCTCCATCCTTTCTTCGAAGTTTGTAGAGCAAATTCCGAATGATGAATTTGCGAAAATTCAGGACAGACTTATAAATTTCAGCGGATTTTATCCTTTACCCAGAACTGTAAGAGGCTATAATCATCACATCCTGTCTAATACCCTCGGCTATGTATCAGAAATTGATCGACGGGAGCTTAACCGGGACACCTCCAATTATTATAAACCTGGAGATTATATAGGCAAGACCGGAATTGAAAAGGAGCAAGAGGAGATATTAAGAGGGAAACGAGGTGTAAGATATAAAATCGTCAATGTTCAGGGAGTGGTAAAAGGAGAATTCAGCGATGGTCAATATGATACAGCATCTATTCCAGGCCAAAGCATTCAACTAACTATTGACACGGAGCTTCAGTCTTATGCAGAATATCTACTAGAAGGAAAGGTAGCTAGTTTGGTTGCTATAGAACCTGGTACTGGTGAAATCTTGGCTATGGTTTCTAAACCGTCTTATGACCCATCACTTCTAAGCGGAAGAGATTTTGGTAAGAATTTTGACAAGATTCGCAAAGACTCTCTAAAGCCACTATATAATAGACCACTTCAAGCCACATACTCTCCCGGATCCATGTTTAAGACCATTCAGTCTTTGATAGCCATGCAAGAGGGTGTATTAACATCAGAAGAAAAAATAAGGTGCGATGGGACACTAATTGGAGATCATGCTCCACCGGGAATTTACGACGTAGAAAAAGCAATCATGCTTTCTTCCAACAATTATTTTTACAAGGTATTTAAACGGGTGATTGAGCAAGGAGTACACGATAGTCGTTATTTGGATTCCAGAGTTGGGCTGAAAAAATGGAATGACTATATCTCACGATTTGGTCTGGGACACAGACTTGGAGTAGATATTCCCAATGAAGGATCAGGGCTGGTGCCAGATGTGAAGTTTTATGACAAGTGGTACGGCGAAAATCGATGGGCCTTTAGCAACATTTACTCTTTGAGTATTGGGCAGGGCGAGTTGCTCGTGACCCCTCTGCAAATGGCTAACCTGGGAGCAATTCTCGCCAATCGCGGGTACTACTACACACCACATATTCTAAAAGCAATAGACGGAGAAACATCTGAGTATTTAGCCCCAATAGAAATGGGCATTGACTCTACTCACTATGAATCTGTGATCAACGGGATGGAAAGTGTAATCAAAAGATCAGCATTCAGGGCCTATATCCCTGACATTGCGATTTGTGGAAAAACTAGCACTGTGGAGAATTCGCAGGGCATGGACCACTCTGGGTTTATGGCATTTGCACCTAAAGATGACCCTAAAATTGCAATTGCCGTTTACGTAGAAAATGCCGGGTGGGGTGCAAGAGCTGCAGCTAGTACGGCCAGTTTGGTAATAGAAAAGTACATCCGTGGAAATATCACCAGATCATGGGTAGAGGATTTTGTGCTGAAGGGGGATTTTCTGGATGAAGATCAGAAAAAAGCCCTGGAAGAAATGAACAGGGAAAAAGCGAAAGCTAAAACCAACAATCCACTATGAGAAACGAATCACTAATCAATAGTCTGGACTGGCAGGTCATTCTCATTTATCTGGTGCTGGTTTTTGCCGGATGGCTCAACATATATGCAGCTGATTATGATCCAGACCTCAACCAGGGCATTCTTAGCCTCCAGATGAGTTCGGGTAAACAATTGATTTGGATAATTACCTCACTTGGGATTATCACATTCATCATGCTTCTGGATTTTAGGTTCTACGATTCATTTGCGTATATCATTTATGGAATCCTCATTGCACTTTTGATCGGAGTGCTCTTGTTCGGTCGTGAAGTGGCGGGCTCCAAATCATGGTTTGAAATTGGTTCCATGCGTTTACAACCAGCAGAATTCACCAAATACGCCACGGCTTTAGGTTTGGCTAAATTTTTAAGTAAGCCCCTAAGACAAAATTCTGAGCTGAAAAATCAAATGATTGGGTTCGCATTTTTCCTGGTGCCAATGGCTCTAATTATCCTACAAGGAGACCTGGGCAGCGCGATGGTTTTTGGTAGCTTGGTTTTGGTCATGTTCAGAGAAGGAATGCACCCATTGATTTTGATTGTCGGATTGAGTGTGGCCGTTGTTTTTCTACTCACCCTATTGCTTAATCAAACCGTACTTTTGATCGGCATTACTGTGCTCACGTTGTTGTTTGTCGGTCTTATGGCCAAATCACCAAAAAAGATCGCCATTATCCTCCTATTAGGAGTGGTAACGGCAGGTTTCGTAAAAAGTGTGGACTTTATTTTGACTGATGTCCTTAAACCACATCAACAACAACGTGTGATGCAATTACTTAACCCAAACAGAGATCCTTTGGGCGCCGGATGGCAAGTAACTCAGTCCAAAATCGCCATTGGCTCTGGAGGATGGACCGGTAAAGGGTATCTTCAGGGAACACAAACTAAGTTTAATTTTGTCCCGGACCAAACCACAGACAACATCTTTTGTACTGTAGGTGAGGAACATGGTTGGTTTGGAAGCATTTTATTGGTTGCTGCTTTTACTTATTTGTTTTTACGTCTTATTTTCCTTGCCGAAAGACAAAAAAGCACCTTTGCAAGAATTTATGGTTATGGAGTGGTCTCCATCATGTTTTTTCACTTTGCTTTCAATATCGCCATGACCATCGGATTGTTTCCAGTTATTGGGATTCCTCTTCCTTTTTTTAGCTACGGAGGTTCCGCATTGTGGGGATTCACCATTTTGTTATTCACTTTTCTGAAACTGGATGCGCACAGAATGCAAGTATTGGAAAGGATCTAAACCTACCTAAACCTTCTAAATACAACCTTTAGCAATTCTTTCACCTCAGGACTATTCATATCCCATCCATAGGTCTTGGCATAAGAATGAATGAGTTTCTCCACGGCTTCATCAAAGGAATTCATCGATTCCAATTCATTGATAGCATTTACGAATGTTTCTTTGTCATCTTTGAAAAGCTCTTTCGTAAACATGTACCTGTTGTTGATAGAGATAGCATCCATGATGGAATTGACTTTTCGCTTTTCGAGCTGGTCACCTAAGGTTTCATCCTCTTTTTTATTCCCATAGGTTTCGTTCAGGGTCGCGCTAGGTTTGGAAAACCTGGAATTCACAGTGCCTTCTTCGTCATCATCTTCTTCCTCTTCATCCTCCTCCGGAGCAGCTACAGTTTTCTCCTCTGTTTCTTCTATTTCCTCAGTTTCATCTGTAGTTTCTTGCTCTTCATCATCAAACTCAATCAACTCTATATCATCATCTTCTATTTCCACATCGTCCTCCTCTAGATCTTCAGAAATCACACTGCTTTGACTGCTTCTTTTTTCTTCATATTCCACTGGTTCTTCTTCAACCTCTTCAGGCTTTAGCTCCGATTTTTTCTCCTCAAGTTCCTCCTCGGCTTCACTCTCATCCTCTTCATCCAGATCCTGATCAAAAAATGAAATCTCATCAGAAGATGAACCATCTATCTCTTCAGACTCAAAGACCGGCAATTCCTCTTCTTGACTTTCGAAAAGGTCGTCTTCATTTATTTGAAGTACCTCTGAGAGCTTTTGCAACTGATCAATTAATACTTCTGAGGTATCAAAATCCTCAAAATAGTCCTTCGCAGCATTAATAAACTCCTCCGTAGAAGATGGAATATTAATTTGTGCAAACTGCTGAAGATCTTCCTTGTGAAGCTTGATGTATTTTAAAATTGGCTGAGTGACCTTTTCTGTAACAGCCGTCCCTTCCTGACTCTCAAATTCTAATTTTAGATATGCTACCGGATCTAAAGCGAGTAGTATAGTTTGCTTCACCGCCTGTGCCAATAAAGGGTGCAGGTCTGTCGCCCCAACTTCAATATGCTGTGAAAGCACATTCATAAATTGGATCATAGCTTTTCTCACTTCCGGGTTTTTATAGTCAAAATAAGGGCTTTCCAAAGCTTTAATTTCATCCTGCCATTTGCGAAAAAGTATCATCAACACAAACATATTGACCTGACGTGAAGGCGATAAATTCAGAATCTCCTTACCGGATATTGAATGTTTATCTTCAAAATAAGCAGAGATCACTTCATTGGAAAAGTCCTCTGAATATGTCTCAATAAATGACTCGTTTAGTTTCTTTTGCATATCAATCGAAGATTATCAACCAGTTTTGATTTTATGAGTTACTGGGTTCTATAAATTTCTGACAATGAATACGATCCATAAATGTTTTACCAATTAACGAATGTCCGGTATAAATGCCACAAGTAATCGTCAAAAATCTCTTTAGTAAATCTATTCATTGCGAATCTAATACCGAAAAACTAATTGATGTATTACTAACGCAAACAGACTGGATGCATGCATGCGGAATGAAAGGAAAATGCACCACCTGCATGGCAAAAGTGATAGAAGGTGAGACATCTTTGTCAGAATTGACCGAGGCAGAAAAGAGATTTGTTAAATTAGGCCGTCTGAAAACGCACCATCGGCTAGCCTGTCAGGTAACAGTAACTGATGACGTAATCATAGAAACTCCGGAGCAGTACAAACTCCCTCACCTTAATTATTCAGAATAGATGTTTGTAGAACCAAATATTGGTAGTTTATCACATAATCGCTCCGGCTGGGTAGAGGTAGTTTGTGGTTCGATGTTTTCCGGCAAAACGGAAGAACTCATCCGACGGCTCAACAGAGCACTACTGGCTCAACAGAAAGTGGAAATTTTTAAACCAACCATCGACAAGCGTTATTCTAAGAAAAAAGTAGTCTCTCACAATGATAACGCAATCCATAGTACTCCGGTAGATTTCTCAAGGGATATTTTACTGAGGTCTACAGAGTGCGATGTGGTGGGAATAGATGAGGCTCAGTTTTTCGATGATGACATTATCTCTGTGGTTAACGAATTGGCTAATCAAGGAAAACGGGTCATAATAGCCGGACTGGACATGGATTTTATGGGGAAACCATTCTCTCCCATGGACAAATTGATGGCTACAGCAGAATACATCACAAAAGTTCATGCCATCTGTATGGATTGCGGAAAAATAGCATCTTATTCGCACAGACGGACTAAAAGTAAGCAAACAGTCGTTCTAGGTGAGAAAGACGTATATGAAGCACTTTGTAGAAAATGTTTTTATGACAAAATGGATAGTTAAACCTCTCAGCCTACTTTGGCTACTAGTCGGAATCGAGGTGAATGCACAAAACCCACCGATAGGTGGATGGAGAAGTCATTTCAGCTACAATGACATTCAGGAAATCATCGAAGGAAATGATAAAATTATTTGTGCCAGTCACCATGGGCTGTTCTTTTTAGACCCAATTTCTGGTGAAGTGACAACTTTGTCAAAAACTGATGGGTTTTCTGATGTTGCAATTACGTCCATTCATTACGATGAAGAGTCCAAGACACTCATAGTGGCATATGAATCTGGACTAATAGATCTATTTTCAAATGGTAAGGTCAGCACCATTCGTGACCTAAACAGATCAATTTTGGTTGGCAGTAAAAAGGTAAATGATGCCATCTCTTATGAAGGGAGCGTTTTTGCCGGATGTAATTTTGGTATTCTTGAAATTTCGATCGGCTCCAAAAGTATCATCGATAATTTTAGATCAATTGGATTGAATGGTGAACAAATCAACGTCAAAGAAATGATCGTATTTGACAATAAATTATTTGCCACATCCAATCAATCCATTCAATACGGAGAACTCAACAAAAACTTACCTGATTTCAACAATTGGGTTCATGACCCTAATGACAGTACCGATTTCAGAGAATTGACTATCTGGAATAATGAACTTTACGCAGTAGCCGATAATAGCAAGTTGGCTCGTTTCGAGTCAGATCATTGGGAAATCATTGACTCCACCAATACAGAAACCATTCAAAAACTAATTGTAAAACAGAATGAGCTTATTGCCCTTACTTTAAGTGGATTGACCCGTTTTAATTCTAATGAATGGGTCCTGGAGCTAGATTTGGAGCATGAAGAAGTGAATACAGCGCTTTATTATGATGGATTCTGGCTAGGCCATTCTGCTAAAGGTCTGGAAACGCCTTCTCATGAGTTTGTTCTTCCCAATGGACCTGTGTCAGATGAAATGACAAAAATCCGGTATATCAACAATAGGATTTACGGTTTTTATGGAATGCTTCCGGAAGCTTATATCGGAAAAAGTGATTCAATGGGATATGAAGCATTTGATAATTATACATGGTCTCACACGATAATTCCCGGTTTTTATAATATCAGTGACGGAGCGTATTTCAATGGTCGACTATTTTTCTCCTCCATCGGGTATGGTTTATTTGATAGCCAGGAAATGTCTATAATAGACAGCATGGGAACGAATCTCGACGGTTATGATCCATTGATACCAATGCTAGCAAGTGGTGATCAACTTTTTGCTATTTCTTTTCGTCACGCACAATCCCTATTTTCATTGGATAAGAATAACAATCTCACTTCTTACCCAAAATCTAAATTGACAACTTATTATCCAGAAGGAGTTTATATAACCGATGGTGGCACTCTTTGGATAGATAATAGTTTGTCTGATGGCGGAGGTGTAATTACTTTCAATCCGTCTACAGAAGACATTAGATACCTTTCATCTTCTGCTGGTTTGCCCAGCCTTTTTATTCAAGGAATTGGAATTAACCATCAAGACGAAGCATGGGTCATTTCTGATGATGGTGTCAGAATCTTTTCCGATGCCTCATATATAACAGAAAGCAACAATAGAGCCTACAGTCCTATCTATGAAAATCAAGAGTTATTTAATAATGAAAACCTTACGGCAATTGCATTTGATGGAGGTGATCGCCCTTGGGTGAGTACGGGAGATGGATTATGGATCTTCGATAGTAATATTTCCAAAGTTGAGGCATTTTTTAATACAGAAAACTCTCCTCTCCCAAGCCATTATATTAAGGATATGACCTATAATCCTAGAAATGGAGAAATGTACATATTAACAGATGTGGGTCTGGTTTCTTACCGAAGCAACTCCTCTGAGGGACTTCCCTATCATTCTAATGTGAATATTTTCCCTAACCCTGTGAGACCAGGTTATGACGGAGAAGTCGGTATCAGTGGGCTGGCAAACGATGCATTTGTGAAAATCACTGATATCAATGGAAAATTAATTAGAGAGCTGGATACCAACGGTGGTACTGCCTCATGGGATTTGTATGATTACAATGGAGAGCGCGTTAAAAGTGGAGTATATATCATCTTATCTAGCTCCTGGGATGGATTGGAAAGTTTCATTGGCAAAATTGCAGTGGTGAATTAAATGATAGCCAATACTCGAGGGATCGTCATCAAATATCTTAAATATCAGGAGACAAGCATCATTGCTCAGATCTTCACAGAAAAGTACGGCTTGACACCATTCATCGTGAATGGCATTCGGTCAGCCAGATCTAAGAGAAGTATTGGTTATTTCCAGCCATTCTCTCTACTAGACCTGATCGCATATATTAAACCTAATCGCGAGATACAAAGAATTTCGGATTACAAATATCTTACTCCTACCTATCACATTCAGCAAGATATCAGGAAGTCTTCGATCACACTTTTTCTCTCCGAAATACTGGGAAAAATTCTTAAGCATGAACAGGGAGAATCTCATGAACAACTTTTTAGTTTTCTTCACGAGAGTGTTTTATTATTCGATCGGCAAACTTCAAAAATTGAAAATTTTCACCTTCATTTTTTACTAAAAATGCTTCCATATTTGGGACTATCCGTAGATCGTGGCGAGGAATTGGTTGAAAATATGGATTCTGAAATATTGGAAGAAGATTCCGAAATGCTCGACTTTGTTACCAGGATTATTCAGACGGAATACGAAACCGATATAGGTGGCACTGGTGAATTGAGATTCAAATCATTAGACTTAATCATTAAGTATCTACGGCACCATACGGCAGAGCTATCCGAGGTGAAATCACTCAAAGTATTACATCAGGTTTTTCAATAAAATTAGGAAGGGTTATTTTTGAGAGAATTCAAATAAGCAAATGAAAGAAATCCTCTACACCGAAATCCCCTCTTTGGATCTTGCAGACTTCACATCCGGAGATGCAAATGCTAAGAAAAAGTTTGTTGAAGAACTGGGAAATGCCTATCAAAACATTGGCTTTGTAGCTATTAAGAATCATGGCCTCTCTGATGAACTTACCAAAAGCCTGTATCAATCGGTACAAAGGTTTTTCGCCTTACCAGATGATGTAAAACTCAAATATGAAAAACAAGAACTAGCAGGACAAAGAGGATATGTGAGCAAAGGCCGCGAAAAAGCAAAGGGAAGAAACACTGGTGATTTGAAAGAATTTTATCATGTGGGTCAACCTGACGATAATAAAACGGACGATTATCCCTTCAACATTTGGCCTGAAGAAGTACCTGAGTTCAGAGAATATACTCTAGAGGCATACGACATACTGCAGAAGGCCGGTGTTCAGATGTTAAGGGCAATTGCCATTCACCTCGGGCTGGAAGAAACCTATTTTGACGAAAAGGTGAGGCAGGGGAATAGCATACTTCGGCAGATTCATTATTTCCCGATAGAAAACCCAGAGGAGATTCCTTCAGATGCAGTTCGAGCCGCTGAGCATGGAGACATCAACCTTATCACATTATTGATGGGGGCGAGTGCGGACGGACTTCAGGTAAAGCGACGAGATGGTGAGTGGATCCCGATCACTGCGCTACCAGATCAGATTGTGGTGAACGTCGGAGACATGCTGGATCGGTTGACAAATCATACGCTAAAGTCCACAATCCATAGGGTAGTCAATCCTCCTAAAGAGAAAATGGGAACTTCCAGGTTTTCCATTCCATTTTTTATGCACCCAATTTCTGAAATGGACCTAACCTGTCTCAAAAGCTGCGTGACTGAAGAAAACCCTAAGCGGTACGATGATATGACAGCCGGTGAGTTTCTGGATGAACGATTGAGAGAACTAGGCCTAAAATCCTGATGTCAGTAAGAAGGGTCAGATACATCATATTTTTGAGGGATGTCCTGATCCTTGCGGTCAGCTCGTTTGGGGGACCAACTGCCCATATTGGGCTCTTTCTCGATATGCTAGTCACAAAGCACGGCTACCTGACAGAACAAGAACTGATGGAGCTCTACGCCCTATGTCAAGTTCTGCCCGGACCAACTTCCACACAGACCATCACCGCCATAGGTTTTAAACTGGGCGGACCAGGACTCGCCTATCTGACACTTTTGATCTGGGCCCTGCCTGCCTTGACCATCATGATCGTCATGGGATTGATGATCAATGTCTTTCAAGAGATGGAAATATCCCTTTCTTTTCTAAAATTCATTCAACCTATTGCCGTAGGAATAGTAGGGTATAGTGCATACAAAATCTCCAGCAGTGTAGTAAAAACGAGAACAGGATTTTTCCTGATGATGATTTCTATGTTGGCTGCTTACCAATTCAGAACTCCGTGGGCTTTCCCGATAATGCTTTTGGCAGGAGGGTTTGTGACAGCTTTCAAATTTGAGCAGCAACCGGTAGAAGAAAAAACCAGCATTAAAATAAATTGGTCTAATTTCATTTTATGGGTGGCAGTTTTTGTATTTGTTGCGGCAATTGGAGCGATTACCAAATACCTTCCAATCAGGCTTTTTGAAAACTTCTACCGTAACGGAAGTCTGATATTTGGAGGCGGTCAGGTTCTTATATCCCTACTTTATAATGAGTTTGTAGAGTTTAAGCAATGGCTCACTTCAGAGGAGTTTTTGTCCGGATACGGTATGGTTCAGGCATTGCCTGGCCCTGTTTTCTCTTTTAGTGCATATATCGGTACAGTCTCTATGAAAAACACAGATGTTTTCCAGCAGGTACTGGGTGGCATCATGGCGGCAGGGGGTGTATTTTTACCAGGCACCTTTTTCATCTTCTTCGTGAGCAGGTTCTGGGAGGATCTCAAGAAGTACAGAATGGTAAAAGCATCTCTGGAGGGTATACATGCAGTGAGTTCAGGAATGGTGATTGCTGCAGCTTTCATATTATTTGAGCCTTTCCAACATCACCCATCCACTATCAATTATGTGCTAATTCTCGGGACTATGATATTGATGTTTTTCACCAAAATACCAACACCAGTGCTCATCCTGGTTGGTTTAATAACTGGACTGATATTCAAATAAAAAAGCCCAATTACTCTCGCAATTGGGCTCCTAATTTCTTCAATAAAAATTCTTCTTTTAATTATCTGAAGGAGGTGTGATTCCTAATTTTTTGAGAATCAAATCAGACACATCATCCTGCTCTCTAGCATAAAGCAATACATCAAACCCCGGAGATCCAGCGCTGAATATATGAGAGTAGTTGTTCTCTACAGCCACATCTTCTATTGCTTTTCCGATCTTCTCATAGACAGGCTTCAAAAGCGTATTTCTCTTTTTAGCCATCTGTGTTTCGGCATCCTGAGAAAATTGCTGAATGTTTTGTTGTAGCGTTTGAATTTCCTGCTCCTTATCACTTCTGATCAGATCATCCCATGAACCTGCATTGGTTTGGTAATCTGTCATCTTCTCCTGCAAGTTGTTATACTTGGCCTGTATCTGATTTTGTAATTGTTTTTCATATGCCTTGAGTTCAGCATCTATTTGCTTTGCCTCTGGCATCAGACTCAACACATAGTCTGCATTGGTGTATCCAATTTTAAGATTGTCCTGAGCTGAAACGTGGATAGCGCCAGCCATCAACATCACAATTACTAAAAGGGTTTTTGCTTTCATGATTAATTGTTTTCCTAATTATTATTTTCTTGGTTTTCTCCTAATCCCAATTCCTCCAATACGTAATCCGTATAGTCATGAATAGGATCTGTGTAAATCATGACCAGGTCTCCCGACTTATCGAAAACGATTTGTAACCGATTGTTTTTAGCTACTCGTTCTACTGCCTCATATACCTGATCCTGAACTGGTTTAATCAGTTCTTTCTTTTTCAAAAAGTAGAGACCATCAAATCCAAAAATCTGCTTTTGATAATCTTTTACTTCTTTCCATTCTCTATCGATCTCTTGTCTTCTCTCCTGGCTCATTTCTGCTGTCAATAGTACCTCTTCAGCCTGCAAAGACGCTTCCATCTCCTCTACCTTCTTATACATCTCGTTGATCTCCGCTTCCCATCCTTTTGCTAGTTTTTCAATTTCGGCCTGAGCCTCCTTGTATTCTGCCATTCTTCCCAACACATATTGGGTATCAACGTATCCGAATTTTTGGGCAAAAGTATGATTAATTGCCAAAAAACAAATGAATGATAAAAAGACAACTAGCTTCCTCATAGGTTTATCTAATTTGCTGACCGATTGAGAAATGGAACTGAGGACCACTTACCTCACGTGTTCCTGGTGCCGGATCCAGTCCATATGCCCAATCTAATCCTAACAATCCAAATGCCGGCATAAATATCCTAACGCCAACACCTGTAGATCGGTATAAATTATAAGGATTGAAGTTATCAAAATTATTCCAGTTGTTTCCTGCCTCAAAGAACGATAATAAATAAATGGTTGCTGATGGATTCAATGAAACCGGATATCTCAGTTCCATCACAAATTTGGTAAACATAGTTCCGCCTCTAACGCCATCTTCTGTAGGAGTTACCGAATTATCTTCATATCCCCTCAATCCAATCACATCCGTTCCCAATAAGAAGTTTTGACCTGTAAGACCACTACCTCCTAATGTGAACCTTTCAAACGGACCAACGCCAACCTTGTCTGTGTATGACCCCAGCATCCCAAAGTGTGCACGTGGTGCTAATACCAAATTCCCTGCCAACTTTAGATAATACTTGAAATCCATGTTCCATTTGTAATACTCAAGTAGCTTATAAAGCTCATCATCTTCAGCATTTTCATAATCAAAATCTCTCCAAATAGAATACGGTGGAGTAAAATTCGCACTAATGCTCAATGAAGAACCTCCTCTTGGATACATCGGATTATCAACAGAATTTCTGGCAATGGTCGTATTAAATGTAATACTGTTGGAGGAACCGTTAAACCCATAGAACCTTCTATATGAATCCCCTTCTATAGAATACTTCTGATACGAAAGGGAATTACTAATCGTAAAAAAGTCATCCGGCCAGGTCACTCTTCTTCCTAGCGACACAGTAGCCCCGGCGATAGACAAAGTATTACTTGGAGGAGCATCAAAATTAAAAGTATTGAACTGTCTACTCCTCGAATTATTATAACTGATTCCAAAGTTATTTGGCTTTCTTCCGCCTAACCATGGCTCATTAAAGCTGATTGAGTAACTCTGATATCGTTTACCATTTGCCTGTAAGCTAACCGACAACCTTTGGCCATCACCCATTGGTAGAGGTCTCCACTTCTCAATATGTGGTATATTTTTTACTGAGAAATTATTAAATGACAAGGCAAGGGTTCCCACAAATCCGAAGTTTCCGCCCCAGCCACCTGATAACTGAACCTGATCATTTGGCTGCTCCACAAGTTGCCATTCTATATCCACTGTTTCCTCTGCTGGGTTTGGAATTGGCACTGGATTTAATTGTTCTGGGTCAAAATATCCAAGCTGAGATAGCTCTCTTTGGGTTCTTATCAATTCAGACCTATTGAACTTCTGACCTGGAAGCGTCCTGATTTCTCTCAGGATTACATGATCATTCGTTTTATCATTTCCACTGATAATGATTTTGTCAATGGTAGCCTGAGGACCTTCATAAATCCTCATTTCCAAATTGATTGAATCTTCTACTACGGAAACTTCTACAGGCTTTACACTAAAAAATAAATAACCGTCATCCATATATAAAGATGAGATATCTGTACCAGTTGGATTGTAATTCAGTTTCTTGTTTACCAGATCAAGGTCATATACATCTCCTTTTTCAATTCCTAAAATCTGATCTAAAAAGTCATTTTCATATAGATAATTTCCAGACCAACTAATATCTCCAAAATAGTATTTCTTACCTGGATCAACATATATGTCCAGATTCATGTACTTACGATCCAAATTATAAATGGAGTCATCTACGATTTGAGCATCGCGATATCCTTTTGAATTGTAGAATGCAATAAGTGCCTTTTTATCTTCTTTGAAATCACTTTGAACATATTTCGCTGATTTGAAAATGTTCACATTCACTTGTTCTCCTAAATACTCTTTTACCTCAAGCCAATTGCTTTCCCTCTTATGTGTAAGAAAATGAACTAAATTCTTTGGCTTTAAAACATTTAATGTTTTTAGAAGCAGATCTTCAGGCAAGCCGATCCGTGGTTTTTCTCCCGTCTTTTTCAGTTTAGATCTGAGCTTTGCAGTAGAGAAATTATCGTCTCCATAAAAATGTATCCTTTTGATTTTCACTTTCTGATTGCGCTCTACATCAATTATAATATTGACGCTATTTGAAAGAATGGTGTCTTTCACCTGCTGAATGTTAATTTCTGCATTCAGAAATCCTTTGCTCTCAAAATGTTTTTTAACAGCCAGCTCTGTATTTTTCAAAACAACGTCGGTGAGTATTCTTCCTCTCACCAATTCTATTTTGTCTTTAACTTCTGATTGCTGGTTTTTTCCAACACCTGTGATTTCATACTTGTTCAGTCTTGGTCGCTCACTTAATTTTATAACCAGCCAGATATTATCTCCCTCTATTTTCTCCGCTTCGATAGAAACATTCCCAATAATCCCTTGCTTCCATAGCTTTTTGATTGCTGAGGAGATTTCATCGCCTGGCACCTTGATTTTATCTCCTACTTTCAGACCTGAAAGTGAAATCAACGCATTATTATCTAGAAACTGAATGCCTTCTACCCTGATTTCTGCTATTTCAAACTCTCTGGGACTGGAGTAATTTACGGTGAGCTCATTTGGGTCAGTTGTATTATAACGCTGACCGAATCTAATCTGAGCTGAAACGAACGTCCCTGTTAAGACTAAAACTAAAATAAAATACCCCCGCATTATTCTTTATTCAATTGTTCACTGGTTTTACCGAACCGTCTTTCCCTATTTTGATATGCTTTTACTGCCTCCAACAAATGTTCCTTCCTAAAATCAGGCCATAATACTGGTGTAAAAAACAACTCAGTGTATGCCATTTGCCAAAGCAAAAAATTACTGATACGCATCTCACCACTAGTCCTGATCAATAATTCCGGATCTGGATAAGTGCTTGTTGATAAGTATTTGTTAATTAAATCCTGATGTATCTCTTCTGAATGAATTTTACCAGATTCCACATCTACAGCTATATTTTTAATAGCATTAGTCAAATCCCATCTGCCACTATAATTCAGGGCCAATACCAATTTCAAGCCTGTATTGGAAGACGTTTGTGCCATTGCTTCTGCCAATTTGATCTGTGCCTTTTCAGGTAGCATTGTAATATCACCAATTGCCCCAAGACTGATATTATTCTTCTGAAGTGTGGGTACCTCATCGTTTATTGTAGACACCAATAAATTCATCAGTCCTTTGACCTCCTGCTCCGGTCTTGACCAATTTTCTGTGCTAAATGCATACAATGTCAAACACGAAATCCCTAATTCTGCACATCCTTCCGTAGTATCTCTAACTGCCTTAATAGCATTTCTATGACCAAAAATTCTTGCTGCTCCCTGCTTTTTGGCCCACCTCCCATTACCATCCATAATAACGGCAATATGCTTGGGTAAATTGCCTTGTTTTATTATCTCTTCCATCCACAATTAGGGTCAAATTACGAAAGACCACAAAGGTGTGTTTTTTTTTAGTAACTAAGAATGTTTAAACATTTTTTAACGATTAGTGAGCCTTGATCCTGTTTAGGATACTCTGATTAGGCACATAAGGGAAAGGGCAAGGCACTTTGTATAGCACATAGGTTAGCTGAATGCCTGTAAAAAAATACCAATCATTATCATTCGGATTACCATATCGGTAATTTTTGATGTAAGTATCACCATCAGAAATACCATCAAGGTAATCAAACCATGTTTTCCTGGCTCCTATTTCTCCGGTTATCGTGAATCGTTTAGAAAAAACATATTTCACTCCCGCACCCATCGGAAGCACCGGTTGTGTAGAGTTATAGTCTTCATAAGAAGGAACCGGATCTGTAATCCGAGTAAAACCGAACCCAAAAAACACGTAAGGAGCTAAGGGTAACACATTGTTAGGGTCTCGGTAATTCAAGAAGTGATATTCAAAAACAGAACTGAATTCAATCAGCTGATGATTAAAGCTGAAATCTCTGTTTTCGCCTAGCACATCAATTGGCTTGTCATCGTTACCACTGATTTTCCCATACGCCAGACCAAGTTTAAAACTAAGTTCTGGTGAAAAATTCATTCGATAAACACCACTGAAAGCTAAATGACTCTGACTAAAATCTACCGTATGAGTTAAATCTCCAGTGTAGTACATAGAACCAAGCCCTCCACCGAATTCCAAGAACTGAGCATTTAGAAACAATGGAAAAAACAATACTACGCTTAAAAGTCTTTTTATCAATTTATCTGAATTTGGCTGTTTTCTTTGTCTTTCCTAGTATCCAAATAAGTCGAACAGTAGTCATAAAATAAGTATCACCATCTTTAGGGTTTCCTCTTTTGGCACCATTCGCCAATCCTCCTCCTGGAGCATATTCACCAGAAACAGTGTAGTAAGTCTGACCATCTGCCAGAGTCTGACTAGATACCGGTAATCCTCTCACATCTCCAGTCAAAATGCCAACTGGTTCAGCACTTCTATCCGACATAATTTTTGCCAAAGGATCATCAAAATTATCAAAGCTTACATAGTTATTACTCACATCATCAATGTAATCCGTGAATAAAAACCTGTAAGTGGTCTCAAAACCTAAATCAAACGGGCCGGACAATCTCATTCGCACTCCTACTCCCAGCGGTATGGCATAAGAAAAAGGAAGATACGGCTTTTTAACGCCAACACCGTCTATATATTGCCCTTCGGTCCCAAGTGGCCTGAGCCTTACCCATTTACCTGCCGAGGGAGCTTTTACTGTAGAATTCGCTCCCCCTGTGACATAATCAAAATCAGGTACAAGACCTTTTGGCTCATGATGAAAAATTGCAGCACCTGCAAACAGATAAGCATTAAATGGTTTCCTGACATTTGGACCACCGTAATTAGGAATTAAGCTTAATTCAAAACCAACCTGAAACTCTTTGATATCATTTCTGAAACTCAGGTTTCGATAATATCGTGGTGCATTGTCATAGCCCTCAGCCTTTGTTTTGTTATCGTCTCCTGTAATCCGTCCGTAGTTCAACCCAGCTCTAAAAGTGAGATAAGGATTGAATTTATATCCAATGTTAACTCCTGCTCCTGGTCTGGTCCATGACACATCCGTACTTGCGGCCTGATTTACCGGGGCCAGATCACCGTAATAATTCAAAGCATTTACATTGTAAGAAATGAAAGTGTATGGGCGGAATTTTCCACCAACGGACCCACCTCTGTACTTAGAAATACTTTTGTTTCTGACTTTTCTCCTTTTGTATTTGTTTCTTCTTCGTCTTTGAGCATCCGCATCATCTGCTGCAAATAGCAAAACGACAATCAAGAAAAATGATAGAATGTGTTTGAAGCGCATATTACAAATATGTAAGTAATTGAATCTCAAAGTTAATGCTCTTCGATGAATGGTGGATTTCTTACTATTAAATTCTGATTAATTTCGCTTATCCAAGCCCCAACTTAGCTTAGTACGGAGCGTATCGGGAAAAGACACACCTTTTACTTTGACAAGATTGGCATAAAATGGCGCTTTTCTCAGTAATAAATTCATCTGCTCTTCCACGGCTTCTGATCTACTATCCAAAGAAATCTGATATGATTGATTCGGCAAAGTCACACGTACTGTCAATTCACTATTTTCAGAAATAATCAAAGGTCTTACATTCAGATTATGTGGGCTGATTGGTGTAATAATGAATGTGCCAGTATCTGGCATGATAATAGGACCGCCACAGCTAAGGGAATATCCCGTAGAGCCGGTAGGAGTTGCTATCATCAACCCATCCGCCCAGTATGTATTTAAAAATTCGCCATCCAGAAATGTTTCCACCACGATCATCGAAGAGGTATCTTTCCTAAGAATAGCAAACTCGTTGAGGGCATATGTTTTGCCTTCAAACAACGGAGCGGAAGTC
The DNA here is from genome assembly GCA_030425425.1 of Bacteroidia bacterium. Lineage (GTDB taxonomy): Bacteria > Bacteroidota > Bacteroidia > Cytophagales > Cyclobacteriaceae > Marinoscillum. Next base: position 52,549 of record JAUIAO010000008.1, on the reverse strand, counting down.
TCCAACTCCAGTAGTGTTCTCTTATCTACACTGTATTGGCCATTGAAAAAAGCGGACAATGCTTCTTTAATATTCTCTCTGGAAATGACGGCTAAAAAGCCTAGTCTGCCAAGATTAACCCCAAGGATGGGAACCTCTGAAGACCCTACATGCGTGAGTGTATCCAACAAAGTGCCATCTCCTCCAAGACTAAAAATTGCCTCAAATTCTCCCAAGTCCTGTTCTTGATCGTACTGCGGAAAGTCTTTCAATAATTCGAACACTGTAGGCAGCTCTGCCAATGCCGCACTTACGTAAATCTCTCGTCCGTACTGTTGGATGATTTGAATAATTTCACTCACATAGCTCACAGCATCACTATCTATGCGCCTACCGTGAATGGCTACTTTTGACATGGATTATATTTTGAGATATTTCATTAAAATGTCAATTCGCTCTTTTTCCTCTATACTGCTATCTCTGGTGTTGAATGAATTCTCAATTATGAACCCATTCTTTTCCAGAGAGGCAATTATATGAGAGACTTCTTCTGTGTTGATCTTGAGCGTGAGATGCAAATCAGATTGATTCGCAGGATGTGGACTTAAATAACTACTCAAAATCTTAGCATCATTGCTCTCTACAATGCGACTAATCTCTGCCAGAGAATAATCTTGAACTGTCAACTTGATCCCGAGGATTGCTCCGGGAGTATTTACAGAAGAATTTTGAGCAAAGGTGCCGACAAGGTCTTCAATAGAAACCACTCCAAGATAATGATTGTGTTCATCAGTTATGGCCACCGTCCTGCATCCTTCTATGTTTGATGTTTTCAAAATATCATAGTAATGAGAATTACCAGGAACACAACATTTTTTACCCATCAATGGATACTCACCGACCGATGCATAAACATACTCTTCATCGAAGATCAAGTCTGCATCTAATATTCCTAAAAAAGTATCATTATCTACGACGGGAAGCTCTGACAACCTCATTTCATCCATCCATTGCCTTGCGCGAATGACAGGGTCTCCTGGCTTCAATGGTGGAATCATGTAGTTTATCAGATCTTGTGCAATCATGAGTAATCAGTATTGAGTAGATAGTCTTCTAGAATAACGTTGAACTGCTCAGGTTGTTCCATCATAGGTGCATGACAGCATTTATCAATGAACCGAAGAGTTGTATTTGGAATCAAACGGTCAAATTCATGAGCTACATACGGCGGGGTAATGGTATCATTCAGTCCCCAGATCAATAATGTAGGAACTTTGATATTTGGAATATCATCAGCCATATTGTTCCGCTGTGCTGATTTGGCTATTGCTACTATTCTTAGTGCTTTTGGGATGCTTTTAGTAGTTTCAAAAACCTCATCGACAAGCTCTTTTGTAGCTGTTTTCGGATCATAAAACGTGTAAGCAACTCGCTCCTGAATATAATCATATGAACCTCTTCTAGGAAAAGAACCACCCATGGCGTTTTCAAATAGCCCTGAACTTCCTGTCAAAATGAGACGCTTCACCTTGTCTTCATTTGCCAGCGTAAAGATCAACCCAACATGACCTCCCAATGAATTGCCAATAATATTCAGATCAGAAATGCCTTGATCAGTCACAAACTCCTCCACGAATTTGTTGAGAGCCTCCAGACCAGCTTGCTTCACAGGCATGGTGTAGATAGGTAATAAAGGAATAATTACTCTGTAATTTTTGGAGAAATGATTGACCACACCATCCCAATTACTCAATGCACCAAATAGGCCATGTAACAAAAGAAGAATCTCACCTTCTCCCTCATCGATAAACTGGTAACCGTTTTCTTCTTTGACTTGCATTTATATGAATTAACTAAAGGTTCAACAATATTAAGTGTAAATTGATTTTCCTTTCTTCCCGATTTCTCTCAATGAATCTATCATATCCTCGATAAAAGGTACTTCATTTCCAATCCATTCAAAGGTTTTCGGTCCAAAATCTGCTACATATGGGTATATAAGTGATGATTTCCCCAGTTTATCAGGCACGCGAATGCCGATGGAATCGAAGACCCAAAAAAACACACTGACTATAAATGCCCATTTGATCGTGCTTACAATAGTTCCTAAAATCCTATCTATCATTCCCAGAGCAGCGAGCTTAAAAGCCTTCCTGATAATTTTTGCAAGTAGATTAATAGAAATAACTGTAATCAGAAACAACACCACAAAAACCCCTATAGACACTGCTTGAAAATAATCACTCTTCCCGAAATACTTGTCGGTAATGGGGATTGAAAGCTCTATTGCCAGAAAAAGACCAACAAAAAATGCCAAAAAGGAGAACACTTCCACTATCAGGCCTTTCATAAATCCTTTGATAGCTCCAATTAGCAATACCACCAGTAAAAAAATATCGAGGTAGTTCAATCTAATTCAATAGTTTCTTGGTCAACATGGAAATTGCTTTTCCATCTGCTCTTCCTGCAAATTTTTTAGTAGCCACGCCCATTACTTTGCCCATATCTTTCGGACCCTCGGCACCTACTTGAGCAATTACTTCTTTGAGTTCAGACTCTAATTCCTCCTCGCTCATTTGCTTCGGCAAAAACTCCTCTATTACCTTCAACTCAGAGGCTTCTTTTTCCGCCAAATCCGCACGGCCTTGTTCATTGTAGATTTCCAGAGAATCTTTCCGCTGCTTTGCAGCCTTAGTCAACAATTTAATTTCAGTATCTTCTGACAACCCGTCAGCCCCTCCTTTTTCTGTCTCCGCCAACAGAATCAATGATTTTATTGCTCTAAGAGGTGTAAGTCTTTCCTTTTGCTTGTTAAGCATTGCCTGCTTAATTTCTCCTTCTATTTTCTGCTTTAAACTCATAATCGATTTTTTGAACAATTTTGCCTTGAATACTGTGTATTAATATATGACCAAACTTAGTGTAAACATCAACAAAATTGCAACCTTGCGCAATGCTCGTGGCGGGAATAATCCTGACCTGATCAAGGTAGCACAAGACTGTGAGCGATTCGGAGCTCAGGGAATCACTGTTCATCCCAGACCAGACGAACGACATATCCGTTTTGATGACGTCATGCAGCTCAAAGATACAGTGACTACCGAATTTAATATAGAAGGTTATCCAGACAAAAGATATCTGGACATCATCGAAAAAGTGAGACCTGCGCAAGCCACACTGGTGCCGGATGGCCCTGATGCCATCACTTCCAATGCCGGATGGGATACCAAAGCAAATGAGAAACTACTGACAGAAATTGTTTCCAAAATCAAAAGTTGGGGAGTAAGGTGTTCTGTTTTTGTAGATCCAAATGTAGAAATGGTCGAATATGCAGCTAAAATCGGAGCGGATAGAATAGAGCTCTATACAGAACCGTATGCCTCTCAATTTCATGAGAACAAAGATATGGCTGTAGCAGATTATGTAAACGCAGCTGAGAAAGCCAAAGAACTCGGTTTAGGACTGAATGCCGGACATGATCTTGATCTGCACAACTTGAAATATCTTGAGAAAAAAATTCCTTTTCTGGATGAGGTCTCCATTGGACATGCGCTAGTTTGTGATGCGCTGTACTACGGCTTAGAAAACACTATACAGATGTATTTGCGCCAATTGCAGTAACAGTTATTGGGTTATTGGGTTATTGGGTTATTGGGTTATTGGGTTATTGGGTTATTGGGTTTAAAAAAAGTATTTCTTGATGAAATTAAATTTTAGAAAATATGGGTCAGGGGACCCATTGTTGATATTGCATGGAGTTTTTGGTTCTTCTGACAACTGGCAAACAGTGGGCAAGGATCTCTCAGAACATTTTACTGTTTATCTTATTGATCAACGAAATCATGGCAATTCTCCTCATGATACTGAAATGAACTACGAGGTGATGGCCGAGGATTTAAAAGAACTAATGGAAGATGAAAATATTATTTCTTCCCATGTCATGGGCCACTCCATGGGTGGTAAGACAGCCATGCATTTTGCGACTCACTATCCAGAATTGGTAAAAAAACTTATTGTAGTAGATATTGCTCCTAAATTTTATCCTCCACATCATCAGCAAATCTTCAAGGCTTACAGGTCCGTGGCTCTGGAAAAACTGGATTCCCGAAAGGAAGCTGACCAAAAAGTATCAGAAATCATTAAAGACTTTGGAGTTCGGCAGTTTATTCTCAAAAACCTAAATCGCGACAGTGAGAATCAATATTCCTGGAAAATCAACCTCGATGCTTTAGAGGCTCATATTGATCGGATCGGAGAAGGATTGCCAGACGTTGCCCAATTTGACAAGCCAACTTTATTCATAGGTGGTAAAAAAAGTAATTACATCCAATCAGATGATGAATTGATCATTCAAAAGCATTTCTCAGACTACCAGATTGAAATGGTGGATGGTGCCGGACATTGGGTTCATGCGGAAAAGCCAAAAGAATTGTTGACATTGGTGCTCAATTTTCTATCCTAATTTGGCTTACATGAGCGGCACTTTATATCTCATACCCACGTATCTTTCTTCTGCGAATGACCGGAGTTTTCTCGCTCCTATGGTGCTTGATGTGATCAAAAACACCTCGTACTTTGTGGTAGAAAATGTGAGAACAAGCAGACGTTTTATCAGTAGTCTAAAACTGGACGTTGATATTTCATCGTTGAGGTTTGAGGTGCTGGATAAAAATACCTCATACGAAAAGGCCGATAAAATACTGAATCCTTTGAAAACCGGGGAAAACATCGGAATTATTTCTGAAGCCGGCCTTCCCGGCCTGGCAGACCCAGGTCACATGGCAGTAGCATACGCTCACCGTCATCAGTTGAAGGTTGTGCCTCTTCCCGGCCCTTCTTCAATACAGACAGCTGTGATTGGTTCTGGATTTACAGGTCAGCAATTCACATTTCATGGATATTTGCCTATACAAAAATCTGATCGTGCCAAGGCAATTAAAAACTTATCCAGAGATTTGAAGGCAACCGGCTACACGCAGGTATTTATGGAAACGCCTTTCAGAAACACTGCTTTAATAAAAGATCTTGTTGCGCATCTGGACCCTAACCAACAATTGAGTGTTTCAGCAGACATTTTTGGAGAACAAGAATTCATATTGACTCAATCTGTCAAGGAATGGAAAATGTCTAACAAAGACCTTCACAAAATACCTGCTGTGTTTTGCTTGGGACAATTACCCTAAAATTCAACCAAAATCATAAATTTGCGACCCTTAAAGTAATTGATATGTCATACTTGTTTACATCAGAGTCAGTGTCTGAAGGACACCCAGATAAAATAGCCGACCAAATTTCAGATTCACTGGTTGATCATTTCCTAGCGTTCGACCCACAATCAAAGGTGGCTTGTGAAACACTTGTTACTACAGGTCAGGTGATTTTAGCTGGTGAAGTGAAGTCCAAAACTTACCTGGATGTACAGCAATTAGCACGAGATGTGATTGAAAAAATCGGATATACTAAGTCTGAATACATGTTCGAAGCGCATTCTTGTGGAGTGCTTTCTGCAATACATGAACAGTCGCCAGATATCAATCAGGGTGTGGACAAAACAGACCCTAAGCTCCAGGGTGCTGGAGATCAGGGAATGATGTTTGGCTATGCAACGGACGAGACTGAAAACTACATGCCATTGGCATTGGACATTTCTCACAAGCTTTTGATCGAATTAGCTAACCTTCGGAGAGATAATAAAGAAATCACCTACCTCAGGCCTGACGCTAAAGCGCAGGTAACGATAGAATACTCCGATGACAATGTGCCACAAAGAATAGATGCGATTGTGGTTTCTACCCAGCATGATGATTTTGATGAAGAACAGAAAATGCTGGATAAAATCAAGTCCGATATTATCAATATTTTGATTCCAAGAGTGAAAGCACAGCTAACCCCTGAACTTCAAAAGCTATTCAATGACGATATCAAGTACCACATCAACCCAACCGGGAAATTTGTGATTGGTGGCCCTCATGGTGACACTGGACTGACTGGAAGAAAAATCATCGTAGATACTTATGGTGGAAAAGGTGCTCATGGTGGAGGAGCGTTCTCCGGCAAAGATCCTTCTAAAGTGGATAGATCGGCGGCTTATGCCACAAGACATATTGCTAAAAATTTGGTCGCGGCTGGTGTTTGTAAGGAAGTATTGGTGCAGGTTTCCTATGCGATCGGTGTAGTGGAGCCTATGGGAATATTTGTAAACACCTACGGTACTGCCAATGTGGATATGACTGATGGTGAGATTGCGAGAAAAGTGAGTGAAGTATTTGACATGACTCCTTACGCAATAGAAACCAGACTGAAACTAAGAACTCCGATGTACCAAGATGCTGCGGCTTATGGGCATATGGGACGTACTTCAGAAACAGTCACCAGAACTTTCCAAAACGGAGAAGGGGAATCCAAAGAAATGACTTTTGAAACATTTACCTGGGAAAAACTAGATTTTGTAGATCAGGTAAAGTCTGCTTTCGGACTGTAAAATAAACCACCATGGAGATTTTCCTGCATGCTGAAGCCTGGGTTGCATTGGCAACCCTCACTTTTTTAGAGATTGTTTTAGGCGTTGATAATATCATTTTCATATCAATTGTCACGAACAAGCTTCCAAAAGAGCAGCAAGGAAAAGCCAGAACTCTGGGGCTCAGTCTGGCCCTACTTTTCAGAATAGGCTTACTATTGGGAGTAACGTGGATAATCACCTTCACAGAACCGCTTTTTAGCCTATTGGATCATGAAATAAGTAGCCGAGATTTGATCTTACTCATTGGTGGATTGTTTTTGCTTTTTAAAAGTACAAGGGAAATACATCATAAAATGGAAGGTGATGAGCACCTCGAATCCGGAGGAAAAATTCATTCATTCGCTGGCACCATCATTCAGATCATTGCACTAGATATCATATTCTCATTTGATTCTATATTGACTGCCATAGGTCTAACAGAAGAGGTGATCTTAATGATCATAGCAGTGATTATTTCTATTGGAATCATGATGATCTTTTCGAATCGAATTAGTGGCTTCATTAATAAAAACCCAACGCTAGAAGTACTCGCACTTTCTTTTTTGATCCTCATTGGTTTCATGCTAATGGTAGAAGCACTTCATTATCATGTACCAAAAGGCTATATCTATTTCGCAGTGTTTTTCTCTCTCGTAGTGGAGATGCTCAATATGCGAATGAGAAAAAATCGTAATCCAGTCAAACTGAGAAAACGAATCTCTGAAGAATAGGCAAAATGATCATGAATCTGTTGGCCATAGGTAGATCATTGAAATCCCATTTTCAACAGACAGCCGTTGACCTTTTTACGTGATTCATGATTCACCGCTCAGATTTAACGAATCCTTACGTTTATTTTTAGAATATTCAAGATAAATTGTGAAGTCAACCAACCATTTTTTCGTCGGGTCCGAAAAGACTCACAGACTGGTCTATTTTTTATGATTAAGAAATTTCACACAGCCTACATTGGTGTTCTGATATCCATAATAGTTTTTGTAACGACATACATCTCCTATGTGGGCATGGACTTTTATAAAACACCCATTGAGGAACGGTTTTATCACGCCCAATATGATTGGTTCAAACCTTCAGGTCTATTTGGACACGGGTTGGGAATTATTGGGACGTTATTGATTACCATTGGTGTAGTCATGTATACCCTTGCTAAGAAATACGGTTTTTTAACCAGAGTTATCAGGCTCAAATACCTGCTGGAATTTCATATTTTTCTTTGCACTCTCGGGCCAATCCTGATCCTGTTTCACACTACTTTCAAATTTGGTGGAGTAGTATCAATTGCTTTCTGGAGCATGGTGGCTGTAGTTTTGAGTGGTGTTATCGGAAGGTTCATTTATATCCAGATCCCCAGGAGTATTGAAGGTCGTGAACTGAGTCTGACAGAAATCCGAACGAATCAAGAGAAGATCATTGAAAAAATCAAATCACTCAAGCTGCCTAATGATCAAATCATCCACGAACTAGCCGATAAGTCCTGTCTGGAAGGATCGTATCTACAGTCGAGAAGAAGACAAGGTAAATATATCAGGTCATTGAAAAAATTGATCAATGCCCAGATCACAGACAAAAAAGAACAAAGATCCGTTATGAATTTGGTGCGTTCGGAAATTGCGCTAAGCAGTCGAATAGCCAATCTCAATCGTATGCAAAAGCTTTTTAAATACTGGCATGTAGCTCATAAGCCTTTCGCATTGATTATGTTAATTGTGGTGGTCATTCATGTGGTGGTCACTCTACTTTTTGGTTATACCTGGATTTTTTGATGATGGGCTTACTGATAGAAGAAATACTGATTTATGGTATAGTAGCAATCATTTGTTTGATTGTGGTTTGGATCTATTTGAGAAAAAATAAATCCTCTAGTTCGCTCACCCAGCAAAAGGTAAACATTGCCAAGGCAGAAGGCCGGTTTGAACCAGTTTCTCTTTATCCGCATATAGATCTCAACACCTGTATCGGTAGCGGAGCCTGCATCAAAGCTTGCCCGGAACAAGACATCCTGGGAATAGTGGATGATAAAGCCACCGCCATTAATGCCAGTGCGTGCATAGGGCATGGTGCGTGTTTTCATGCATGTCCGGTAGAGGCTATTACACTGAGAATAGGAACAGCAACCAGAGGTGTTGATCTACCACATGTAAAGCCTACTTACGAAACGAACGTCAGTGGCATCTATATCGCTGGAGAACTGGGAGGAATGGGACTGATCAAAAACAGTATTGAGCAAGGAAAACAAGCGGTAGAAAACATTGCCAAAAGCACAAAAAAGAAGATTGAGGGAATACCTGACCTGGTAATAATTGGTGCTGGACCTGCAGGTATCGGAGGTGCTCTTACTGCCAAAAAAAATGGACTGGATGTGGTAGTGCTGGATCAGGATAGCCTTGGGGGAACGGTCTCTAACTTTCCAAGAACCAAAATAGTGATGACTCGTCCGGTGGATTTGCCACTTTATGGAAAAGTGAAATTCAATGAAACTTCAAAATCTGAACTGCTAAAAGTCTGGAATGAGGCGCTTTCGAATAATGAAATAAAGATAGAGGAGCATGTGAAGGTCGATAAGATCACCCCACTTGTTGACAATAGTCTGAAAGTGATCTCTAACGATGGCAGAGAATGGCAAACGAACCACGTATTGCTTGCGATTGGAAGAAGAGGCAGCCCAAGAAAACTGGGAATTCCAGGAGAAGAATCAGAAAAGGTAGCATACAAGCTACTGGAACCAGAGAGAATCAGCGGTAAAAAAATCATGGTAGTAGGCGGTGGAGATTCTGCCGTGGAATCGGCCATGCTTTTGATGGAGGAAAATGAAGTCACGCTCAGTTATCGAAAAGAAAAGTTTGCACGGATCAAACCCAAAAATCAGGAAAGAATCAATGAAGCAATTGAAAAGGGGTATGTGAAGCCGCTCTTCAATTCTAATCTGATCAGCATAGAGCCTGACAAAATCCAGCTTCAGGTAAATGCGGAAAATGGAGAAGCGGTGAGTATTGAGAATGATTTGGTTTACATCTTCATCGGGGGAGAATTACCGACAAAATTTTTAGAAAATGCAGGCGTGACAATCACGAAACGTTTTGGTCAAATCATGAAAAAGCATTGAAACGGCTACTATTAAATATCGCCCTTTTGAGCCCGATTCTTTGGTCGATGAGCGTTTTTGGACAATTGTCTCCCGGTAAATTATCCGCTGCGCATAGTGATCTGGAAGGCATCTCGAATTGTACGGAATGCCATACGCTGGGCAAACAAATTGTGAATCAGAAATGCCTGGATTGCCATCAGGAAATTTCTTTCTTATTAGATGAAAATCGTGGATATCATGCTTCAGTCGAAGTAGAAAATAAATCTTGTGCAGAGTGTCATAGCGAACATCACGGACAAGAATTTGATGCTACCAAATTTGATCAAGAAAACTTTGACCACTTACTAACCGGATATGAACTGGAAGGTCAGCACCATGTAATCGAGTGCCGTGATTGCCATCAATCAGAAAATATAGCGAATCCGGAAATCCGTAAACTCGAGAATACATTCCTCGGGATGAATGAGGAGTGCCTGAGTTGTCATGAGGATTTCCATCAGGAAACACTCACCAACGACTGTATAGAATGCCATGGTTTCGATGAATGGAGACCTGCACCAAAATTCGATCATAATAATGCCAATTTTGTACTAAAAGGTGCTCACAATGAAGTGGATTGCAAGGAATGTCATGAAATGACTCAGCGAAATGGCAAAGACTTCCAGGTGTTTACCGGTCTGGAGTTTTCACAATGTATCAACTGTCATGACGATGTGCATGAAGGAAAGTTTGGCCTCAATTGTCTGGACTGTCACAATGAAAACAGTTTCAAACTGACCACCGCTCCAGAAAATTTTAATCACGACCTAACCAATTATCCGCTGGAGGGACTGCATATACAGGTAGACTGTAAAGAATGTCATACTACTGGCAACAACACAGATCCTCTAAGTTTCAATGAATGCAAAGACTGTCACGAAGATTATCATGAAGGAGAATTTATTGAAAATGGACAATCTCCCGATTGTAAGGAATGTCACACTTTAGAGAAAAAATTTGATTACACCCTCTTCGGTTTTGAAGAGCACAATGCTTCTCGATTCGCCTTGGAAGGCGCTCACATGGCTACTCCATGTTTTGCCTGTCATATAGATGAAGCAGATGAGAAATGGCATTTTAGAAGTATTGGTGAGTCATGTGTGGACTGTCATGAAAACATTCATCGAGATAAAATCACGGATAAATTTTATCCGGATAATGACTGTACCTCTTGTCATAATACGGAAAGCTGGGCCTCAGTAGACTTTGATCATAATAACACGGATTGGCCTCTTGAAGGAAAGCACGGGGAAATCAGCTGTCGGGAATGTCACTTCAGAGACGAATCGCTGGCAGACTTTGGCCAGGTGTTTAATGGACTCAATACCGAGTGTTCTACCTGCCATGAAAATATCCATGGTAACCAATTTGGTCCGGTTGGTTCTTTCAGCTGTACCAATTGTCATACTACAGCTATGGAATGGAATGCGAACAGCTTTGATCATAGCAATACAGAATTTCCGCTGGATGGGGAACATGCCAAAGTAGACTGCAAGGAGTGCCATAAACCTACTTTCATTGATGGTCAGGAAAGGATAGAATACAAAATTCAACAATTCGCATGTATAGATTGTCACTCATAATAAGCCTCATGGCGTCTATGCTTTTTGCGCATGCGCAAAACCCCCACGGTGAGGGTTTCAAAGTGGACTGCAATACCTGCCATACTCCTGACGGATGGAAAGTCAGTGTTGATGACATATTGTTCAATCACGATACTACAAACTTCTCTTTGACTGGCCAGCACCAGTCTATCAGCTGTATGGATTGTCACAAGACTTTAGAATTTCCTGAGGTTAGCCAGGCATGTGCTTCTTGCCATACAGATGTGCATGCCATGACTGTAGGCGATGATTGTATGAGATGTCATAGTACAGAAAGCTGGCTAGTAGATAATATTCCAGAATTGCACGAGCAGAATGGTTTCCCGCTCTTTGGGGCCCATGATTTGATATCCTGTACAGATTGCCATGAGGCTGGTAATAATTTGCAATGGAACAGGCTAGGTGGCGAATGTATAGAATGCCACATGACTGATTACAACCAAACCACCAATCCAAATCACATAGAATCTGGTTTTGACACAGATTGTATCACATGTCATTTACCTACCGAAGATCAGTGGTCCGGCGGTAATAGCCATCAGTTTTTTCCATTGACGAAAGGCCATGACATTGCCAATTGCTTTGATTGTCACATCTCTCCTACTTTCGATGGGATTACGGATGATTGTGTAAACTGCCATCTGGACGCATACAACTCCACCAGCAACCCCAACCATCAAACGTCGGGGTTCAATACGGATTGCGTGCTTTGCCATACCACAGCACCAGGCTGGAGTCCGGCAAGCTTTAGACAACACGATTCGGATTTCTTCCCGATCTACTCAGGAGAACATAGAGGAGAATGGAATAGCTGCTTTGACTGTCATGTGACCGAGTCTGATTATAGTATTTTCAGCTGCCTGGAATGTCATGAGCATCGCCAATCCAAGATGGATGATGAGCATCGAGGAGAAGTAAGAAACTATGTTTATGAAAGCAATGCCTGCTATTCGTGCCACCCAGATGGAAAGGAGGATGATTAAAAGCCAATGAAATATTTTAAGGTTTATATATTGATTCAACTTTTTGCCAATATGGCATTGCAGGCCCAAAACCCTCATGGAGATTCATTTAAAGCTGATTGCAATTCATGTCATACTTCTGAGAGTTGGGAAGTTGATTTTAGAAACACAGGGTTCCAACACGATACTACTGGTTTTATATTAGATGGCCAGCATAGCGAGACCAGCTGTATCAGTTGCCACGAAACGCTGGTTTTTTCTGCGGCACCCAATCAATGTGCATCTTGCCATACAGATGTACACAGCATGACAGTAGGCAATGATTGTATCAGATGTCACACTACGGAAACATGGCTCGTAGATATCATTCCAGAACTGCATGAACAAAACGGCTTCCCGCTCTTTGGGGTACATGATCAGATTTCATGCGCAGAATGCCACACTTCGCAAAACACCTTGCAATGGAACAGAGTGGGTGGAGAATGTGCAGATTGCCATATGGCTGATTTTCAGGCAACCACAGAGCCAAACCACATCGAATCAGGATTCTCTACTGAATGCATAGAATGTCATTTACCTACTACTGAAGTTTGGTCACCCGGAGGTCTGTTCCATGACTTTTTTCCTTTGACTCAGGGGCATGATATTGCAGATTGCAACGAATGCCACACTCCAGGAACCTATGAAGGCCTCTCCTCAGAATGCGTGGATTGTCACCTGAAAGATTATAATAACACTATCAACCCAAACCATCAGGCAGCCAATTTCGACATGAATTGCGCGAGTTGTCACAGTACATTACCAGGATGGAGCCCGACTACTATGGGCGGCGAGATATTTCATGACTTTTTCCCTCTTACCGGAGGTCACAATATCCAGGATTGTGCAGAATGTCACAACACCAACGACTATTCAGATATTTCTTCGGAGTGTATTTCCTGCCATGTTGAGGATTTCAATAGAACAGAGAACCCTGATCATCTTCGAGCCAATTTTGGGACTAGTTGTACAGATTGTCATACCACGGATATAGGATGGAAATCTACTCTTGGTGGTGATGGTGAGTTTCACAGTAGTTTTCCTCTGACACTAGGTCATGACATCAGCACATGCACAGAGTGTCACACTTCTGGAGAATATACCGCCATTAGTAACGAGTGTAGCACGTGTCACCAGACAGACTATCTCAATACGACCAACCCTAACCATACAGAAGTAAATATCGGCACAGATTGTATTAATTGTCATACTACCAATCCGGGATGGATGCCTGCCGATTTCCCTTCATCATTGCATACTCAGTTTCCACTGACAGGGGTTCATAATATCTCATCATGCACCGAATGCCACAATACCGGCTCATATGCTGATGCCAGCAGCGAATGTGTTTCGTGCCATATCGATGATTACAATCAAACCTCAGATCCAAACCATTCATCTTCCGGGTTTAATACCGATTGTGCCTCTTGCCATAGCACTAGCTCAGGCTGGACACCAGCAAGCTTCAGGGATCATGACAGTCAATATTTCCCGATTTACAGAGGAAACCACCGCGGCGAATGGAACAGCTGCTATGAATGCCATGTAGATCAGACATATGATACTTTCAGCTGTATAGACTGCCATGAGCATAGACAATCAAAAATGGACGATGAACACCGAGGCAGAAGAAATTATGTATATGAAAGCAACGCCTGCTTTGCTTGTCACCCAGACGGAGATGATTGATGAAAAAGAATAATCTAATAGCGATAATTGGTTGGATTGGAATCCTTATGAATAGTCCAGTTTTCGGGCAAAGCCAATCCACGGAGGGAACAATATCGTTTGTTACCTCGCAGAACATCTATGTGAAGATTGATGGTGCTTCTGAGGTTTCGATAGGTGACACTCTATACCTCAGCGATCAAAACACCCCTCTGCTCATCGTGACAGCTAAATCCTCTCTGTCGCTCGTATGCGAAGCTTTATCTGGTGTCTCCGTCTCCAAAGGTCAGAAGGTTTTATACTTCCGCACGGTGCAAGAAGTAACACCGGAAGAAACGGACGAGCAGTCTATCGAACAGAATGAAGAAAAGGACATTCCTGAAAAGGTAAAAGTTAATCTTCGTGACCAGCAACGAGTTTCGGGAAGGCTATCAGCGGCTAGTTACAGCACTTTCGGTGCAAACAACAATTCATCAACACACCGAATCATGGAACGAGCAAGACTGGATATAGATCATATTCAGGGTTCAGACTTTTCATTTGAATCTTATTTATATATTAATCAGATCTTTCAGCAAGGCTTACAAACTACCTCTGACAATCGTGTGCGTGTGTATAATCTGGCTCTGAATTATGATAACCCTAAGTTGTTCAAAGCCTCAGTGGGAAGAAGTATCAACAGAAATATGTCCAGTATTGGGCCGGTTGATGGCCTTCAGCTAGAAAAATCATTTGGGAAAGTCTCCGTTGGTGCTATTGCCGGATTCAAACCGGACCTATATGATTTTGGCTTAAACACAGATCAAGGTCAGCTGGGAGCTTTTACAGCCATATCACTAGGAAACAGAAAAACCATTCAGACTACTTCTACTATTGGAATTATCGATCAAAGAAACCGAGGTAATATCGATCGACAATATACTTATCTACAGCACCAAAGCACATTGTTTCGGAAACTCAGCCTTTTCGTTTCGTCTGAACTGGACCTCTACAATGGGAACATAGATTCTTTGAAAACCGGGGCGCGACTCACCAATCTTTTCGCAAGTGCCAGGTACCGTTTGAATAGTGCGCTTTCTTTTATGGTATCTTATGACCAAAGAAAAAGGGTGATCTATTATGAATCCTACCAGCTGGACATTGAAAGGTTGCTACTAAACGACTATGTGACCACCGGCTGGCGGACACGTGTAAATTATCGACTCAACAAGAATATTTTCCTTGGTCTCAATTACAATTCGCGGAATCGGGATCAGGCCAACTTTGCCAGCATGGGAGGAAACGTAACGATCAATAAATTACCATTCGTACCTGGAAGTGTCAGTGTATACTACAATAGAAACGATGGCAGAAGCGTGAGCAGTGAATCTGCATCTGCCAGCTACAGAAATAATTTCTTTCAGAAAAAGCTCAGAACCTACACCTATTATAGATTGGTTAGATACACATCTATTGGTTTTGAAGGTCAGCTTACGGCTCATCATTATTTTGGAAGTAAAGTAAATTATCGGTTGAACGATAAGCTCAGCCTTGGTGTTCTTGGTGAATATTCATTCAACGAGTTTGATCAAAATTATCGGGTAAACCTTCAGGTAATTAAAAGATTTGGCAATTAATTCGCATACAGAAACCTTCAATCACTCATGTATAAATTACAATTCTTAATCTTGGCTGTGGCCATAATGATGACTAGCTGCAACAGACCGAAAGTGGTCGATCAAACAGAAAGCAGTACTACGGAGGAAAAAACAAACTTCAAATTTGACAAGCTCAAAGAACCTATAGAAATGCACGGCACTGAAGGAGCCGTAACCTCAGTAAATCAGGTGGTGGTCATAGAACAATTGCCCACCTCAAAATATGTCTATCTGCGGGTGAAAAACCTCAAAACCAATCAGGAATACTGGATCGCTACCGCTCTGATGGATATCGAAATTGGTGGAATATACTTTTATAAAAATGGATTGCTCAAGACCAATTTTGAAAGCAAGGAATATAATAGAGTTTTTGATCAGATGTATTTGGTCAACAATCTGGTCGCATCTAATCACGCCAGCCAGCAGTCTGGCAAGCAAGCGACTACCGCCAAAAATAACACTGAAATAGGTGACGTGAAGCTTGCCACAGGATCTGTGCCCATCGCCGAACTGGTAAAAAACCCTTCATCATATGCTGGCAAGGAAGTACAAGTGACTGGTACCTGTACCAAAATCAACCCGAACATCATGCAACGTAATTGGGTGCACCTCAAAGACAACAGTGATACGGATTACGACTTTGTGTTGACCACAGATCAAATGATACCGGAAGGTCATACCGTCACCATGATGGGAACACTGGCAGTCAATAAAGACTTTGGCGCTGGCTATAAATACGAAATTATTCTCGAAAATTGCAGGATTATACAATAACAGAGGAACAGCAGAAATGGCATTCAATCCAGAAAAACTCTTAAAAAGATTAGTAAACACACGTGCGGCGGGATTTTACCTACTCCTATTCGCATTCGCCATAGGAGCAGCCACTTTTATAGAAAATGATTTTGGCACCAGCGCAGCGCAGAAAGTAGTCTATCAAGCCTGGTGGTTTGAATTACTATTGGCACTGTTTGGAGCGTCGATCATTTACAACATTTTCAAGTTTCGCATGATTAAGAATAAGCGATGGGCTCTGCTCATGTTTCATGCGGCCATCATTGTGATACTCCTCGGTGCAGCTATCACGCGGTATTATAGCTATGAAGGCATCATGCACATTCGTGAGGGAAGCTCTGCGAACTCATTTTTGTCTTCTAAAAACTACTTGATATTCAATGCCACTACCTCAGAAGGCAAGTACCAGTTTGAAGAGGAAGTGCTTTTTGCCTCGCTTGGATCCAATGATTTTGAAGAATCATATCTAGTGGGTGACCATTTGGTAAAAGTGAAATTACTGGATTTCATTCCGAATCCAGTTCAGGAAATGACTTCTGATCAGGAAAACGGAAAGCCACTTTTGAAGCTTGTTTTGGCTGGAGCCAATGGCCGGGAAGAATACTTCATACAACTTGGCCAGCAAAAGATGATTGGTGGTACCTTCTTCAACTTCACCAATACGATAGCTGATCATGCGGTGAATATTTTCTGGGAAAATGAAGAACTGACCATGGAAGTAGCAGAACCAACTACCAGAATGACTATGGCTACTCAGCAGCTAGATACACTGATGCCGGGATCTCGTAACCCTCTTGCGCTGAGAGCTCTTTACACGAATGATCACAGTCGTTTCGTCCTCCTCAGCTTCGATCCGAAAGGAAGCACCGCCGTAAGAAGTGAAAACCAAAAAGTACAAGGGAACAGCATGATCGCCTTACGAATGCAGGTGACCGTAGATGGAGAAGCAAAAGAAGCGTTCGTGAGTGGATATGGCGGTATGTCAGGGCAGCCAGTAGAAGTTGGTACTTCTGACCTACAGCTTTCCATCGCATATGGAGCCAAAGAGATTCAGGTGCCATTTACGGTAAGTCTGTATGATTTCATCATGGAGCGCTACCCGGGAACAAACAGCGCTGCGTCCTATGCCAGTGAAGTACATCTGGAAGACCCGGAAAATGGTGTGAGTATGGACTACAGAATTTACATGAATCACATTCTTGACTATAGAGGCTATCGATTCTTCCAGTCGTCATTTGATCGTGATGAACTGGGAACATACCTCAGCGTAAATCATGATTTCTGGGGAACGTGGGTTTCTTACATAGGTTATATACTGCTCACCATCGGTATGGTGCTGGTATTTGTAAGTAAAGACACTCGGTTCACACAGCTGAGCAAAATGGTCAATAAAAACAGGACTTTCCTCAATTCCGCGTCTGTAATCACTTTATTGATGATCTCAAGTGTGGCATTTAGTCAAGAGAAAATCACCCAAACTCATGCGGCTGTTTCAGAGGCCCATGCAAATAAATTCAGCAAGGTGATCGTACAGGATGTGCGTGGAAGAATGAAGCCTCTGCACACCATGACACGTGAAGTGATGCGCAAGGTCTATGGCAAGGAATCGTATGAAGGAATGACTGCCGACCAGGTAGTCCTAAGCCTATATGCAAAACCGGGAGATTGGTTTGGGACTAAACTGATTAAAATTGGGAAAAGTGAAAGGCTTCATAGCATCCTGGGTACGAGCGGAAAGCGAATTGCCTATAAAGATGCTTTCAATATGGATGGCTCTTATAAACTGACCGAAATGGTACAGAATGCCAATCAGTTGGAATCTGCTGATCGTGGTATGTTCGAAAAAGATCTGATCAAACTAGACGAGCGAATCAACATCATGGGCATGGTGTTTTCGGGAAGTATATTCAAGATATTACCAGTACCTGGTGATGAAAATAATTCATGGGTTTCTGCGATGCATACGCATGAATTTCCTGGTTTTGAGGAGCGTGCTGAGCAGTTTTTTGATGGATACAAAAAGGCGCTCGGACATGGTATAGTCACCAATGATTATTCATTGGCCAATCAGGTTTTGGATGGCCTGGTGGGTATGCAACAAAAGCAATCTGGTGACATTATGCCATCAGAAGCAAAGGTGAATGCCGAGATTTGGCTCAACAATACGCATGTTTTCAATCACCTAAGCTGGTACTACGCCCTTCTGGGAATGATTTTTCTGGTGCTTTTATTCATTTCTGTATTCAAACCAAATCTGAGCCTGAAGTATCCTTATTACATTCTTTTCGTATTTGTGATGCTAGGGTTTGCAGCGCATACTTTGGGACTAGGACTGAGATGGTACGTATCTGGTAGAGCACCATGGAGTAATGGCTATGAGTCCATGATCTACATTGCCTACACGAGTGTGTTGGCGGGGGTTATTTTCACAAGGAGATCACTCGGTGGTCTCGCAGCTACCATGATACTGGGAGCCACACTACTGGGAGTATCAATGCTAAGTTTCCTCGATCCTGAAATCACGCCATTAGTGCCTGTATTAAGATCCTATTGGTTGACAATTCATGTGTCTTTGGAAGCCGGTAGTTATGGATTCCTGATGCTTGGAGCTATCATAGGTCTGATCAACTTACTACTCTTTTCCTCACTTACAGAGAGCAATAAATCACGCGTGAAGCGCATCATCACAGAGATGACACACATCAGCGAAATGACCTTGATAGGTGGTCTGGTGATGGTGAGTGTGGGAACGTATCTCGGTGGTGTCTGGGCCAACGAATCATGGGGACGATACTGGGGCTGGGATGCGAAAGAAACATGGGCACTCGTGACCATACTCGTATATGCATTCATTCTACATATGCGCATCATCCCTAAACTCAACAGCCTTTACAACTTCAACCTGGCATCACTTTTCGGGCTGGCGACTGTGATCATGACCTACTTCGGCGTAAACTATTACCTGTCTGGTCTGCACTCCTACGCGGCTGGCGACCCTGTGCCGATCCCTTCTTGGGTCTATGTATCTGTGGCCGCTCTGATGGTGATCAGCTTCTTCGCCTGGGTGAAGAAGAAGAAATTCAAAATGTAGATAACAAAGTTTAAAACCGCGGAGAGATTCGCGTTTTTTGGTTCATTTAATCAAGTATTAACAGCATTTGAAAATCACTTTTTAGAATGATTATTCGATGTTTGCATTTAACAATTTATTTAAGAGTTTGTCTGGATCACACCTATTATCCCAAATCAGAAGAAGTTTGATAAAATCTGGCTTGTTAACGTAGAAAAGCGAAACAGTCTTTTGAATTATCAACTTTCGATAATGTGAGTTCTCATAAATTGGTCCCAGTTCAGGATTGTGCTGGAGTTGTTTGATTCGATATTCAAATTGATCTAAAAAATTCTCGTTTATCTGACTATTCCATACTTCAAGTATAAAATCTGATGTTTCTTGAAGGGTAATTTTAGCCGTCTCAGTCCAGCGAACTTCTTTCATTTCAACATGTCTCGGACAGAAGTATGAACAGTCAGATTACCCTCAGATTCTGCATCAGCCATTTTCAATAATTCAACTATTGCATCAGGTAGCTCATTAAGAGAGAGTTTCTGAAGGTCAGCAATTTGATCAAGAACAATTTCATCCTCCAGATTTGTGATCCAGTTGATCAATGATATTTTCTTTTGTTCAATTGTCATAGGATAAAGATAGTAAATCCACTTTTGATGTAAAGCCATTACCTTAAACAAGCGATTTTTGTATAAAAAAAGGTTAAATAACCTGCCGTGAACTATTTATTCAGAACTTCAACTAGTCTGTCGAAAAGCAACTGCGGATTCTGGGAATACCGAGTTGGTTGTTCAAGCAGAATAACCAGCTCAACAGATTCTGTCGCCTCGATTAGTGTCCTCAATAATCAAAACCATCATAGGGTTGTGAGGACACAACCCTTGGCGAAGAAAAAGAAACTTAAAAAGGGATTCAAGTACTAAAACAACCTTGCCTGTTACAGGTGCTTTTTTATAAGCCTCATAAACCATTGACCATTAAAGTAGCGATCTACAAATTCTTCTTGGAGTCCAATATGTTCTTCTGATTCATGTATTTCCCAATGACCTTCAAAAACATCTTCTTTCTTATTGTATCTTCCGTAGTAGTTGATATCTGGATGATCAATAGTGTCGTCTCCGAAATAGTTTCCTATATCATCAGTAAAAATCAATCTCCTATATTTTTTAATAAAACTGATCAATCCAGTTTCATCATGAAAACCATTTACTGTCGAAGGTTCATCTTCCAATGTAAGATCGAAACACCTTCCGCTTAGTTCACAGTCCACATCCTTCAACTCAAGCTTGAAAGAATGGTATTCCATTTCAGGCTTTTCTAATGTATCATCAAGTAGGCTGTATTCTCCTTCCCAAATTCCTGTGAGATTTTGCATCGCAATGGTTAGCTCTAAAATCCGAAAGATAATTTATAATTGAAATTATTTAACAATATTTATCTGCTTAACGGTTTGTTATTACTAAACAACATCCGTAAAATCGAAGAACCATATTAATCAATAAACAATCTCAGAAAGCTCCTTGCCAGATTGATGATGGATGTACCAAAACTCCTCTGCTATGGAAGTAGGATTGTACTTCACATGGTCGGCAGTGACATATCCTCGCACCACCACTGTGCCTACTTTCACATTAGTATCTTTGAGCTCCGTAGCAATCTGGCGACTGAGACTGAGCAAAGCAGATTTACCGATTGACAATGAACCATAAGTAGGCAGTGGAGTCAAAGCAAGGCCTCCGCCAGTAAATAGTATAGTGCCACGATTGTTTTTACGCATGGGCTCTATGACAGCCTTCACGGCAGTAATCGCCCCTCCAACATTCACCTTCAGATCGGTAAAAATCTGCTGGATAGACTCCTCCAAAATGTGTTTTTGACGAACTACCGCAGCATTGTAAAACAATACATCGATGATTTCATTTTGCGATTGCTTGATTTCAGTTAGGGCCTTTTCCAACGCATATTCATCCCCTGCATCGGCTATTTTATAGTCACTATCTATCTCATCATTATTGAGCATTTCCTGATAGGTTTTCAGTTTCTGCTCATTTCGTGAAATCATATAAATCTTAAAATCCTCATGACCAAACCTCAGAGCAGTGGCATAACTGATACCTCCACCCATTCCTATAATAACCATTGTTTTCTTCATCTTAGATCAATTTGAATTGTAGATAAAACCACTCGAACGATAAAAAAATATCCCAAGTTTTTATATCTATCAATTTACAAAAAAGGAATCATAGACTCATCCTAAATTGGGAATACCAATCAAAAAAAGCCGACTATCAAGCCGGCTTCAATTCCTTTTCAGCATTGAAAAACCCTACCCTGCAAGGAAGCTAATCAATACCCCTGCCGCTACAGCCGAACCAATCACACCTGAGATGTTACTGGCCATGGCATATTGCAAAAGGTGATTGTTAGGATCGTGCTGCAGTGCAATGTCATTGGCCACACGAGAGGCCATCGGTACTGCACTCAAACCAGTCGCTCCGATGAGCGGGTTGATTTTCTTCTTTGCAAATAAGTTATAAACTTTCACTGCAAAGATTCCACCAGCGATCGAAATAGCGAAAGCAATAAATCCCCCCACTATAATCATAATGGTTTCAGTATTCAGGAATGCCTTGGCTGTCATGGTACCACCCACAGCCAATCCAAGGAAAATAGTCGCTGCATTCAGAATCGTATCTGAAGCTGCCTTGAACAATCTGGAAGTACTGGCTCCGATTTCCTTTACCAAATTACCAAAAAGCAACATCCCGATCAGAGGTACAGAAGACGGCACTAACAACGCCACGATCGTTCCTACTCCGATAGGGAAGATGATTTTGAGCGTTTTCAAATCCTTGATTTCCTTCTTAGAAGGATAAAGCTTGTCCTGCTGCTTCATATTGATCAGCAATTCTTTTTTTGACATGGTAAACCGCACCACTAAAGGTATGATCACCGGCACCAGAGCCATATAAGAATAAGCCGCTATCGCGATTGGTCCCAGTAAATGTGGAGCCAACTTGATCGTGGTATAGATCGCCGTGGGGCCATCTGCACCTCCAATGATTCCAAGAGAAGCGGCTTCCTTCATGGTGAAGCCCATAGCCACAGCAGAAATCAAAACGGTAAAAATCCCGATCTGTGCTGCCGCCCCGAAAAACGCCAGTCTGAGATTTCGCAACATTGGTCCAAAATCAGTCAACGCTCCCACACCCATAAAAATGATCGGAGGAAGGAAGCCTGTTTTGATCAATGAATAGTAGATGAAATTCATGATGCCATGCTCATGCGCAATCTGATAAAAATTGAGCTCCTCGGCATTGATTTTTTCCACACCCATCTGGCCACCTGGGAAGTTGGCAATCAACATCCCGAAAGCAATCGGCACGAGTAGCAAAGGCTCGTATTGCTTTTTGATCCCCAGATAGAGCAGGAAAAAAGCGATGAGTATCATCAACAAGGTCTGAGGCGCATCCACAATATCCTGGATGGCCGTCATCCTGTATAGCTTTTCAAATAGTTCCAAGGTATTAGCTTAACTTAAACAATACATCATCATCATATACATCGTCACCTTCGTTGACGCACACTTCTATCACTGTGCCTTCCACATCTGCTTTCACAGCATTGGTCACTTTCATGGCTTCTATGTAGCATACGATATCCCCTTTATTCACTTTGTCACCTACTTTCAGCGCTTTTTCGCCAGACTCCTTGGTCATGTAGATTTTACCTTCCAGTGGAGCCAAAATCTCTGCACTTGCACTGCCGGCAGCTGGTGCTGGAGCGGCTGGTGTCTCTGCAGCAGGTTGACTGGCTGCAGGTGGAGCTTCAGCACCATCGTAGCTGATAGTCACTTTATATTGCTGTCCGTTCACGTCTATGTTAAGCGCTTTTGGTTGTACAGGAGCAGCTGTCTGACTACTGGCGACTGGAGCAGGAGTAGCAGATGCAGGACCCGCTGCTTCACCTTTGCGTTTCGCAAGGTCTGTTTCGAAATCTGCCTTGGCCTTTCCGGACTTGTAAGCTTCATACTGCTGAGGGTGCATCGCATATTCAAACAATTCTTCATCATCCGGGCCTGTCTCCCAGCCTTTCTCAGCCATCTTCGATCTATATTCATCCAAAGCGTCTGGCTGTAGATCCTGCGGATCTCCTTCAAAGAATTCTCTGCCTTGCTCTTTCGCCAATTCTTTCAATTCATCAGCAATCTCACCCGGCACTCGACCAGACTGACCAAGGATCATTCCCCAGTTGTTGTCATCCAGTAACGACCAACGTTCTTTGCCTTTTTCCATTTGCATTACGTTCACCAATGCAGCGTTTTTCACATATTGGCTAAACGGAGTGACCAATGGAGGATATCCCATCTTCGGCCATACATATTGCACTTCTTCAAACAACTTGATCAACAAGTCATCCTGAGTGATTGTCGGTTGGTTATTCTTCTCTTTGAATTTGTTCAGACTCTTCAGGTTGTTTTCAAGGTCAGCCATCAAGCTACCCATCATACCACCAGGAAGACCAGGACCGATCAATAAGGAGTTCATCATCCTGTTTTTAGGATTGATGTAGTAGCCAAGGAAATCGTCTATGAATTCCTGAGTCAATGAACGAGCCTGCATGTAGGCTTTCATGTTGATATCAGGTAAGCTGAATCCTGCATCTCTGAGCACTTCATGAACAGTCAACAAATCAGCATGGCCTGTACCGAATGACAATGGCTCCATTCCCACATCAATGAAGTCTGCACCATTTCTGGCTGCTTCCAAAGAAGAAGTCACTGAGAAACCGGGTCCGCTGTGTCCATGATAGGTCACCGGAATGTCAGATTTAATGGCTTTGATACCTGCTACCAACTTACCCATAGAAGCCGGGCGACCAATACCTGCCATGTCTTTGATACAGATTTCTTCCGCACCCATATCAATGAGCTCTTCGGCCATCTTTATGTAATAATCAACTGTGTGAAGGTCAGAGTGTGTGATACACAGAGCTGTCTGAGCGATCATGCCTCCTTCTTTGGCATAATCAATAGAAAGCTTGAGGTTTCTGATGTCATTCAACCCATCGAAAGATCTGGCAATGTCAGTTCCTTGTTGCTTCTTCAGCTTAAACATCAGTTTTCTAACATCTCTTGGCACGGGATACATGCGCAGACCATTAAGTCCTCTTTCGAGCATGTGTGTTTGGATTCCTACATCATTGAATGGCTGAGTCCAGTCACGAACAGATTTATTCGGGTTTTCACCATACAAAAGGTTGATTTGCTCAAATCCACCTCCATTGGTTTCTACGCGTTTGAAACAACCCATATCAATGATTGGCTCTGCTACACGAACCAATTGATCTACACGTGGCATATACTTTCCTGAAGATTGCCACATATCACGATAGACTAGGCTTAGCCCAATTTCCTTTGCCATAATATTGTTAGTTTTTCTTTTCGATTTTCGTAATTCTTCCTTTTCCAAGGGTGAAGGCTTCTACTGCTGCCGTAATTGCCACCAACTCACCAGTAGGTATATTCTCAGATTTAGCAGGTGTTACCACCACATCCTTTGCATACCTATTAACAAATGAGATGAGTATGTTACCTGTAGCAACAACTAGCATCAAGACTAAAAAAACAGTGATCATCCCGATTCCGAGAAGGGTAAGCGCCTCTGTAAAGTTTGGTTCCATAGATTTGAAAGTTAAGCATTTCAAACTTAGTCAATTAAGCTCGGCATGCTGTGTCATCAAAGTTTAAATGAAACTGGAGAATCTATTATATCATACCTCAGACGGGGCAATGATATATATCAATTCATGGTAGAAATTGAGAGAATGGGAAATCAGAGATCGGGGGATGAGTGTTATTCGATGAGTTTTGTGTCTCTTGATCGGAACTTTAACAAAGGAGTCAATGCTATGGCTTCTCAGTTTCTTCGAAAAGCCACAAATAGGCTTCTTCAAATTTCCGTGCCCAGAAAGCTTCTGAATGAGTGCCGTCAGGATCGATATCTAGATGTACTTCATTGTTACTAAAGCCACCGTCCATTAGGCGCTGATACATCTCCTTAGTTCGGTCGATCATCCCTTCTTCATGCTCTCCTGCCAGCATGTAAATTCGAGGGTTCTCTTTGGTTTTTGGGTGTTTGGTCAAATCAAAAAACTCCGGCAAATACCAATATGATGGTGAGAAAATTCCTACTTTACTGAAGACATTTGGGTATTTGAAATAGGCATAATGAGCAATCAATGCTCCAAGGCTGGAGCCAACTATAGCTGTGTTTTCAGCATCCTTTTTAGTTCTAAATGATTGATCCACTTTGGGCTTCAGGGTTTCTACCAGAAACCTGACAAATTCATGACCTTCATCCACACCAAATTTTTCGTTCGGATATGGCGAATACTCTGAAATTCTAAGCGGCCCACCATTGTCAATGGCTACTACTATAGCAGATCGTTTACCTTGTTGCTCCAGTTTGCTTAAGGTCTCATCTACCTGCCACTCTCCTGCATAGGAAGTGGTCATGTCGAATACATTCTGACCATCAAGCATATAAATGACCTGGTAACGCCTGGACGAAGTATAATAATCCTTTGGCAGGTAGACCCTAATGAGTCGGGATCTTTTCAGTTGAGGAATCCACATAGCCGAATCCCAGGTGATTACCTGAGAATTGGCGGTTGATTTGATCTCTCCTCCACCATCCAGGTCTTCCCAGGAATGTACATCGAGAAGCAATGTGTCTGGTTGAGTAACATAAAAAATCCTGTTGGGAATGTTTCTCCCCATTACATCTCCCTCCACGGCATCCCATGATCCACGAGTAAACTTGAATTCAAGATTTTCGGGTGCTGAATCGAGCGTAACTCGATATTTGCCATCCAGCGATTTATTCAGTGCATAGGAATTGTTTGCCGGATTCCAGTGGTTGAGATTACCTGAGATAAATATAGTTGCATCTTTTGGAGTAGATTCGGGCACAGACTCCAGCTCTATATGTACCTGACCAAAGGTCAGATTCATCATGAGCAAAACTGCCCCGGTCATCAAAAAGTATCGATAATAATAATGCAACCGCATGGGGTTTAAAATGATAATGAATGTTGTTTAATAAACAGGCCCCGTACAAGCCGGGACCTGCTATGAAGAAGCATTTAGAAAATGCTAGTAACCGTCATTCTGTTTGATTTTTGGATTCGCACTCAATTCGAATGCAGGAATTGGAAACAATCGGTATTTTGCATCAGTGGTTGTACCTGCTGCAACGTTTCCTTTCCATGGCCATACGCCCTCTGTCGTAAACTGACCATATCTAATCAAATCAATTCTTCTGGTAGCTTCCCAGTACATTTCTCTCAATCGCTCATCTAGAATGAAATCAAGCGTAAGATCTGCATCGGCTATGTTGCCAGAAGCATCACCGTATGCTCTTTCTCTCAATTCGTTGATATAGCCGAGTGCAGTAGCTCTGCTACCTCCACCACCTCGCAGATTTGCTTCTGCATACATTAGATAAGCGTCTCCAAGACGGAACATCGGATAATCAGTATCTACATGTGTAAGGTTACTGCCAACAGCTCCTGTAGAAGTTATGTTTGAGTATTTTGGCACGGCATAGCCATCTTCAAAAACTCTAAGGTCTTCGATTTCTAAGGCCTGTCCTTCCGTGAAGAAGTTGGCCCTGGAATCCGTATCACCACTTATATCATCGAATTTTTCAACCATCACTTTAGTAGTCCTGAGACCACCCCATCCTCCATCAATTCCATAGTCAGCAGGAGCCATCACAGTACCTCCTACAGCAGCATGTACTAAGAAAGTAGTCGTACCCCAACTCGTAGAATTTACACCATCAGCCGGAAGGGTAAAGATCAGCTCATCCGAATTGTGGTTATCTGCATTGAACAAATTGCTGTACTCTGGCTCTAATGTATAACCTGCTGCGATAATTTTCTCACAGTCTGCAATTACCTCAGCATAATGGTCTTCTCCTACATATACCTCAGCTGCATTTAAGTTCACCTTTGCTCTGAGCATCCATAGTGCGGCTTTGTCTGCACGTCCGTACTCATTAGCACGCGCATCTACCATATCGTCTTCTATATCATTCAATTCGCTGATGATAAAGTTGAAGATATCTTCCTGTGTATTCTGATCTGGATTATCACTTCTGATCGTAGTGATTAATGGTACATTGCCAAACAGATCTAATGCGTGCCAATAACCTAGTGCTCTTAAAAAACGAGCCTCTATTCTATACTGTTGGATTTCAGCATAATCTTCGGTAGGCACTCCATTTGCAGCCATAGACTCTACAGTAGACTGTCTAAGGAAATCATTGCTCAGCGCAATCAGATAGTAAATCCTATAGTAAAGTACTCTTACAAACTGGTTGTCCGAAGACCAAGTATGTGTATTCAAATCCTGAATACCCGCATCATTCCAGGCAATCACTGCCTCATCTGTAGGAAGCTCCTGTGCTTTCCAATAAGCACGGATGTAGCTAGTAAATCCCTCGTCATTGATAATGGAAATATCTCCCTGACCAGCAGGTCCATCCTGACCTGTAAGTGACATAGATGCATAAATCTTGGCTATATATCCTCGATATGCAGCCGCATCAGTAAAGGTAAAGTTTGCCGGTGTTCCTGTCTTTGGCAGCACATCCAGGTCTGCACAAGAAAAGGTAACAAATAGTGGCAATATGAATATTAAAATCTTTTTCATGATATCAATCTTTAGAATGTGATATTAATTCCACCAACAAAAGTTCTGGATCTTGGATATAGATTATTATCTATACCTCCTGCCACTTCCGGATCTAATCCGCTATAACCTGTAATGGTCATCACATTCTGCGCAGTACCATAAACCCTTATTTTCACAAAATCCAACTGGGTGAATGTATATGCAAGCGTGATGTTATCCAGTCTTAAGAAAGAAGCATCTTCTACATAATAGTTAGACAGAAGTTGCTTATCGTTAAACTGAGTGGTGAACACTGAAGTGTGTAAGTTATTCGGGCCAAACTCCGTCATTCTGTTGAAGTATCCCTTACTTGAAGCCACGTTGTTGTAAACGTAGTTACCTAGTTTACTTCTCATGGTAAAGCTCATGCTGGCGTTCTTATAAGATAGATTAGAGGTTAATCCCATTTCTACTTTCGCAAATGCGTTGTTGTATACCACCAGGTCATTTTCGTTGATCAACCCATCTTCGTTTTGATCTACGTATCGATCTAGTCTTGTGCCAAATCCCTGATCATTTACTGGCAATCCATTTTCCATTTTGTGTTCATACACATAGAATGAATTCATTGACTCACCTACTTTGATCACCTGAATGGTTTGTCCTACATCACCAGAGATGCCTCCAGTATTGATGAAGTCATTTCCTACACTGATTTCATCTACTTCGTTTTGGTTGTGAGCTACGTTGAAAGCAAGATCCCATCTTAGGTCATTTTTATCGATGGCTACAGCGCTTAGCTCCATTTCAATCCCTCTGTTGGACATAGCTCCTACGTTCTTCATTACACGGTCACCAATGTTGATACCTGCAGGAATTACTGATCTGAACAACAAATCATAAGTTTTTCTTTGGTACACTTCTAATGATCCATTGATACGACCACCCTTAAGTGAGTAGTCCAATCCAATGTTTGTAGTTTCGGTAGTTTCCCATTGAATACCAGGATCTGCGGCAATACCTCTGATAGTAGTCACATAATCGTTACCAAACTGATATCTGGCATCATTGGTACCTGAATAGTAGAATGTATTGTACAAATAGGCATCAAATTCCTGGTTTCCAAGTCTACCATATCCCATTCTTAGCTTGAAGTCATCAAATGCACCGTTTAAGAAACTGGCAAAAGATTCGTCAATTACTCTCCAACCAAGTGCAATGGAAGGTAAGAATACATACTGATTTGCTGGAGCAAACTGGCTACTACCGTCTAAACGGAAGTTGACGGTAACCAAATATTTGTTCAGGTAGGAATAATTCAATCTACCGAATACAGACTCCTGCTTGTTTTCGTAATAATACTGACCAGTCTGAATCCTCTTGATTTGAGTCAGGTCATAAATGGTGTATTTATCTGACTTCAGTGAGTCTGCGAAAATGTTGATGCCTTCTGACCATACTCTTTGTGAGGAATAACCAGCAACTACTTCAGCATTGTGGTTTCCAAAAGAGTTCTTGTAAGTCAGGAATGATTCTCCAATCACACTGGATTTAAATGCTTCATCATAGGAAAGTGCGCCTCTTCCAAATACTCCAAACTGATCGAGCGGCTGGAAAAATCTGTTCTTAGAAGAAGTAATATCAAAAGAGAAGTTGTTCGTCCAGCTCAATCCATCAATCCACGGAATATTAGCAATGATCTCAACCTTACCTAAACTTCTGAATGAACGGCCTTCGTTCGTTCTCAAGTCTTGCTGTGACACAGGGTTTTGAGTACCTAATTCACCTACATTTCTTGGTTCGAAATAGCCACCGAATTCGCTTGAATCTGATTTTACCGGGTATGTTGGATTAAAATCATATGCCGTACCTGTCTGGTTACTACCAAAGTTGTTCTTTGTAAATCCATTTTTCAATGAAATATTGAGCTTCATATTGTCATCAAAAAAGGCTTTGTTATAGTTCAGGTTAAAAATATTTCTTTCCAACTTATCGTGTCTTACCACTCCATTCAAGGTCTGGTGCATCAGGGACAAGTACAAACCACCTTGAGAGACTGATATCGCATGCTTCATTCCTGAAGCAGTCTGTGTGACTTCATCTACCCAATCGGTATTGTAACTCATCAGATCTTCCGAATACTGCGGATACCTGGCGTTTACCACTGCTCTGAACTCATCAGCATTCATAATCTGAGGTTCTCCCACAAATTGACTCACGGAGTAATATCCATCATAAGAAACCTGCGGTTTACCATCTTTTGATCTTTTTGTAGTAATGATTACTACACCTTTAGCTCCCCTACTACCGTAGATTGCTGCCGCGGATGCATCTTTCAAAACTGAAATACTTTCTATGTCCTCTGTATTAATGAAGTTCAATGGGTTTCGCTGACCAGCAGTTCCTCCATTGTCAATGATCACTCCGTCAATTACATAAAGGGGATCAGAACTTGCATTGATCGAAGATGTACCTCGGATCCTGATGTTTGCTGCTCCTCCAGGCTCTCCGGAAGTAGTGATACTTACACCAGCTACTTTACCTGTCAATAGCTCAGCAGGTGAAGCGATGATTCCTTTGTTGAATTGCTCCTCGTCTACCTTGGCAACAACCCCAGTCACATCTTTCTTCTGCACAGCACCGTATCCTACCACTACTACTTCTTGTAGTTCCTCCACATCGAGCTCCAGATTTACATCTATTACGGACCTGGCGCCAACTGTTTCCTCTACCGTCACATATCCTACAAATGAGAATACCAATACAGCATCATCCGGAACCGACAACTTATAGTTACCATCAAAATCCGTAGTGGTACCACTAGTAGTACCTTTTACCAATACAGTAGCACCCGGTATACCAAGACCATCCTCAGCATCAACCACCGTACCACTTACCGTTCTCTCCTGAGCATAAGCTACACTCTGGAAAGCCGTCAGTATGGTCACCATAAGTACGCTTATCCACTGACGAGGATTTAGCGTCTTCATTTTCCAATAAACCTTCTTCATACTATTTATTTATGGTTAATTTTTAATTATTTTCTTTCTCACAATACCGTTTTCGGTCTCTAATTTGAGCACATACATTCCCGGATTTAAATCTTCCAGAATCAATTCCAGATGATTGTTTACAGATGACTTTTGTAGAACAGTCTTACCACTCAAATCACATAATTTGACCCTTAATTCGCCACCGGAAGTGTTGATGATCAATTGATCCGATACAGGATTAGGATATATATGTATATCTGTAGCTATCGGCTCCACGCTCGTTATCCAATCTGTTGGATTAGAGCTGATGTAGTTATCAATTGGTTTTGACGTGAAGACTCTAAACTCTCCCGGTGCTAACGTAACTGACCCTGATAATTCCTCTACATTAATCTCATCTCCAGAAAAGTAATCATACCATGTACCAGTGGTGAGAAAATGTGGATCTCCGGTTTTTTCAATTTTACTGAAGTTACCGTATGCACATATTTTCACATCATCATTGTCATAATTGAGCCACTTAAACTCAGTAGACACTCCCCAGTTGAAATTATCAGCATCGAGCAAATCAGTCTGTGTTTTTAGATTGATCAACGATTGATAAACAGCAAAAACTTCCAAACGCTCTTCATCCTGCATGTATTCCCAATGTGTTGGCTTGATACCCAGTCTGTCATTATTCAACTCTTCGTCATATCCCATCTCACCGAATTGCCAGAGCATTTTTGCGCCGGGAGTAAGAAAAAAGAATGCTGCATTTTGCTTCAATCTATTGAGATAATATGACTCGTCTTCAGACCCAGACTTGATACTCCACATGACTCGTTCTTCATCATGACTCTCCATGTAGGAGACCAGATTGGGCTCATCCCAATCTCGGGTTTTGTAATAAGTCCAATTCAAATTGGCGGTGTAACCTTTAGCAGCACCGATGTAATCATGATTGGCATTTCCCCAAAGCATCATGCCATAATTAGCCAAAATTTTTTCTTCCGCATTATCAGCAAAGTGCTCCAGTATCACGTAAGTCTCAGGGTCTTGTTCCCAGATAGCATCCGCCATCTCTTTTAGTATAGCTATTCTAGAATCATCCTTCTGCCCCCAGGCTCCTACATCCCCAAGCGTATTTTTCTGGGTAAATCCTTTGGATAGGTCAAATCGATAGCCATCTACTTTGTAGGTTTCTGTCCAATAGGTGACTACTCGTTTCAAGAACTCCTTGGTATATTCACTCTCATGGTTCATATCATATCCCACATTGTAATCATGTTTAGGGGTCACATTAAACCAGGGGTTGTCTGAAGTAGGAGGTCCAAAATCACCACTAGCATACATGTATACCAGTGGACTTCTGCCGAATTGATGATTGAACACCATATCAAAAATGATGGCAATGCCTCTCTGATGAGCTTTATCAATCAATTCACGCAAATCATCTTCAGTGCCGTAGTATTTATCCTGAGCGAGCATATAACTCGGATTATAACCCCAGCTAAGGTTTCCTTCAAACTCCGTCACTGGCATCAGCTCTATGGCGTTAATTCCCAATGAATCTAAATAATCCAGCTTGTCAATCACTGCACGGTAGGTTCTCTCTTCAGAAAAATCTCTCACCAGCAATTCATAAATAACCAGGTCTTCCTGAGCGGGCTTCTCAAAATCTGTGACTTGCCAGTCATATGCAGGAAAACCTACCTGGAGATAAGATGCTTCCCTATTCGTTTTGTCAGAAGGAAATGGCTTTAATCCAGGATATCTGTTATCCTGGATAATTTCAGGGTCATCGTATTGTGAGCTCACTTTCTCCGAGTAAGGGTCAGCAATTGAAATTTCTCCATCTATCAGATATTGATAAATATATTCAGTCTCAGCTGTAAGTCCGGTAATTTCTAACCAGAACTTATCGCCATCTTTTTTCATTAAGAAATCTTCGCTGAGATTCCAATCTGTAAAATCTCCTATGACGAAAACATTCTCCTTGCCAGGTGCAGTAAGTACGAGCGTCACTGAAGTATTAGAATCATGATTTACACCATTGAGCTTTCCTGCGGGCAATGCTGCTTCGGTAACTACCGGTGTACTAGTATAGGAATGCTGAAAAGTCAACTCTTCCACACCATTAGTTGCAGTAAAGTCCATGACATGCACATTACCATCATTAATTGTAACATGCTCATGGTAAACTGCCTTGGTGGCAGAAGCTGAGAATATTTCCGTTCCATCGAGCTTGAGACTTACATCTGATTCCTGTGAAAGGACGAAATCAAATACAATCTTCTCGTCAGTTTCTGTAAAACTGTAAGGATTTGTGGGGCTATTAATCTTGAGAGAATAACCATCTTGTAATTCAAAAACAAAATCTTCTGATTGGCCATTGGCCCAGTCATTACCCTTTATGAGTAATCCGACTTTTGTTATTTCAGAAGCTGATTTGTTGGTAAACTCAGTAAGAGTTAGAGATATCTTAAATAAAGTTCGACCTTCCTCAACGGATTTTGTGAATTTAGCTTGATCTGTGTTAGAGGGGTCGCTATTTGCTGGATTTACATTCGTAGGTACGTCTACATTACTGAGGTCTGGCAACCACAGCCAGAGCCATGCATCTGTCAAACTACTGAGACTTGTACCTGTGACATCATAGGTGATGGTGATTTCTTCATCAGGTGTAAAGAAATCTGGGGAAATAGATGGTGTGACAGCAACTTTTTGGGCAAAAGAAGTGCTGGTGGCTAATATGACTAGCCCTAATAAAGTGAATAGAATTTTACGCATGAAAGAGTGGTAGAGGTGTTACTCGTTCTAAGAGACTTGATTAACAAGTCACCCGAAAAATCGGGTGACTTGAGAGTTTATTGTGTTAGTTCTTATTGGAAAGAACCTGTTCCGTTTACGAAATCCAAAGCAACAGTCTGACCTGTTGTGGTTACGTTTCTTGCTTGGTCATCGCCAGTTCCTCTATATTCAATGTTTCCATCAAGAACTACGAATTCTGCTTGCCACCAGTCTACAGCATCTGTACTTTCAAACTTAGTCAAAGTGCTTGCAGCAACATGGATTCTCAAATCAGCATCAGCTACGAAAGCTGGAGAAACTAATGTTTTGTCAGTTGCATTTTCAGTGAACTTGTAAGCTTCAGTAGCAGCATCCCAGCCACCGAATGCATCGCCAATTCCGTACACCATAGCAGGATTGACTTCTACAGTTTCATCTTCGAAATTCACAACAACAGTGTAATATCCGGCAGTAGTAGGACAAGGCACATTGTCTCCACCTGTTCCATATACTCCGTCAGTCGCATCACCGGTCTTACC
Source organism: Bacteroidia bacterium (assembly GCA_030425425.1). GTDB lineage: Bacteria > Bacteroidota > Bacteroidia > Cytophagales > Cyclobacteriaceae > Marinoscillum. The sequence goes on along the minus strand of JAUIAO010000008.1, from coordinate 18,167 downwards.
GAAATCACCAATCCAATCTTTCTGAGGAGCGAATTTGAATCCTTCGTCATTTACAGAAGCATCCAACCATACTATTCTCCAGAAAAGATGAGCATTGCTATGTACTGGAATCATATCAATTCCATTAGCAGCCCAGTCCCATCCACCTACAGAACCACCAACCATATAGAGTTCAGCAGGGTATTCAGGAAGCGGCTCTACATCGCCTGTCTTAGTCAATTCAATTGCAAGACCGTAACCAGCAGCAGCGCTAAAAGTCAATGTAACAGTGTAAGCACCGTCTTCTCCTGCAAAATCAATGTTTCCACCACCATGAACAGGTGCGTCTACAGTTCCACCGAAGTTGGTGAAGTAGTTCAAGCAAGCAGAAGCTGCTTCGTCGCAATCGGGCTCAAGGTTTGAATTCCAGTTTGTATTGTATCTGAATTTCATTTCACCTGGTCTCAAAGTGATATTAGTTCCTTCGAACACTACTTCATCAGCGCTTGCAGATTTCATTTCTAACTTCTGGCCACTGCTCCAGCCTGTTTCTGTAGCACCACCGATTACTTCCCAGTATTCTACCGGAGCTACGATGAACTGACCGCTAGTCTCATCAAATAATACATGTACAAGGCCTTCCACTGCAGATGTAGCTTCGCCACCATCTTGTGTGAAATCACCAATATAAGCCACGATAGAGTCAGCTGCATCAGCAGATGGTTTAGTGTAAGTCATTTCAGCAGTTCCGCCATAGGCTTCCACTGTTTCGCTATCGATCACTTTGATGAAAGAATAAGATCCTGAACCCATGTAAACATAAGCTTCATACAAACCAGCTCTTTCTTGTGAACCAAAATCAGGTGCACTTACTTTAGCCGCAACTAATCTGTTGGCTGCAGATGAATCTGCGCTGATAGCAGAACCTACTACATAGTAACCTGCATCAAGAGTTGTTCCCTTATTGACGATATCATCAATTTTACCGGATACATCATCGTCTTCTGTACAGGCACCAAGCCCGAAGATGAACGCTGAGAATAGGAGCATTCCTAAAAATTTAATAGACTTCTTCATACTTAAATAATTTTTATTGTTTAATTCATTTATTGAATAATTCTCAAAAACCACCTTGCGATTCGATGCTTTATTGCGGCTTTGTTAATTACCCGATGACCAATTTCATATTACTTAATGAAAATCTGATTGATTAATCTTCCACAATTAGTTATCAACGCTGCTTGAAATCGAATGCAAAAAATTAGACGTATTTTCTACATTTATTGGTTTAAATGACTTTAATGAAGGTTATTAGAAAATTGGGAGGTTAACAAAACATTAACAAAAGAGTGTATTCGACGTGGATTCTTCGGTCAGCAAAAAAAATAAGGTTGTTAACCTTTTGTTAACCTTTTAGGCTCGGAAACGGCAAGATTTAAATTGATAAAATAAAATCTGCCAGATTCTGCCCGGTCTCCAGATTCATTTTTTTTCTGATTCTTGATCGGGAAACCTTTACACTTTCGGGAGAGATCCCCAGAATGGTTGCACACTCATTAACAGATAGATTCAGACGGATGAGTGCGCAGTGTCGTAACTCCTGAGTAGTTAGTGCCGGGCAGTTGACCTTCAATTTCGCATAAAAACCAGTGTAAATCTGTTCAAAATATAGCTTGAAGTCTTCCCAATCCTTATCCATCCTGTAGCTATCATCAATCACTCTCAGACTCTTTCTGATTTCCTGTGCTGATGTCTTGGTTGGTGATTTCAGATGTTTGTCCAGACGATCCTTGAGATCTTTTAATGTCTCATTTTTCTGAATGATATGAAGCGTATGGGTGGTGATTTGCTTGTTTTTATAGTCAATCTGATCAAGTAACTGCTTCTCTTTTAAATGTAGAAAATTGACATCAGCCTCTTGAAGAGCTTGTTGTGATTTATGAACAGATTCTGTTTTGGCTAGGAGCTCTTCTTTTTGCTCAATAATTCGATTTTTGTGAGCAATGATTTCATTTTTTTGCTCATTGATCAGACGTGTTCGCTCCTCTATTATTGATTTAAATCTTCGCTTCTGCAGAATAAGATTGTAGTTATAGATCCTGATAGCTGCTACTACCATAATTGCAACCAGCAATAACATCAGAAGCTTAGCCCAGAAAGTTTTGTACCATGGTTCCGGTACAGTAAACTTCATCTCTACGGGTTCACTCCACATTGCTCCTACTTCACGTGATCTAATCTGAATGGTATAGGAACCCTCTGAAAAACCAATATAAGACAGTTGCCGATTGGAAGTTGCCGCAGACCATGAATCAGAAATTTCTAGTATCCTGGATTGATACATTATTTGCTTTCCCGGATAGGTGAGCGTGGTGAATTCCAATTCCAACGAACCTTCGTAAGGTATAGAAATGTCCTGATCATTTTCAGGAATAAAAGGTTCATTTGACACTTTCATTCCCAGAATAATGGGCGCAGGTGTATTCTCGAACTGGACCTTATCACTATTGACCTTGACCAGACCTTTGGCAGTAGAAATCATTACACCACCATCAAGTCGATCTAGCCCTCGCCAATTCAAAAGTTTTGAAGGAAGTCCATTTCTTGTATTGAACATTAAAACTTCATCACCATTGTAGGCATAGAGTCCAGAATTACCTGAAATCCAAATAATTTCATCCTGAATAGTAATAGCCTTATAGGATTCGTCAATGGTGACATCTGGAATCAGAACTTTTGAAAACTGACCTGTGAGCGGATTACCTGCCAAAATTCCATAATTTGTAATGAGCCAAATGGAGTCTGGACGGACAAATGACATATCTTCTATAGACATAGGTGATGACAATTCGAAATCTATGGAAATGGCTAGCGCTTCGAACTGATCATTCATCTCATCATATCTGGATAGCGGACCTTTAGGGTCCGATGATCCACAATAAATGGCTCCATCAGGTGCCTGTTTTAATACATTGGAATTTCTCACCGGATATGTACTCACTTCATCCGTATATCCTTTCACTTTAACCACATAATCGAGATTTCCACAAAACCACTTATTGGCAGCATAATCCATGTAGCTATGTTTGATGGCTGTGCCAGTACTATCCTTTAGCAGGATGATACTCCCTCCTCTCACATTGTACTTTAAAATGGCTCCAAATGAATCTCCTATCCATAGCACATCATTTTTAGCAACAATCTTGTTGAAAAAGTTACTCTTGGTTTGAAGCAATCTGGTCACTTTGGCTTCTGCTGGATCATACAAGCGTATTTCCTGTCCTATTGAATAATAAAATTTATCGTGATCTTGTGATACACTCTCGATACGCACAGATCCAACAGGATTCATTGGATGTATAACAGAAAATGAAATAAGTCCTACATTCTCACTACCCACAACCCAAATATCTGAAGTCTCCGGATCCAAATAGAAATCAACAATGTCATTAAAATCGACAGCCGAAACAGGTTTCATTTCCTTCTTCTTATAGTCATATTGTAGAAGGCCCTGATCCCATGTCCCAACAAACACTATCTCATTTATACATTCTAATGCCGAAACATTGTCCACTTTGTCTATTAATTCGGAGGATAACAGCTGCTGATCACTGTCTACCTTGATCTGAAATATTCCCTCTTTTCCTCCCAGCATCAGGTAATCTCCATTGAGTACCGTGAAACCAGAAACATCAGTCACCGGTAATTCAATTTCAACTTCCTCTAATTGATCTGCTTGTGGATTGTACTTCAAAAGGCTGCCTTTATAAGGCGCTATCCAAAGTGTACCAAATGCATCTTCCTGAAACTGAAAAGTTCGGTGATAGCTAATGGACTGGAAATTAACTCCAAGATTGAATCTTTTGTATCCATTTTCATTTATCCGTACTACAGAGGATGCTTCTCCAACCCAGATGTTTCCATCATTATCCTGATAAATGCTCTTCGGATAATTAAAATCAAAATCATAAAGTTGACTTCCCCATTGAAATGGAACTATCTCAACAGATTCTCCGTCAACAATCACTTCGTTCAGACCTATATCATCCAGAGCGACTAATCTACCATCCTGGGTATTTAAAAAATGCTTGACGTAATTACTTCTTAAGCCATCTTGATAATTCTGACTGCTTACACCATTGTATTTAAGTAGTCCTTCATCTGTAGCAAACCACAGATACCCAACCTCATCCTTAATGACGCTTTTAATTACCTCATTAGAGACAGCTTCACTAAGGTCATAGTAAACAAATTGATTGGATGATTCAGCACAGAATGCTGAAACGGAAACAACAACTGATAAAATGAGTAGGCTGATCTTGGGCACTTAGTCAGATTTTAGCTTCAATTTAGTGAATCTGAGTTTAGAGATACAAAAAAAGCAGGCTCTCAAAAGAAAACCTGCTTGAATATTATTTACAAAAAGAATTATAGTGTCCTCTTTACTTCTTTCTCTTCAAATCCTTCTATGATATCACCCATCTTGATATCGTTGAAGTTTTTGATAGAAACCCCACACTCATAACCTTGCTTCACTTCGTTTACATCATCTTTGAAACGTTTCAGCTGATTGATTTCTCCTTCGTACACCACAATACCATCTCTCACCAATCTGACTTTATTAGATCGTTTCACGGTTCCATCAGTCACATAACATCCGGCTACTGTACCTACTTTAGAAATCTTAAATACTTCTCTCACTTCGATGTTTCCAGTGATGACTTCTTCAGTAGTTGGCTCTAGCATACCCTCCATCGCATCTTTCACATCGTTGATAGCATCGTATATAATTGAGTACAACCTGATTTCAATTTCCTCCGCTTCTGCAATCCTACGTGCTGATGAAGACGGTCTTACCTGGAAACCAATGATGACTGCATCTGACGCACTTGCAAGCAACACGTCTGATTCTGAAATCTGACCTACAGCTTTATGGATGATATTTACCTGAACTTCCTCAGTAGAAAGTTTCAACAATGAATCTGAAAGTGCTTCAATAGAACCATCCACATCACCTTTTACTATGACATTCAATTCCTTGAACGATCCAATAGCAAGTCTCCTACCAATTTCATCAAGCGTGATATGTTTCTTAGTTCTGATAGATTGCTCTCTGAGGATTTGCTCACGTTTCGTAGCAATTTCTCTTGCTTCACGATCCGTTTCCATCACATTGAAGCGATCTCCTGCCTGAGGCGCTCCATCCAAACCGAGCATTAGCACAGGAGTACTCGGCCCAACAGTAACGAGTTTTTTACCCCTATGATCAAACATGGCTTTTACTTTACCGAAATGTGATCCAGCCAATACTACATCCCCAACTTTCATGGTTCCACCCTGAACCATCATCGTGGTTACATAACCTCTTCCTTTATCAAGAGAGGCTTCTATTACTGTACCTACAGCCGCTTTATCTGCATTTGCTTTTAGCTCGAGCATTTCTGCTTCTAACAAGACTTTTTCCAGAAGGTCATCAATACCTTCTCCTGTTTTTGCCGAAACATGCTGACATTGGTATTTTCCACCCCAATCCTCTACCAGAATGTTCATTCCAGAAAGCTCTTCTTTGATCTTTTCCGGATTTGCGTTTGGCTTATCAACTTTGTTAATCGCTATGATAATAGGCACACCTGCTACCTGAGCATGATTGATCGCTTCTTTAGTCTGAGGCATCACAGCATCATCAGCTGCAACAACAATAATTGCTATATCGGTGATCTTAGCACCTCGAGCACGCATGGCTGTAAATGCTTCGTGACCAGGAGTATCCAGGAAGGCAATACGTTTACCATCATCAGTAAACACATCATAAGCACCAATGTGCTGTGTGATACCTCCGGCTTCTCCTTCTGTTACTTTAGAGTCTCGGATAAAGTCAAGCAATGAAGTCTTACCGTGATCAACGTGACCCATGATAGTAACGATTGGAGCTCTATCTGACAAATCATCAGGGTTATCCTCAACTTCCACTACTTCTACCTCATCATCATCAGAAGTAAATTCAACCTCATATCCAAATTCATCCGTTATCACAGTGATAGACTCAGCATCCAGGCGCTGATTGATGGACACGAACATACCAAGTGACATACAAGTGGAAATCACATCATTTACTGATACATCCATCAGAGATGCCAAATCACTCGCAGAAATAAATTCTGTCACTTTTAGCTTCTTAGCATCCTCCTGCTGAGCCATCAGCTTTTCTTCCTCAGCCTCAGCTTTTGCGTTTCGCTTATCTTTTCTGTATTTCGATCGTCCTGTTCCTCCACTAGTTTTTCCTCCTGAGAGCTTAGCAAGTGTTGCCTTGATCTTATCTTGAATTTCCTTATCAGAAAGTTCTTCTGTTTTTCTTGTGTCTCTTCTGCCTCCTTTGCCCTGCTGTGGTCTTCCTCTATTGTCACCTCGGTTGCCACCTCTGTTTCCTCCTTGCTGACCCTGTTGACCGCCTCCAGCACCCGACTGAGGGCTATTGATTCTTTTTCTTGGTCGTTTTTTACGATCCTTCTTCTGATCCGAGCTAGCGACTGGCTTGGCCTTTTTCTTCTCCGCTGGGAGTTCTATTTTACCAAGTACAGTCAGTCCTTTCAAAGAATCTGCTTTAGCAGCAATGGTTTCTTGTTCTTTTGGCTCTTCTTTCGGAGCCTCAGGTTTGGAAGCTTCCTTTTCTTCCTGCTTTTTCGGCTCTTCCTTCTGCTCTTTTGGAGCTTCTTCCTTAGCCTTCTCCTCAGCCTTTGGCTGCTGCTCCTTAGGTTCCTCTGTCTTTGCTTTTGGTTCCTCTACAGGAGGAGCTTTCGGAGCTTCCTCTTTCTTTTCTACCTTAGGCTCCGGTTTTTCTTCCGGCTTCTGCTCTTCTTTTTTAGGAGCAGGTTCTTCCTTCTTCTCCTCTACTTTTGCTGGTTTTTCAACCTCTTTTGGCTTTTCCGGCTCCTTCTCAGGCACAGTTTCAGCCTTTGGCTTTTCTTCTGGTCTCTTTTTCTTAGTATCCAGGTCTATTTTACCAAGCACCTTAGGACCAGTAAGTGTCTGTTTTCCCAATAGATTATCGGCACTTTCTGGCTCTTTGGCCACTGGCTGATCCTCTTTTTTCGGCTGATCTTTAGCGTTATTGTCTTTGATCAGAATCTCCTCCTCTTCATCAGATGAAGAATCAGGTTTAGACTCGTCAGTAGCCTTAATTACCAAATTATCGGCATGTTTTGTGCCTATAGTTAAGCCAGATGCCTCTTCCTTTTCTAAAGCAGAAGATGCAAATTCTTTGGATAGCATAGAAAACTGCTCATGGGTGATTTTAGAGTTTGGACTACTGTCCACCTCAAACCCTTTTCCTGAAAGGAAATCAAGGATTGTACCTCTCCCTACATTTAGTTTTCTAGCAACCTGACTTAAACGATAAGTTTTACCTTCTGCCATGTGTTATTGTTGGTGTTTCTAATCTTATTCAAATTCTTGTCTGAGGATTCCTAAGACATCCTCAACGGTTTCTTCCTCCAGATCTGTACGTCTTACCAGCTCCTCAGCAGACAATGTCAGTACGCTCTTGGCAGTATCCAAACCGATTCTTTTTAATTCATCAATGACCCAGCTTTCGATTTCATCAGAAAATTCATCCAAATCCACATCTTCCTCTTCTGCTTCATCAAGCTCTCTGAATACATCGATCTCAAGTCCTACCAATCTAGAGGCCAGTTTAATATTCTGACCACCTTTACCAATAGCCAATGATACCTGATCCGGTTTCAAAAAGACAGATACTCTTTTGTTCTCCTGATCGATCTTCATACTGACAATCTTAGCCGGGCTAAGTGCTCTGGCGATGTAAAGTTCTAGATTATCTGTGAAATTGATCACATCTATGTTCTCATTTTGGAGCTCACGTACGATCGAATGTATACGAGACCCTTTCATACCTACGCAGGCACCTACAGGATCTATTCTGTCATCGTATGACTCTACAGCCACTTTTGCTCGCTCTCCAGGTTCTCTGACCACATTTTTAATAGTAATCAAACCATCGTAAACTTCCGGCACTTCACTTTCAAACAATCGCTCAAGGAAAGTAGGAGATGTTCTTGAAAGGATGATTTTTGGATTACCATTCACCATCTCTACTCTACTCACTATTGCTCGTACAGAATCTCCTTTTCGATATCTATCTTTAGAAATCTGTTCGTTTTTAGGCAAATTTAGCTCGTTTCCTTCTCCATCTATCAATAATATCTCACGACTTAGTGTTTGATACACTTCACCAGAAATGATTTCTCCAGCCAAATCTTTATACTTCTGAAAAAGAATATCCTTCTCCAGATCCTTAATTTTTTGAATCAAAGTCTGACGAGCAGTCATTACAGCTCTTCTTCCGAAATCCTCTAATTTGATTTCTTCTGATACTTCTTCTCCAATCTCAAAATCTGGTTCTATCTGACGAGCATCAGTCAGACTGATCTTATCATGATCCCAGATATCTTCAGAGTTATCGTCAACAATTTCTCTGAATCTCCAAATTTCAAGATCTCCCTTATCGGTATTGATGATAATATCGAAGTTATCATCAGTTTTATATTTCTTACGGATCATGGTTCTGAATACATCTTCCAGTATTCTGATCATCGTTGGGCGATCAATGTTTTTGCCTCGGGCAAAATCCGCAAATGAGTCAATTAAAATTCCAGTATCCATTGTTTACTTGAATGAAACTAATACCATTGATTTACTTAATTTATCTATTTCAATTTCCTTTAGCTCTGTAGTTTTTTTACTACTCACTTCAAGGGTTATGCGATTATCTATTACCTCCTTTAGCTTTCCCTCAATTTCTTCTCCTTCAAAGGTTGTCACCTTTAATGATCTACCCACATTCTTTTTATACTGTCTTAAACTCTGAAGTGGAAAATCCAATCCTGCAGAAGAAACCTCTAAAAAGTACTTACCATCTATCAGATCGTTTTCTTCTAATTCAGCAGAAACTGCTCTACTAACCTTGCTACACTGATCGATGGTTACTCCCTGATCGCCATCTAAGAGTATAATCAGTTTTTGGCTACCAGGATTCCCTTTTAAAATTACTTTGACAATAAACAAATCGGGAGCATCCGTGATGAATCTTTCTACCATCTCGGTCACAGTTTGTTCTACAGATTTGTTATTAGTCATTATTACGAATAAAAAGAGGGGACTTGCGTCCCCTCGAACCTAAATTCTATATTTGCATGCAAAAGTAAAAGAAAAATAATTGAATTCAAATCTCGCGAAACAATGTGTTTTTCCTGAGGGTTGTTCAAATTCAGGTACTTAGGGTGTTTTCAATCCTGCAAAGGAACGATAATACGTCAGTATTCTATTGAACATTCATCTTTGGCTATAGTGTATAGCGAAATGTGCATTGATGTTAAACCAAGATATTTAAAATAAAAATAATGATCGGCAAACTCCGAATTGTCAATTCCTTAACTAAAGAAAAGGTAGTTTTTGAGCCATTGAATGCTCCTAATGTGGGTATGTATGTTTGTGGGCCTACAGTTTACAGTGATGTGCATTTGGGAAATGTGAGGACATTTATCTCCTTTGATGTGATCTATAGATACTTACAATTTCTTGGGTACAAAGTCAGATATGTGCGTAATATCACTGACGTGGGGCATTTGCTCGACAATGGTGAAGATAAAATCTCTAAAAAAGCGAAGCTGGATAATCTGGAGCCAATGGAAATTGTCCAGAAATATGCGAATGATTTTCATCAGGTAATGGAAAGGTTCAATGCGCTCACCCCGGATATTGAGCCCACTGCCACCGGCCACCTTATGGAGCAACTAACGATGATTGATGAATTGGTAGAGAAAGGTTTTGCTTATGAATCTAATGGCTCTGTGTATTTCGATATTGAGAAATACAATGAATCTCATCAATACGGTAAGCTGAGTGGCAGGAAAACGGAAGATCTGCTTAACCAAACCCGTGATCTGGACGGCCAAACTGATAAAAGAAATCCATTAGATTTTGCACTTTGGAAAAAAGCTGCTCCAGAGCACATCATGAGATGGAAAACAAAATGGAGCGATGGCTTCCCGGGCTGGCATCTGGAATGTTCTGTGATGAGTACCAAATATTTGGGTGAAGAGTTTGATATTCATGGAGGTGGAATGGACTTGAAATTCCCGCACCATGAGTGTGAAATAGCGCAAAATGCCGGAACTCATGGAAAAGATGGTGCGAAGTATTGGATCCATACCAACATGCTAACCGTTAATGGTACTAAAATGAGTAAGTCTCTGGGAAATTCATTCCTGCCACACCAGCTCATCTCAGGTGATCATGAACTGCTGGAAAGAGGCTATAGCCCTATGACTATTCGCTTTTTCATGCTACAGTCGCATTACGCGAGTACGCTTGACTTTTCTAATGAAGCACTCAATGCCGCTCAGAAAGGGTATACCAAATTAACCAATGGCCTGAGGCTGATCAAATCCTATGAATTTCCTGAAGGAATAGAAGAATCACTGAATCAGAAGCAAGTAGATCAAATCAATAAGATTTGTGACAATTGCCACTATGCCATGAATGATGACTTTAACACTGCTTTGACTATCGGTCACCTCTTCAATCTGGTGAAAAAGGTGAATTCAATACAGACCGGTCAACTGAAATATGAGGAAATCGGGAAAGAGACATTCGAACGTATGAAGTCCACCATGATCGACTTTGCGGAAAATGTGTTGGGTTTAAAACCAGAGGGACTGAATTCATCAGAAGCACTTTTAGAAGTAATTCTTGCTGAATACAAAGAGGCCAAAGAGCAGAAAAACTACGACAAAGTAGACAGTCTCAGAGCACAGCTAAAATCAGAAGGAATCATAGTCAAAGACATGAAAACTGGAATTGACTGGGCATTTGAGGAGTAATCCCAGTCTATTTATAGTTACAATGACTTAATAGAGGTGGCTCTGAGCCGCCTCTTTTTTTTGTTTGCCCAATACCACCTACCAGAGGACAGTTACTCGCCTGTCATTGATTTGCTTTACTACCTGTAAAACCTCTAGACCATGATCAGGCCCCTTCTGACTCTTCTGATACTGTTGCCTATGCAACTATACGCCCAGCTCGTAATCAATGAAATCATGCCCAAGAACATTTCGTTCAACATGGACGAATCCTGGAACTACAGCATGTGGGTGGAGGTGTACAATTCGGGGGAAGCAAGCATCAACCTTTCCAATTACTTTTTTTCTACCGATCTAAGCGGCACAACGAAGTGGCAGCCACTTGACACGATTATAGAATCAAAAGCTTATCTCCTTCTCTATTTTGAAAGAGCAGACCGAATCGGCCATGCTTCATTCAAACTGGAACCAAAGGGAGGAGACTTATATCTTTTGGATGCTTCTCTAAGTGTAATCGATCAGGTGACCTACCCTGAACAGTACAGAAACATTTCTTACGGAAGGAAAACTGATGTAGGTAACGATTGGGTCTACTTCGAATCTCCTAGTCCTGGCAAATCCAACAATGAAGAATTCTTTGGCCAGCAGCGCTGTGCAAACCCTGTTTTTACATTACGCAGTGGTTTTTATAGCGGTTCACAAAATATCTCTTTTGAAAACCTGGAAGACGGGTCATCGATCTATTACACTTTAGACAATACCGAACCAAATCTGGATGATTATCTATACACTCCCGGCAACAGTATCACGCTGGATACTACCGTGATGGTAAGAGCCAAGGCGATTGGATCAGGTATGCTGTCAAGTGATGTAGTTGCTGCCACCTATTTTATTGATGAAAGAAAGCCGGAATTTCGTGTGGTTTCTATAGCAACAGATGATCGATATCTCTACAATGATACCATCGGGATTTACTGTGATGGCACAAACGGCATTCTTGGAAACCTTCAGAAAACACCCAAAAATTTTAATCAGGACTGGGACAGACCTGTAAGCTTTGAATTTTTTGATGAGGCGGGAGAATTACAGCTCAATCAGGAATTGGACATTAGAATTCTCGGTGGAGGATCCAGAGACAAAGAACTTAAGTCCATTTCCCTATCACCCAAAAAGAAATTCGGTGAGAATAAATTGAATTATGATTTCTTCACCACCAAACCCAACCATAAATACAAAGACATTATGATGCGGAATGGTGGGAATGATGATGATAATCTCTTCAAAGACCCCTTCCTACAATCGATAATCGTGGGCCGGATGGATTTAGATTATCAGGCATATGAACCCGCCGTGATCTATATCAACGGAAAGTACAGAGGAATGGAAAACATGAGGGAGCGAACCAACAAGGATTTTGTTTACAGCAATCACGGACTCGATGATGATGAAGTCTATCTGATAGAGGCAACTTACAAAGGGGTAGATTTACACAATGACATGCCCACTGACCCGGAGTTTATCGCACTGAGTGACTTCCTGAAAAACAATCCTATGCAGGATAGTGCAAACTATGCCAAAGCATGTGAAATGATGGATGTAGAGGAATTGATCAACTACATGATTACGGAAACTTTTGTGAGCAATGTGGACTGGCCATACAACAATGTGAAAATGTGGAAACCAATCAATGGTGGTAAATGGAGATGGATTTTGCTGGATCTGGAGTACAGTTACAGTACGAGTAGGATTGATCACAATTCTATCCTCTTCGCGATGGGTCAGAATAACAGCAACGTCATTGGTGGGTACGATGAAACCCCCGAATGGTCCATTGTGGTTTTTAGAGAGTTGATGAAGAATGAAACCTTCAAAAACAAATTCATAGACAGGTATGCCATTCACCTATCTACTACATTTCAGCCGTCGAGGATCAATCACCTGATGGACAGTATGGCCAATAGGATAAGGAATGAACAAATCCATCATCAAAATCTATACGGAATGCCTCACAGATTTGACGATGATCTGGCGAAGTATAGAACTTTTACAGAAAAACGAGCTTCAAATGTCCTGAAACAGATCAGCAGGACTTTTCTGCGTGGCACTTCAATCTATGAGTTTCATATATCATCGGATATTGCCGGAGCAACGTACCAGCTGAATAGTCAGAATATTATCGACACAGAAGCTGACATCAGTTTTTTCAAAGGACGTGATATGGAAATCAAAGCTATTCCACCCCCGGGATGGCAGTTCAAGCACTGGCTGTTTAATGAAGAAATACACGAAGACCCGACATTTAAAACCACTTTTTCAGGACCCTTCTCCCTTCAGGCAGTTTTTGACCCTGTTGAAATCACCCAAGAACCGAGCATTCTGATCAATGAACTGATGGCTTCTAATCAAATACATGAAGATGAGTATGGTGATACAGATGACTATATTGAGTTGTATAATGTGAGTCCGCAAGACGTCAATATTGGAGGTTGGTATATCACTGATAATTTGGCTGATAAAACCAAGTATCAATTTCCTACGGACAATCCTGAAGCAACCACAATCCATACCAATGAGCGAAAAATATTGTGGGCAGATGATGACGACATTCAGGGACCGCTTCACCTCAATTTCAAACTAAACAAAGAAGGAGAAAAACTGGGGCTTTACCAGAAAACAGGCTCGGAAATAATACAAGTTGATTTGGTGGAATATCCACAGCTAACTTCGAATATCAGCTATGCAAGAAAAACCGACGGAGCTGATCAGTGGGTGATTACTCAGCCGAGCTTTAACGAAACCAATGTTTTTGTGGAGTTTGTGCTAGGCTCAGAACAACAGCAAGTTCAAGTGTTTCCAACACTTTTTGAAAATGAAATTGAAGTAAAAAATGCGCTGGGTAAAACCATTCGAATTTTTGATATCCATGGAAGGAGCTATTCGAATCGTCTATGTAAAACAAAAGATGAGGTGATCAATCTTTATCATCTTCCTAGTGGACTATACTTGATGAAAATTGATCAGGAAACTTTTAGAATTATCAAGCAATAAAAAACAGGCGCAGCTTTCGCTGCTCCTGCTTGAATTTATAAAGGTTATAATTCTTATTTTTTCACTTCGAGTCTTACCTCAGTACGCCTGTTGAGCTGGTGCTGCTGCTTATTACATGGAACTCCGTCTCCGCAATCATTCAAGAGCTCCTCTTCACCAAATGATCCGGTACTGATTCGCTCGGCCTTCACACCATTCTCGATCAGATAGTCATAAGCTGCCTTTACCCTTCTTTTCGCCAGATAATCATTATATGTATTGCTACCACGGCTATCTGTGTGAGCACCAAGCTGCACGGTGAAGTCCTCAAATTTGTTCAAAACCTCAACCAACGCATCCAAAGATTGCTGGGCATCTTCACGGATATTGGCCTTGTCAAAATCATAATAAATAGACTCCACATCGTAGATATCTGCGATTTTGTAGTATTTAGCATCCAGATCCTTTTTGAGTTCTTCCATGGAACCATCAAAAAATCTCAGCGCCTCATCATTACTGAAAAGATCCAGTGATGTAGGAGAAGTCACTCGAATTACATCGGCAAATAAGTTTGGCTTTCTCAAAGGAATATCCACCACAAAACTGTCTGCTTCCAATGGAATGTCTAGTGTGGAGAACGATAGTTCATTGGACTTATACCCGTCTTTGGCACCACTAAATTTGATTTCTTTACCTCGAATGATGTTGAAATAGACTTTTCCCTCATCTTCAGTCTCAGCCAGTGCTGATTCATCTTTCAGGTCTGTTGCCACAATACTTCCGTCCAATTCTTCACCCGAATCAAAATCTACAAGCCGAGCCGTAATGTCATATTTATACAAGTAAACTTTGTAGATATCGTCATATCCTCTGCCGCCAAGCCTGTTACTGGATAAGTACCCCACTTTACCGTCGATAATCATCGCAAAATCGTCATCCGGTGTGTTGATCGGATATCCCATATTTTTCACTTCAGATGACTCATCTTCCAGATTGACAGCATAAACATCTAATCCACCAATACCGGGGTGACCCTCTGAAGCAAAATAAAGATCGCCATCCTCACCAATAAATGGAAAAAGCTCATCTTCGATCGTGTTTATCTTATCACCCAGATTTTCAGGCGTTCCCCATTTTCCATCCAGATACTTAACCTTATAAATATCAGAATTTCCCTGACCGCCTGGCATGTCGGAAGCAAAGTACAAGGTCTGAGAAGCATCGTCGAATGTTGGGTGACCCACAGAGTAATCGTCACTATTGAATGGCAAAGTGGTAGGTTTACCCCATTTACCTTTCTTGTCTTTTTCTGTATAATAAAGTTTCAACATGTTTACCCCTTCCACACTGGTACGCTCTTCACCAAGGTTGAAGTTGTTTCTTGTAAAGATCAGCTTATTGCCATCATCAAAAAATACAGCAGGACCTTCATGAAAAATCGTATTGATACGCTTGGTCATAGGTTCTGGTTCCAGAATCTTACCATCCTCCACTTTGGCATAGTACAGATCCAGGAAGTAAGTGTCGTCCCAACCATAAGTCGCCTGCTTGATGACACCATCTCTATCTCTGTTGGAAACGAACACAAATCCATCATCCAAATAAGTAGGAGAAAATTCAGATTCCGGCGTGTTGATGTTCATGTTTTCAACATAATAAGCAGCCGAATCAGCATAGTAAATCTCCACATTGTCGATTTTCTTTAATCTTTCGAACTTAGAGAGGTCCAGCACCTTGATCTGGCTACTGATTTCTTTAGCCTTTTGATCTTTGCCGTTTCTGAGAAGAATCTGCGCATAATTCATAAGATCCTGCTCTGTCATCACCTCCGTGTCTTCCACTTTGGCATACCATGGTTCTGCACTGCGTGGTTTATTCATTAGGCGATAACTATCCGCTATCTTCAGACTTACTTCCGCATCAAATTTGGCTTTTTCATCCAGTGCCTTTTCGTAGTAATCCACTGCCTTCACATAGACGAAATTGTCAAAAGCCTTATCTCCTTTAGCAATGAGTCTTTGTACTTTCTTGGAATCATTACCGGCTGCAAAAACTATGGAGCCAGATAATATGGTCAGTATAAATAATCCAATAACTCTTCTCATGACTAGAAATATCTTGGTGTAATAATTTTTGTTCTTGGTAATTCGAATACGTAATTGATCATGATCTCATGAGAGCCTTTGATTGCCCTGTTCAGATCAGTTGTGGTCCAGAAGTCAAAAGCATATCCGACCTGAAATTTAGGGTTGATCTGAAACTGAATCACCGCATCAATACTCTCAAATGATCGATAGGACAGCCCAAGCCATAGAACTCGTTGCAACAAAACATTTATGTTAAAATCTGCTTGCATTGGAGCTCCTTTCACTCCTTTTACCATAAAGTTTGGTTTTACCAGCAAGTTGTCATAGATCGCAAAAACATATCCACCAGTAATATAATAGTGCCTCAGCAATTCGCCATTGAATTCCGGACTGTCATAAAACTTTTGCTTGAATGCATTAGGTAAACCTACTCCAAGATAAAATTTGTTGCCATGCCAGAGTATACCAGTTCCAAAATTTGGTTTCATCATATTCTGATCAACAGCTGCTAAAGCAGGATCAAAAATGGCATCTTGATTATAGGTGGTTCTATAATGATTAAGTGATGCCTCCAGCCCAAAACTCACTTTTGTATTGGCGATCCTGATCCTGTAAGCGTACATGAACCTGGCCGTTGTTTGATTCGAAACCCCGATTTTATCTCTCATGATCACTCCACCAAGGGAGATCGATCGAAAGGCAATCGGCGAGTGGATGGAAATAGTCTGTGTACTCGGTGCACCTTCAAATCCAATCCATTGTTCGCGCCATAACATACTTGCGCTAAGGCCCTCGTGAATCCCGGTATAAGCAGGATTCAGAGGTAATTGGTTAAACATGTACTGGGTAAAGTTGGCTTGCTGCTGTGCAAGAGCCATGTGTCCCAGAAAGAAAATTAGTGCCGGTAATAAATATCTTTTCATAATTGAAATTATCTTCTGATTACGATATATCCTTTTTGTAATGGACTGCCATCACCCAAATCGAGGATGAAGAAGTATGTTCCGTCTGGCAAGTCACTATTGTTTCTTACAGCATTACCGCTGTTGGCCGTTCCCGTGAAGAGATTGGAAGTATTATCGTAGTTACGAGCCTCCCAAACCAGGTTACCCCATCTATTGAAGATCTGTATTCTATTATTCGGGAAGTTTTCAATTCCTTCAATCAAGAATTCATCATTAAATCCGTCATAGTTAGGAGTAAAGACTTCATTGACCGGAAGGTCTTCACAAGAATATGGATCTAAATAGTCCGGAATTCCATCTTCATCACAGTCAGCCTCAGGGTCAGAAGCTTCTTCTTCGTCAGGCATACCATCGCCATCAGAGTCCTCATCCAGATAATCTGGCTCGCCATCACCGTCTGTATCTCCTTGTCCTTCGTCCTCATCCAGGATGCCATCACCATCCGAGTCTTCATCCAGATAGTCTGGTTCTCCATCGCCATCCGAATCGCCATCTCCTTCGTCTTCATCTGGAATTCCATCTCCATCCGAATCTTCATCAAGATAGTCAGGATCTCCATCGCCATCTGAGTCTTGATCGCCTTCATCTTCGTCAGGAATACCATCACCATCTGAATCTTCATCCAAATAATCCGGTTCTCCATCTCCATCAGAGTCACCATCTCCCTCGTCTTCATCAGGGATGCCATCTCCATCCGAATCGTCATCAACATAATCCGGCGTACCATCTCCATCTGTGTCACCACCTCCTTCATCTTCGTCAGGAATACCGTCACCGTCAGAGTCCAGATCGAGGTAGTTTGGTGAACCATCACCGTCCTGATCATCATTTGTCGGATCATCGTCATTATCGATATCCTCATCTTCAGTAAGGATTCCATCTCCATCATCATCTATGTCCAGATAATCTGGCGTGCCATCTCCATCAGTATCGTCATCTTCTGGAGTACCGCCATTATAATTTTCATCTTCAGTTAAGACGCCATCATTATCGTCATCGATATCCAAATAATCCGGGACGCTATCCCCATCTGTGTCATCGTCTTCTGGTGTACCGCCATTGTAATTTTCGTCAGCAGTCAAGACGCCATCTTCGTCATCATCTACATCCAGATAATCTGGTATGCCATCTCCGTCGGTATCATCATCTTCTGGATTGCCACCATTGTAGTTTTCATCCTTCGTTAAGACGCCATCTTCGTCATCATCTACATCCAGGTAATCTGGTGTGCC
>JAUIAO010000073.1 GCA_030425425.1 Bacteroidia bacterium | reverse complement strand
CTATTTTAATGACGGCCTTTTATGTAAGTTTGAAGATAATATTTTGTCAAGGCAAAGATAGCAAGTAACTGCCGTCACTTGATCTTATCTTTGCCTTTTTTTCAACTTGACAAAGTAGGATTAGTAAAGTTATATTTCAAAATCCTAACTAATATTACATATGTATAAAACCCTTGACCTCATAATCTTTGGTCTTTTGACATTAAGCTTGACAAGTTGCTTAAAAGATCCGTCAGCACAGATTGAGATTGATAAAACGACTGTGGCTATCGACGAACCAGTTACAGTTACATTGAATAATGCAGAAAATTACACTTGTATTGCATGGGGAGTAGTCTTCGATGGTGAATTCACGGATATTGCTGGAGGATCTAGTGATGATCTTACTTTCTCTGTTTCCTTTGATAAAATTGGTGAGGCTACTATTATGGCGATCATCAAAAACTGCAAGAAAAGTGATGATAAGGAAGACTTATGTGTCTGTGAGAAAAACCACACAGCCGCTTCTTACGAAGTGATGGTGACGATTGAGTAATTTTTCGGAAAAAGCTTAAAAGACTTCTTTACCAGAATATATTTCGAATTCAATTTCCATGAATTTGGTTCGCATATCTTGGTAGTTTTGGTATCAAGAAACAACCGGTGATTCATTTTCAACGTTCCTTATAACATGTCATGGAATATTGCTAAGGAAATGGCCAAAATCAATGAAGAGAACTTATCAAAGTTGTCTCGCAAAGGCCTTTATGAAAAACTCAAAGATTCATCCTACAAATCCAGACGTAGAATATATAGATACAAAAAGGCTTCTCAAGATCAATTAACGAGCATCAAAACAGAATTAACTCTACAAAATCTTCAATCGAGAAGAAAGCGAGTTATGCTAATGTCAGTATTGATTGCGATCATGGTGATTTCCTTTATGATCATTTTGACTGTTAATATTTGAGGAGGTGAAACTCAATCATTTGACTCATTTTCAAACACATACACCTTGCAAACTGTTGACTAGTTCAACTTAAGTTGATAAATTGTAAATATGAATCAATTGATCGCAACTCCTCCCAGAACAATCATGCAGGTATTCAAAATGCTACCTGAAGGCACTTTGGCTGAGGTAATTGATAACGAGCTATTTATGTCACCTGCCCCTACTCCATTTCATCAGAGGATTATTACTAGTTTATTAACTGATCTCAATTATTTTGTTAGAAGTAATTCACTTGGTGAAGTGTTTTCCGCTCCTGTAGATTTATATCTTGATGAAGAATCTAATGCGGTACAACCAGACATTTTGTTCATATCCAACAGCAATCCTCTGATAATTGATCAGGAAGGACTACACGGAGTTCCTGATTTGATCATCGAAATTCTCTCACCCGGGAACAAAAAACATGATCAGGTAACGAAAAAAGCTTTGTATGAGCGATTTGGAGTGAAAGAGTATTGGATCGTAGATCCGGAAAACAAAGTTTCAAACGGGTTTCGATTACACAACAACTCTTATCAACCAATTGGACAGCTGACAAACAAAATCTCAATCCAGTTATTCGAAAAAGAATTTACTTATTAGTTACTCTCGATCGAGTTTTCCACAATCAAGAAATTAATTCTAATCCCTGATCATTTATGGTCAGGGATTTTTTTATTTTGAAACTTGTTCTTGTTAGTGGTAATAGAGATAGATCGCTGAGTCATTTATTCAATTCAACGCTCCAATCACCTTTAGCCAATAACAAGTAACCCAACAATAACCACCACACTTTATGTATTTAATCTTTGATACCGAAACCACCGGATTACCAAGGAATAAAACGGCTCCTTTAACTGATTTTGACAACTGGCCCAGGCTGGTGCAAATCGCATGGCAGCTGCATGACAACAAAGGAAGACTCCTCTCACAGGGAAATCATATCGTAAAACCCGATGGCTTTACCATTCCATTCAACTCCCAGAAAGTTCATGGAATTTCCACAGAACGCGCTCTGGAAGTTGGTGAGCCATTACAGGAAGTTCTTCTCAAGTTCTCCAAAGATGTAGAACGAGCCAGTGTGTTGGTGGGACACAATATCGAATTTGACAATAGCATCATAGGTGCTGAATACCTAAGATGTGGCACAAAAAACCTGCTGGAAGAGGCCAATAATATCGATACTGGTCTGGCTACCAAGGAGTATTGTGATATCCGAATGGGCAACGGACGACTGAAAATGCCCAAGTTGGTGGAGCTTTATGAGAAGTTGTTTGGTCATCCATTTGATGATGCACACGATGCTGCTTATGATGTGGATGCTACCGCAGAAGCTTTCATAGAATGTCTGAAACGGAAGGTAATCAAGACATGGGATGATACAAATCCTTCTGAAATTGAGTACGAGAAACCTGACCTGGAAGCAGCCAATTTCGCTTGGATCAGAGAGTCGGGATCGGATCAACGTACCGATAAGGTAGTGTCTGTTGAGGACATCAAAGGTCCTTTTTGCCACCTGCATGTACATAGTCAGTTTTCAGTATTACAAGCTACGCCTGATGTAGGCTCCATTGTCGCAAAAGCCAAGGAACTGGAAATGCCGGCTGTTGCTCTTACGGATCTCGGCAACATGTTTGGCGCTTTCAAATTTGTAAGAGCAGCGCTGGGTGCAGGAATCAAACCTATAGTTGGGTGTGAATTTTTTGTAGCAGAAGAGCGAAAGAAACACCAGTTTACTAAGGACAATCCGGACCGAAGGTTCCAACAGGTACTCCTCGCTAAAAATAAACAAGGATATGAAAACCTAATTAAGCTGACCTCTCTCGGATATATCGAAGGATTGTATGGACTATATCCAAGGATAGATAAAGCATTAATAGAGCAATATAAGGAAGGAGTTATCGCTCTAAGTGGTGGGCTTTCTGGAGAGATTGCGCACTTGATTTTGAATGTTGGTGAACACCAGGCAGAGGAAGCCCTGCAATGGTGGCTGGATCTATTTGGAGATGATTTCTACCTGGAAATAAACCGCCATGGATTAGAAGAAGAAGATCACCTCAATGAAGTTTTAATAGGCTTTGCTGAAAAATATCACATCAAAGTCATTGCAGCCAATGAGCTGTTCTATTTGGAAGAAAAAGACTCCAAAGCACACGATGTACTCATCTGTATCAAGGAAAACGAAAAACAGAGTACACCTATCGGAAGAGGAAGAGGCTTTAGACCAGGGCTGAAAAACTCCAAGTATTATTTTAAGAGCCAGCAGGAAATGAAGGAGGCCTATACGGACCTACCTGAGGCTATTGAAAATATAAGTGAACTGATCGATAAAATAGAGGAATACAAACTGGAACGAGATGTACTCCTACCTGCTTTCGAAATTCCCGATGAATTCAAAAAACCGGAAGACGAAATGGATGGCGGAAAAAGAGGTGAAAACGCCTTCCTCCGTCACTTAACTTACGAAGGTGCCAAAAATCGATATGGCGAAATCACCGATGATATTCGAGAGCGACTGGATTTTGAATTAGCTACTATTGAAAACACCGGATATCCGGGCTACTTCCTTATCGTTCAGGATTTTACCAGCAAGGCAAGAGAAATGGGCGTTTCTGTGGGGCCTGGCCGTGGATCTGCCGCGGGTTCTGCCGTAGCATATTGTATAGGGATTACCAATGTGGACCCAATCAAATACGACTTACTTTTTGAGCGTTTTCTAAATCCTGATCGTGTATCTCTTCCCGATATTGATATTGACTTTGACAATGAAGGTAGAGAAAAGGTAATCGACTATGTAGTAAAAAGGTATGGTGAGACTCAGGTAGCCCAAATCATTACTTATGGTACGATGGCTCCAAAATCTGCCATCAGAGATGCGGGTAGAGTCATGGAGCTTCCACTGCCAGATACGGATGCTATCGCTAAATTGATACCTGAGAAACCAGGCGCAAAATTCTCCAAAATATGGGGCGAAGTACCTGAACTTGAGATCATGAGGCGGGGAAAAGAACTTCCCTCGCAAGTATTAAATCAAGCAGTCGTCCTAGAAGGTTCTCTGCGAAATACCGGAGTGCACGCCTGTGGAGTGATCATCACACCTGATGACATGACCAAGTTTGTGCCTTTGGCTCGTGCCAAGGATTCGGACATGCTGGTTACTCAGTTTGACAACTCCGTGGTAGAGGATGCTGGCATGTTGAAGATGGACTTTTTGGGTTTGCGAACCCTCTCCATTATTAAAACTGCCATCGAAAACGTAAAAAAACGTCATGGCATAGAAATCAATATTGACGATGTACCGCTGGACGATGAGACTACTTATGCGCTATACCAGCGGGGAGAAACCAATGGCACTTTCCAGTTTGAATCTCCGGGTATGCAGAAACACCTGCGTGCGCTCGTTCCAGACAAGCTGGAAGACCTCATTGCCATGAATGCGCTCTACCGTCCGGGTCCGATGGAATATATTCCAGAGTTTATCGACCGGAAGCATGGACGGAAACAGATTATCTATGATCTGGACGACATGGAGGAATACCTGGCCGAAACTTACGGTATCACCGTCTATCAGGAGCAGGTGATGTTGCTTTCTCAGAAACTTGCCGGATTTACTAAAGGTGAGGCGGATGTATTGCGTAAAGCAATGGGAAAGAAAAAACGGGATGTTCTGGATAAAATGAAGCCGAAGTTTGTGGAACAAGCTAAGGAAAAAGGGCACCCGGAAGATAAGTTGGAGAAAATCTGGAAGGACTGGGAAGCATTTGCGGCTTATGCTTTTAACAAATCTCACAGTACCTGCTACTCCGTAGTAGCATATCACACAGGTTATCTAAAAGCCAATTATCCAGCAGAATACATGGCCTCTGTACTCACTCACAATCAAAACCAGATTGAGAAAGTGAGTTTCTTCATGGAAGAATGTAGAAACCTGGGAATCAAAGTATTGGGGCCACATGTGAATGAGTCAGGAATTCACTTTGAAGTGAATGCAGAAGGTGAAATTCGTTTTGGGTTGGGAGCCATTAAAGGAACTGGCGAATCAGCGGTTCGAGCCATCATTGAAGAGCGAGATGAAAACGGTCCTTTCAAGGATTTCTTCGATTTTGCATCCAGAGTCAATCTCAGAGCAGTCAACAAAAAATCATTTGAAGCATTGGCCAAAGCCGGAGGTTTTGATTGTTTCGAAGGATATCACAGAAGACAATATGTTGATCCGGATGACGATGGGGCTTCATTAATCGAAAAAGCAATCCGATACGCCAATAAGCTTCAGCAAGAGGAAGAAAGCAATCAGGTTTCGTTATTCGGTGGAGATTCTGGACAAACTGCCGTCATGCAGCCAAAAGCAGGCAAAATAGAACCATACGGCAAAATAGAAGAGCTCAATATAGAGCGTGAAATGGTAGGACTTTACATCTCTGGGCATCCTTTGGATCAGTATGCTTTTGAGATGAAGTACCTGACGAATACTAACCTCTCTGCGCTAACCGACCTGGAAAAAATGCAGGGAAAAGATATTCGTATTGGTGGAATGATTACGGAAGTAGCACATCTGACCACTAAAACCGGGAAACCATACGCTCGCTTCAAGCTTTCAGGATATACGGATAGCCATGAATTTTTCCTTTTCTCTCCTACCTATCTGGAGTTCAAAGCCTATCTGGAAAAAGACTGGTTTATCTATATGACTGGAATCGTACAAAGCCGCTGGAAAAGTGATCAGCTGGAATTCAAAATCACTAGTATGGAACCACTCAGCGATATTCGTGAGAGGATGACCAAAGGAATAGAGCTTCAAATGAGACTTTCTGATGTGACTACTTCACTCATCAGCGAAATAGAACGGTATGGATTGCACTATCCAGGCAGCAACACGCTGAAGCTTAATGTGATAGGAGCTTTCGAAGATCGGATGATCAATCTTGAAATGATGAGCAGAAAAATTCAGGTAGAGCTTTGCGATGACCTGATCAAAGAATTGGATCAGCTGGATGAAATCCAATATCGAATCATTACCGATTAGGCTAATTGTCCTGAGTTTTACAAAACTCAAATTAATCTCTCATGCTCAGGAACAATTATTTTATCTTTGCGGTTTATCGATAGAACTTTAGTCAATCACAATAAAAGTATAGTAATGGGAAAACCTATAGAATTAACTGATCAGAATTTCGAAGAAATCATCAACACAGATAAACCAGTACTTGTCGATTTTTGGGCTGAATGGTGTGGACCGTGTAAAATGATCGCTCCAATTGTTCAGGAATTGGCATCAGACTATGATGATAAAGCAGTCATCGGTAAGCTGGATGTAGATAGCAACCCTGAAGTTTCTGCTAAATATGGAATCAGATCTATCCCAACCCTTTTGGTTTTCAAAGGAGGTCAGGTAGTAGATAAGCAAATTGGCGCAGTGCCAAAGACAGTTTTGAGCGCGAAGATCGACGGTCAGCTGTAATTAAAACATTAAACTAAAATCAAAGCCCGAGCGAGAGTTCGGGCTTTTTTAGTGGCCATTCATTCCCAAATTCGATTTCTTGAAGAATACCATTTAGTAAATAATCGTACATTTTCTCACTCTAAAGTTTAATGGCATAGGACTGAGTGTAATGGTTTATTAGGATAAATAGTGCCGATGAAAGATCAATGAATTACTGAATTCAAAATAATTCAAACACAAAACCAACTTCTAAATCAAGACCCTCCCTTCTGTTGGACATTTTACACCAATGATTATGATGAAATGATGTCTGGGTAATTCAAAAACCTTAGATCATTTTACGATGATTTCGAACATTTTCTAAAATATCTTCTTTTATGAATTCCCAGTACTTGCCTCTCAGACATTTTGGATCTAAATCTTCGTCTGCAATTGTGAAATCTATTAAGTTTTTAAGAATCAATTTCTCATCATGATCATATGGATACCGGACTTGATGTAGTTCCAACATTTTATCAAAACTATTATTTGACATTAATTCATGTAAATCCCAAAAGTCTTTTTTTCTACCTCCTCTCTGTACAACATCCAGTTTCATAGCAATAATCTCCTCTATGCTAGCCATTCTTATCTCGTCAATTATTGTCGCTGGTTGAATAAATGGATCGGTATAAAACACATCCAGCTTTATCACATCTTCTGACTCAAATCCTATCAAATAGGATTTACCAAATGCAGGATCAATTCCTCCTATCGAATCAACATACTGGAATTCACTAAAAAGACTTTCTTCAATCTGATCAAAATTGATTGTGCCATAATCTTGATCTGAAAATAAATCGATATCAATAGATTCCCTATGACCAATCTGTAAACTCAAGGATGTTCCACCTACCAACCGAAATGTTCTAAATTGACTTATGCGCATAAGCTGAAGTAATACACTTTTCAATAAAGGACTTATGGTATTATAATACAACCTGCTCATGCTAGGCTTGATGTATTAAATAAGACTGACGATTATCTGTAGAGAGTGCTCTTTCTACTTTTTCCTCACCATAAAATTGGGTGATCACTTCTTTCTCAAGTTCATTCCCTCGTTCAAAGATTCTTCTAATAACAGCTTTGTATTTTTCTTCCCAATTGATATTATCAAAGTCAGTATCCCAAAATAAAACCTTCCTTATTTTGGAGAGATCAGGTTTACGCTGTGTTCTACCTTTTTCAATTTTGATATCATAGTAGGTCTGCAACAATGCAAATGTTCCTTTCTCAAAACCCAATTCATCGTCAATCTTAAGAGCAAGTGCAGTATTGATATTTCTATTTGCCTTTGTTATAGCATTAATAGTTTGTGGATGTTCATGAATAGACAATGCAAATGGTCGCTGCTTTATCGAACGTCTGTTTAGTTCTCTGGCTAGCAATATTCCTGGGTGTATTCCTTTATATTTTTCAATGTAGCTGTTCATTATATAAATATAAACATTTTTGTTTACATTTTTATTCAAGACTGAATACAGTCAATTTTTATTATTTCTAATTATCAGATAATTCATCATCTCATAGCATTATTTGCTTTAATCAGGGAAATCTATAATTATAACCAAAAAAATGTTGTACCCATTCGGCATCTGTTTTCTTAAAATACTGCATTACAGAGAGTTATGAGCTATCGCTCTGATTCCAGACGGACTCAAACTAAAACCGTAAATTTGTTTTATGTCACTGGATAAGAATAAGTTGAATATGGTAAAAGAGTACTTTGCAAACAAACCTGTACTCAAAGCATATTTATTTGGTTCTTACGTTCGAGATGAGCAAGATGAACAAAGCGATATCGACATTTTAGTGGATCTTGACCATGCTCAACACATTGGGTTACAATTTTTTCAGATGAAAATGGATCTTGAAGCTCTTTTAAATCATAAAATTGACCTGATTTCTTCAAATGGTATTTCTCCTTATATATTGCCTTCTGTGGATCAAGAAAAGCTCCTGATTTATGAGAAGTAAATTGGGCGATACTGCAAGACTTCAGCATATTCATGAAGCGATTTTAGAAATAGAATTATGTTGGTAAGTCAGATTTCGAAGTGTTTCAAAATAATTCGATGCTCCGTTTTGCGAGTATCAAGCAACTGGAAATCATTGGGGAAGCAACAAACATTTATCCGAAGAACTAAAATCAAATCACAGTCATATTCCTTGGGATGAGATCATTGACATGAGAGATGTGATGGTTCATGAATACTTTGTTGTCGATATTCAGTTGATTTGGGAGATCATTACAACCGATATTCCCGAATTCAAAAATGAGATTTTAAAGATCATTTCAAAAATGAAGTAACTATCAGTTATCTATATTAATTCAAAAACATTAAACGGCTTTATTTTTTGTACTTAACCATTTTACTCAATTACCAAAAAAGACTAGATTGACCCTTTACTGTGAATATTCAATGTTTAAAACACTATGAGTAAAAGAGATTTTTTCAGCATAGTCATTAAGTTATTCGGACTTTATTCGATCATCATATCACTTTTCTCTATCCTGCCTAGCAATTTATCATGGTTAGTGAACTCCTTTGATTTATTAACCGGAATCTGGGTAGCAATATCCTTTGTTGTTAGCTTCGGATTGATATGGCTTTTGATTTTAAACTCTGAAAAGGTTGTTGATTTACTGAAGCTTGATAAAGGTTTTAAAGATGACAGAATCGATTTTGGTAATTTGTCATCTATGGAAATCGTTAAAATAGGATCATTTATAATCGGCGGTATTTTATTTCTAGACAACCTACCACCATTTCTTTCACAAACTTATTTTGCATTCAAGGAAAGTATCAATCACACCAACCTAAGTATACATGATGATTACTACTGGCTGATCAATGGAATCAATCTTGTAATTGGTTACCTTCTGATTACGAATTATGATTGGGTGGCTAAAAGATTAAAGCATTCTTGAAACTGACATAAATCAAAAAAGCCACCCAAATCTCTCTGAGTGGCTTTTTCAGTATTTCTGGAATCAATTTTAATCGTTGATAAACTCTTCGTACGATTTGATCTGAAGATCAGCGATTCCTTTACTGTTCATGTATTTTTCCATCTTCGGAACGAGCTTCATTTTGATCTTATCAAAATCAGCCTTAGCCTCATCATACTGCTCTTTCAGGAACGTAAGATTGGCCATTTCTTCTGATGAAGGAGGCTCAAAACCGGAAGCAACCTTGCTGTATAAGCTTGCGATTTTACCTCTGAGCTGAGGCTCCGCAGAGTCCACATAATTGTCTCCGGTAGTGACCACCAATGTTTCCTTTAGCTTAGTCAAATCATCCAAGATTGCATTGGCAGACTTGTTCTTACCACTAGCTGCTACTTCCTCTGCCTTGGCAATGATCTGATCCATTTCATAGACCATATAAGCCAGCTCCTCAGACATTTTGTAAAGCTGAACAGTGGTCTCGTAATTGGCTTGACGCTCTTCATCGGTGAGATTCGATTTTGGATCGTTGATATACGATATGGTGGTTTCATAAGTCTCTTTCCCCTTTGTCATCACTACCTTATAGTCGCCAGCTTGCACTCTAGGAGAGGTAAATCCGCCGAAAACAAAAGTTTTACCCTTCGCCATTTTTGGCTGTTTGATCATCCCATTCCAAGTCACCACGTTGATTCCTTTAGACTTTCCGGGAGTGATTTCGATCAGTTTCTGACCATCCATGGTTTGAATTTCCATTTCCATCTTACCGAAAATATGCTTCTTCTTCAGGTAGTAGATGATCTGAGCATCATTGTTCTTGTTCGGACCGACAAACTGTAGTTCTGTAGAAGAACCTCCAAAAGGCTGTGCTTCCACAAATATTCCCGGATTGGTTTCGAAGAAATAAACATTCTCTGCGAGTACCTCCTGATTGATCTGTCTCAGAGGAGAAATATCATCCAAAATGATAATTCCACGTCCGTGCGTACCCATAACCAGGTCATTCGTTTTCTTGTGAAGATCCATGTAATGGATGGCCACAGCTGGCATGTTATTGGTAAACTTACTCCAGTTTTTACCGCCATTCACAGTAATGTATAGTCCTACCTCCGTTCCCAAAAACAACAGATCTTCGTTTTCGTAATCCTCCTGAATATTACGCACAAAACTTCCGATTTCGTCCGTGGCTATTGAAGTCCAGGTCTGACCATAATCAGTCGTTTTGTATACGTATGGATTCATATCTCCACTCGTGTGACCTTCCAGCACCGCATATGCTGTGCCTTCTCCATGTACACTTGCTTCGATATGATACACCCAGGTATTTTTTGGCACACCATTCAAATTATCTGTCACATTATCCCAGCTTTTACCGCCGTTTTTGGTCACCTGAATGTTTCCATCATCAGTACCAACCCAGATCACATTTTCATTGAGCGAAGACTCTGCTATAGTGAAAATCGTACAGTGGTTTTCTGCTCCTGAATTGTCTTTGGAAATACCTCCAGATTCTTTCGGATCTTTTTTATCAGGATCATTAGTGGTCAAATCTGGAGAAATAATTTTCCATGTATTACCCATGTCATCTGACTTGTGCACGTATTGACTTCCTACATATAGTCTATCAGGATTATTATCGCTCAGTGACATAGCAGCATTCCAGTTGAACCTTAGCTTGTCTTTACCTTTCATCTGCAGCGGCTGAATAGTCTTTTGAGTCATTCGATCCATGTCATATCGCCAGATGTTTTCGGCGCCTTGCATTTCAGAATACAGCAATCGCTTAGTTGGGTGTCGAAGCACGCGGAAACCATCACCATACCCTACCGGGTTCCAATCTCTTGCTTCGATTCCTGCGGGAGAATTAGACGGTCCGTACCAGGAACCATTATCCTGAAGACCGCCGTAAATGTTGTAGGGCTCATCATTATCGAGACTTATATGATAAAACTGAGAAAGCGGCAGGTTATCTACAATATCCATTGTAGTCCCCTTATCCCAGCTTCTATACAATCCCCCATCTGTACCAGCATAAAGTCTGTCCGAATCATTGATGTCGAACAATAAATCATGAATATCAGAGTGCATGTTACCCAATGACTTGAAAGTTTTACCTCCATCACGGCTGATGGAACCATAAAGTCCAGCTTTCACTACTACATTCGGGTCTTTAGGATCAACGACTATTCGAGAGAAATAGAAAGGCCTTACCACCAAACCAAAATCACCATTCATCATTTTCCAACTTGCACCTGCATCTTCAGACTTATATAAACCTCGCTTAGTTTCGTCTTCAGTTTCCAGCACTGCATAGAGGATCTTGCTATCAGAAGGTGCAATAGCAAATGCAATTCTTCCCATTTGCCCTTTCGGGAAACCATTGTGAATTTTATTCCAGGTTTTGCCTCCATCAGTGGACTTGTAGAGCGCACTATTCTCACCTCCGGAGTTGAAAGACCAGGCAGTTCTTCGGAATTCCCACATGGAAGCATACAGTATTTCCGGGTTTTCAGGATCCATCACTACATCCCCACAGCCAGTTTTTGGATCTACATAGAGAATTTTACTCCATGTCATTCCTCCATCTTCTGATTTGTAAACACCGCGCTCTTCATTATCACTCCATAGCGCACCAAGCACTCCAACGTACATGATGTCGGTATTTTCCGGATGAATTTCTATACTAGAAATACGTTCTGAGTTTTCAAAACCCATTTTTTTCCAGTTTACTCCTCCGTCTTTGCTTCGATACAGACCATCACCGATCGAAACACTATTTCGAGTCCAGATTTCACCAGTACCTACCCATACGGTATTGTCAGGATCTTTTGGGTCCAGTTTTACCTTGCCAATTGATTGGATATTCTCATCAAAAATCGGCTGAAATGATGCTCCTCCGTTAGTTGATTTCCAAACTCCACCGCCTGCCGAACCGACGTAAATGATTCGGTTGTCAGTAGGGTGTCCTTCCAGATCAATGATCCTACCACTCATGAGTGCAGGCCCAATCTGACGTGCTCTCATATCTCCAAATAGCTCTTTTCCTTTCAGTACAATCTCTTGTGAGTAAGCAGACAAACTAAGAGTCGCCAGAATGGAAAGCGCAATAAATCTTGTTTTTAACATTAGAAATGCTGGTTAATAATAATTAATTACCTGATTCTGGCATTTTGAATAAAGACTCATCTACCTCTGGATTCACTTCTATTGATTCCATATTGATCGGCTGAGATGGCCCGTCTTTAATTCCCTGAGTAAGAGAAAAAGGGAAATAAACTCCACTCACTTCCTGATAGTCACTCATAGTAATACGTTGTACTTTTCCTGCCATAGGGCCAGAGGTAATTTCATTGTCCACAGCCAGGGGAACAAAAGCATCTTTTTCGAAATAGTAATAAGAAACGTCCTCTATTTCTTTTCCATCTACTGTGATCGGTTCTTTCACAAGCTTCACTTTATATGTGTCAGCACCGTCGATTGACTCCTCTCCCATCAACTCCACAGTATAGCCTTTAGACTCATAATCTAGGAATGGATCAGGAAAGTCATTGATATTCAATTTGTGATTTTCTGTATCTTCTGTAGCAGCTTTTTCTGGCTTCATGCTTTGAAAATTTGTACTCCAAAGTGTCTCCCCATCGTATACACCTTGAAAAAAATCATTCCCCTGAACATTGATTTTGGTGTATTGTCTTCCATCTTTCATGTTGACAATTTCCAATGGAAGCTCCATTCCTCCCTGCTGCAATTTGGAGGTCATTTTCAATCCCTCTATACTTTTCCAAGTGTCTTTTCCTCCGGTGTTTTCAAAATAATTATCAATAATTTCTTTTACTGTTACGTCCTGGGCATAGGAAAAATACCCGAAACACAACATCGCAAATGCAATTAGGCTTAGTTTTTTCATGTTTTAATTTTGGTTTATGTATGTATAATTTACCTGAATATAGATAATCTGTCACGACCTCTTATATGAGAAGTTCTAAAAGATTTATATGTGGTCAATATACCTGACCATGTCTTGAATTTTTTATGTAAAGTGAGGGCATTCCATCTACAATCGATGATTAGGCTAATTTTTTAATCCATCACAGATTAATTTTTCTGTTATGTGCCAGAGGACGTATATTTGAGAATTAACCAATCAACTGTCAATGCCAAAAATCAGCCCTTCACTGTGTGAAGAAGAGGTCTTTCATTCCGTACATGAAGAATATTCCACGCCTCTTCGAAACTTTCTTTATTACAGGTTCGGAGACCTGGAAAAAGCCCGCGATTTCACGCAAGAGGCATTCATCAAGCTATGGGACAATTGCTCCAAAGTCATCTTCGACAAAGTGAAAAGCTACCTTTTCACTATAGGCAACCGGCTATTTCTGGACGATGTGGATCATCAGAAAGTCGTACTAAAATTTCAGCATAGGCAAGGTAACTCCGAGCAGCAGATAGAATCTAACCCAGAATTTCTATACAGACAGGAGGAATTCAAAGCTCAACTGGAGGCTGTAGTTTCTGATCTGCCAGAAAAACAACGGGCTGTTTTTCTGCTGAGTAGGATAGATAAAATGAAAAATAAGGAAATCGCTGAAACCCTGGATATTTCCATCAAAACTGTAGAAAAACACATCGCTTCTGCGTTGAGGATACTTAGAGAAAACCTTGATGAGTTGAATGACCGGAAGATTTGATTGGTTTTAAAATCAAGAAGCTACGGACTTTACTTGTCACTAAATAAAAATTTGAGGCAGAGCCATCGAGGTAATTGATGGAGTTTTCATTGCAAACAAAAGTATCTCGCCCCAGAGGGGCGGGGAATTAAACCCACTGGTGGGATTGAAATTTGAGTTTTTATAATTTGGAATTTAAAAAAGAGTAGGGTTTTAACAAGGTTGTCCGTAGTACTAACAAAGAGATACTAACATGGCTGAAAATCATGACGATCATATCGCGCGCTGGCTTTCCGGAGAAATCAACGACGAGGAATTAAAAGAAAAAATCGGAAATCAGAACTTGCTGAAATATCAGCAAATCATCCAGGAAATAGATCGTTGGACACCTGACAATCAGCCACTTGACCTAAAGTCAGAAGATATTACCGCTCCGGCTAAAGTCGTCCGATTCAATCGTTGGTCTTATATCTCTATTGCCGCGACAGTCGTTATTACGATGTTCGTTGGGTTGTGGCTGATCAATAATCGGGAAACCTCCCATTATGCAGACCTGGGAACAACCAAAGAAATCATTTTACCAGATGGTGTTTCTAAAGTTGTTTTGGCTTCCAATGCTGAAGTGAGCTGGAAAGAAAGTGACTGGAGTGAAGAGCACCGAAATATCAAACTGACAGGAAAGGCCTATTTCGAAGTAAATCCGGGAAGTCCTTTCACGGTCAACACCAATTCAGGTTCCGTGCAAGTGCTGGGGACTTCCTTCGTCGTAGATGAATTTTCCGAATCTCTTTCTGTGAAGTGTTATGAAGGTAAGGTAAGGGCTACAGGCACCAACAAAAAACAACGCATTATCAATGGCGGAGAGGCTTATCTCTTCCATGGAGAAAGTTGGGAAGAAAAACAATTGCTGAACTCTAGTATGCCGTCCTGGATTTCGGATGAAACCAGTTTTGAAAACGCACCATTGAAGCAGGTTTTCAGATCGCTAAAAGACCTATATGGAGTAGAGATCATGGAAGGCTCTGTGAATATATCTCGAAGATTTACTGGAACAATCCCTAACGACAACCTGGAAATTGCGCTACAGTTGGTATTCAAACCACTCAAAATTGACTATGAAGTAAAAGGTCAAAAAGTTTATTTGAAGGATTAAGCAAAGCCTGATGCTGAAACATATCGTCACTTTATTGCTATGCCTTATCAGTCTTTTGGGCTGGAGCCAGAAGCAAGACAGTCTGTCCGTTCAAGAAGCGCTGACACTGATAGAACAATCTGAAAGCATCAGGTTTTCCTATGATCCCGAATTACTGAGCATTCTGGTCATTCGGCTTGAAGCAGCGGCACTAGATCTTGAAGGATTAATTGATCTGATTGAATCTTCTACACCCCTGCGATTTCAAAAAGCTAGTGATACTTATTTCTCTATTTTTTTGGATGAAACCACTTATGAGTTGACCTTATCAGATGCTACTAAAAAGGAACTCATTGACAATCTGATAGTGGCGGTAAATGGGCTTGCGGTCCCTGTAAAGAAAAAAAACGACCGCTGGTTATTCACATTCAGTCCCAGTCAAAAGGATACGGTCAGTCTTCATTCAATAGGTTTTGATAATTACCTACTCACTTTTCAAGACCTGATCAACAGTATTTCGCTAGACATAGCACTCCGACCTACGGTCATCGAATTGGAAGATTTGGTGATCCATGATTACCTGACCAGAGGGATTGATCTGGACCCTGCTAATCAAAACATCAGTATAAAAACGGAGAATTTGCCGCTGCTACCTGGTGAGACTGATGGCGACATTTTTGCATCGATAGGCGCCCTACCAGGCATCACTAACCCAGACAACCGACCGGGCAACATTTTCATTCGCGGAAGCTCTACGGACCAATCTCTCATACTTTATAATGATATTCCAATCTACCATCGTGGGCATTACTATGGCACCATCTCGCCTTATAACCCAAGAATGGTGAGCGAAGTAAAGGTTTTCAGAAATGGATTTGACCCGAGTATTGGAGGTCGCGTAGGTGGAGCTATCAAAATAGATTCAAAACTAGATTACCAAAACAATGAAACCATTGGCCTTGGAGCCAATACCCTCTATGGTACCGGATATCTGAAACAAGCCTCCAAGAATAAAAAATGGTCATTTGGAATAGGAGCCAGAAAAGCGTTTCCATATTCTTGGAATTCCCCTAAGCTACAAGCGATCTCAGACATGGTTTTTGCAGCTACGGCCATTACTGATAGTCGGGGTGATAGTGAGATTGAGAAGATCGTTTTTGAAGATTTTTCGGGCGGGGTTAGTTTCAGGCCTAATCAAAAGCATAACATCTCTTACACAGGACTTTACACCCGATCGAGAATTGAATTTACTGTACTCAATAGTCTGGAGTATAATGAACTGACCAACATCGGCACGAATGTCAAATGGAATTATCAGATGAATGAATACTGGAATTCTTCACTTTCATTGATTTTTTCAGATTATTCTTTTGATTCCCAAACGTCTGATACACCAATAGACGGGTTTCCGCTATCGATCAACACCATCAATGACATCAGCCTGACGGAGGCTCTTTCTCATGAAACCACAAAGGGAAATGAGATCAACACAGGGTTTCAATATACTTATCAGGAGGTGGACTTTAAATATGCAAATTTGAATGTTCAAAACGACGAATACTATAAGAATTACCAAAATGATCATAGCAGTACCCTTTCCATTTTTGCCAACTATGAATGGAAAAGTCACCCAAAATTCTATTTACAGTCTGGAGTCCGAGGCAATTACTACACGAGACTGGAAAAACTGAACTTGTCTCCCAGGCTTTTCTTCAATTATTTTGTTAATGATCAGCTAACGCTCAAAACAACCAGTGGCCTGTATTATCAATACCTGAGCCAGGTAAAAGGACTGGAATTTGTAAGCGGTGGATTCGACAATGAGCTCTGGCAGCTGGCCAATGGGAAAACTGCAGAAATAATCAGTGGCACTCAATCCATGATCGGAGGAATTTTCAATAAAAAGGGATGGGTCTTCGATGCAGAGGGCTATTACAAAACCACCCGAAACGTATCTTTTTATTCGATTTCACGATTTAGCAAACAAGGTTATTTCTTTGATGGCGATCAAAAAATGTACGGAGTGGATCTGATGATCAAAAAGCACATCAATGAGCAAATGGATGCATGGGCAGCTTATTCTTACAGCAGGTCATTCATATTGCTAGATACGGTAGCTCGTCTGAGCGAAATCACCTCTCAGTATAGTCAACCGAATGTTTTCAACATTGGGACATCCTTGCAAATGGGTAATTTAAAAACTTCAATCGGTTGGTATTTCGCCTCTGGTCAGTTCTCCAGGACGCTGAAAATCATCCAGGTAAATGAAAATACTATTCGCTTACAACAACAAAACCCAACGGCCAGTGATGATAATCCATTTGATGACTTACCACTCAGATATCCGAATGTTCATCAACTGAACCTCTCGGCTTCCTACAAAATCCCGAAAAACGAAAAGCATAAATGGTCTGGTTCCATTGGTCTGTCTTTGCTGAATCTCTACAATCAGAAAAACCAAACCGATACAGTAGTAAGAGCCGGTACAGGCGCGGATGCTACTACTTTACTTTCCAGATATAGTATTGGTTTCGCACCGAATCTGATGGTGATCGTGGAGTGGTGAGGATCAATCTAACAGAGTTGCTCATCTCTCGATCTCTGCAATAATTTTAGATCTATTACATTCACCTAAATCATCTCACATCATCTCGTCCGGTGGTGAAAAACACCAGGGGTGGTAAAAGAGTAATTCAATGAGGTGAAGCTAAAGGCCTGTTGGCATCTGTGTTTTTAGTTAGAGGATGTTTGTTAGTTCTTGGTGTTCGGGTCAAAGCCATACATAAAATTGTTAAGTTGTCCCGCTGAACTTTCCAACCCCACAATGTCCATGAGTTCTTCGAAATAACTGCAAATTCGTTCACGGTCTTCAGTGTCAAGTTGAATGTAAAGTTCAGAAAACCGGTTTAGGCCGACTCCTATTTTTTCTTGGTACTTCTCTGCAGTTGGGTCGTTGCTTTGAGCGACTGCTTTAAAATCGTCTGCTGCTAAATTGATTTTTTCAGTTAGAATAGGTTTGAGTTCAGGATCAGCTATTCCAGGGTAAAATGTTGACATGTCTTCAACAAATTTGTTTTTGGTCTTGAATTGATCAAATTGTTCCATAGCGTTAATTGGAGTTTTCATTTGGCTCTGTCCACATGCCGTTAGTGTTAGGCCGATAAGTATGGGTAGTATGTATTTAGTCATGTGTATGGTTATCAACGCCTAGCTCGTAAAATGAGTATGCGACCCAGTTGCTACAAGCACCGAAATGTCTGGTTCGCATTGTTCTTTCAAATAGCTCAGTTCGCATATTCATTTGTTGGCTTTCGTGTTATACTTCTACGTTGAGCTTTAGGTGACCCCCAAGTCCTTCTCTGATAATTCGCATCAAGGTGGATAGCCTAATGTCACTTGCATTGTTCTCAATTCGTGAAATATACGTCTTAGTTGTTCCACACTTTTGAGCCAATTGTTCCTGAGTCATACCTTTGTTCTTTCGTAATTCTTGAAGCATAACTCCCAACCGAAAAGCCTCAAAGCCTTCTTCAAATGCTTCTCTCGATTCAGTTCCTCGTTCACCGTATTCTGAGTTCAGGTGATCGTCAAAGTCTACAATTTTAGTTTTGCTCATCGTAATATTGTCGTTGTAGCTTTTCAGCTAGTTTAATTTCGTTCTTAGGGGTTTTCTGAGTCTTCTTTTGAAATCCATTCAAGACCACAACCAACTTACCCTTATCAAAAAAACAGAGTATTCGGTAGATGTTCGTTCCCGAGATCATGCGCATTTCATACAATGTCGTTCCTGTGATGTTTTTAAGATATTTCGTTGGCACACGTTCAACGGTCTTAATTAACTTGATTGTCCAGTTTATCCGCTCTTTAATGTTAGTAGACTGTGAGTTGTAGAACTCCCAAAAGTGGTCACCAAAGAATATTATCTTTCTGACATCACCGCTTTCATTCATACATCAAAGTTACCCAATAAGGTAACTCCATCCAAATTAATAAAGTTCTCAGTGCTACGAAGTGGAAGTGTTTTTCGCCTATTGCCAGTCGTAGTGTAGTTTCTTTGTATTTGGCAATGCTCATTTCTTTGGAAAGCAAGAATTTGAAAAAGCTTATGTCACTGTATTCACATATTTTTAATAAGCTCAAGAGAACCAAGTATTTTTCAAGCCCATTTTCATTTATTAGTCCCTTAACTTCCTTTCTATAAAGAGCAAAATGCTTGATTGAATGTTCAGCGATATTATTGTTCCATGGAACATCGTTTAAATTTAAAAAAGTGATAGTCCTTTTTTGTCAAGTTACAAAATTGCGTTTATGATTCTGTTGAATTTGGCAATGGTATCTTGCAAGTTGCTGAATGCAGAGATCGATAGTACTATCCACAGTTTCTCAGCGGCGGATTCACGGTCGAGTTGCACCGAAATCAGCCGGAAAGCACTAAGACATATGCCCGATCAGGTCTGTTAGGTTTTCGTGCATTTTTTCGTCCAGTTTCTGCGTTTGTTTTAGTACGTCCGGTGCAGCAGAAGCAGCCATACTCTTTGTCAGTTTTTGGTTTGTGGGTTGATTAGTGGGACCTGGCAATGTGTATGGATGCTTAGGGTTGTGTTGAGTTTACATGTCGTACAAATTGTTCCAGTGTCAAGATGTTAGCCCGATGTTCGGCTGGAAAACTTGATAAATAAGCTTTCGGTACAACTAGTTGCACGCCATATTGATTCATCTCTTCAAGTTGATTTTTAGAGATTCCTTGTTGGAGTGTAAATAAATGTTTCGTTTGGATTCGGTCGGCTTCATTTAAAATTTGTCTCCATCGGTCTTTGCAGGTTGTTTTTGATGCAAGAAAAATAAGATTCCTTTCGTCAAATTTAGGATCATTATACGCCTCAATATTGGGGAATAGAAAGTCAGGTTTCTTATTATTTTCCGTGGTGACTTGGGTTTGAAAAATCAACTCTGAAATCCTAAATATTTCCTCCAAATGGTGCTCAAGTGATTTTCCAGCTCGGCTCTTTCTTCTGTTCAGTATGGTGTTGGCAGATTTTACCAATTCCTCAACTGATTCGAATGGAGTTCGGATTAACTCTGAATACCGGTCATTTTCAATTGTCTTGAAAAGGGCGTATTCCGCTTCCAACCAATTTAGAAGTTCCTTGTCAGGGTTTGATTTGATTTGGTTGGGAGTGATGTTGTAAGAACTAACAAAACAAGTTCTTGCATTATTGGCCAGGTCAATTGTCGGAGGAAAATCAATTTGAAGAGATTGGACATAAGCCATGAAACATTGTAGCAGCCTGTCTTCGGATGTTTGTTCAGTTTGTTTTGGTATTATTCCATTCGTTTCAGTGGATGAGATGTTTACAGCTGCGAAGAAATCTTCAATATCTTCATCGCTGCTTAAAACATACCCTTCGAAAAAATCAGGAGATTTTTTTACCAAGACGAGTAGATCGCCAACATTATCGTCTGTCAAAAAAGGGAAACCACGCCCAAATCTTGTGAGTCGATATTCGTCCCTCGTACCAACGCCATAATAGATAAACCGACTTTCAGTTTCGAAATCATCGTGCCATCGAATGGTTACATATTTGTCTTTATTTGCCCCTTTTTCTCCAGGCGTTTCAAAAAATAGCGGCCATGAGTTCTTGTGCATATGGAACCCCGCTTGGTGTCCGCCAGTAGAACCCGTGTCATTCGGCTTGATAAATTTGCTGAAGGAGATTTCAGACTGCTGCGCTGATTGTATTGCCTTCTCTAATATGCTCATCTAATTTGGCTAGTTCATTAACAATTTTTTCTCCAACAGCTTGCATTAGAGGGCTGACAACTGAATTCCCGAATTGTTTATATGCTTGCGTATCAGAAACAGGGATTTCAAAGGTGTCTGGAAACCCTTGTAATCTAGCACATTCTCTAGGAGTTAACTTTCGTGGGTTCTGACCATCTTGTGGAATCAGTACCTCTGATCCATCTTTATAATAACGAGCACTCAATGTTCTTGTAATACCATCCAACTCAACTAGTCCAAATCCAAACCCATTGCCCTTCGCTTTATGTTTGGCTGAATAATCTTGGAGGTATTTCCATAGTTTATCAGATAGGGTGTATTTAGGATCTGGATGCGGTTCTAAAATATCTTCAATAGCATGAGTTTGTTCAGGCATTTCGGGGAACTCAAATTGATCCTTTGAATCATAACGATCCATGTCAAACCCAACGATTACAATTCTTTCTCGATGCTGAGGGACAAAGTATTGGCCATCTAACACCTTAAAATGAATATTGTATCGTAGCTTTTTTAGGGTCTTCTGGATCACTTTAAAAGTGTTTCCTTTGTCATGAGAAACGAGGTTCTTTACGTTCTCAAGAAGGAATGCTTTGGGTCGTTTTTCTTTAAGTATTCTCTTAATGTCGAAGAATAAAGTCCCTTGAGTTTCGTCCTTGAACCCGTGAGCACGGCCAAGGCTGTTTTTCTTAGAAACTCCCGCAATCGAAAAGGGTTGACATGGAAATCCCGCAATCAATATATCATGTTCAGGAATTTCCTTTTCATTGATTTTGGTAATGTCACCAAAAGGTACTTCTCCAAAATTGGCATGATAGGTCTTTTGGGCGTATTGATTCCATTCGGAAGTAAACACACATTTACCCCCCAAATTGTGGAAGGCAAGTCTAAATCCACCTATTCCAGCGAAAAGATCAATGAATTTAAAAGTTCCATTTTGATGAGGTGGAAAAGGAATATCCCAGTCAAAGGGTAAATATCCTTGAAAATACGGTTCATTAACCACTGAAGGATCAATAGATTTTCCGTATTCTACTGCTGGTTCTTCAAAATAATGTGAAACTCCGTTGTGATAGCTTTGGAAGTAATGTGTCAGATGGGCAAGTTCCGTCTGATCAGGTTTCTTAACCTCAATCTTTAGTTTTTCCTTTACTTCCGAGTATTTCTGCA
>JAUIAO010000111.1 GCA_030425425.1 Bacteroidia bacterium | reverse complement strand
TGACCTGATCAAATTAGCAGATAGCATTGAATTTGCTGAAGTAACACCAAATGACCTATTCATTTCTAAAAGCCGTTATAAACCTTTTCGTTTGGTTAGGCTTTTCATACAAATGCTACTGAATCGATGAAAATCACCAGCTCATACATATCCCTTACGGAACTCACTTTTAATGATCTTGAACTTATAAGAAAATGGCGCAATACTATCGGAATAAGGCAGCACATGGATTTTCAGGAAGAGATTACTCCTGAAATGCAGGAAAAGTGGTTTGAAAAACTCGATCCCTCAGTTAACTTCTTCTTTATAATTCACTTTAACAAAATACCTATTGGCTTAATCCAGCTTCAGGAGATTGATTGGAATTCAAAAACAGCAAGCAGTGGCTTATACATCGGAGATCAAAGATATCAGGGTTCTCCTCTGGCTTATATGGCTTCACTGCCGATTTTGGACCTGGGATTCAATATCCTGGGGCTAGAAAGCATTATAGCCAAAGTGTCTAAACAAAATAAAAAAGCTTTGCAGTATAACCAGTCATTAGGATTTATAATAGAAAAAGAATTGAATGAACGATTTGTGCTAATGTCTCATTCGAAAGAACAGTTCAAAACTGCCATTGAAAAGCATAAAAGTTTTCACAAATTTTTTAAATCCTACTCATTAACAGACAAGAATCGAAACATCGATTTTTCAATCCATAAAAGTTGGTTTTTCCTTCCTTGATCTCACGCTCTTCAACATTAATCTAAAAAACAAGAAAGTAAACAATGAAGGATTCATGATCCATTTCAATAATTGGATCAACCTTGGCTTTTCGAAAAAAGGCATGCGATTCAAGCTCAGATGTGGGTAAAGTTTGGGTAAAATATGCCCAAAAAATATCTTCCTGTTATGCCAGTACAACTGCCTATGTCTTGGTGGAAATATTTCCTCTCCGATATGAAATGTTAGTAATTCCTGATCAAAAAGCTTTGGTTTTACAGCGAATGCAAAGATGTTATGTGCCAGTGTAACGCCCACAAAAGGAATACCTACACAAATATTCCCCAGAATCATACGCTCTGCTATTTCCCTCGAAAACACAAAGCAATCAAAACCTGGATGTGCCTTTCCCTTTTCTTTGTAGATTTCGTCAAGAGTCTGATCGATATACTCATCCCCTATTCTTCGACGATTGATGATTAGCCCATCATACCCCGCTTTGATCTGACCTGCCACAAATTGATAAAAGTGAGGCTGTAAACCAATGTCCATGTTACTGAAGATATAAAAATCCGCTTCTTGGCTCAAAGCTGATTTTATAATGTCGGTGATTAATGGATATGGTTTTGCATTATTGAACTGATCAATATCCAATACAGTTCGATTGAGGGTAGGTAATTCCACCCATCTTTGATTAGTTGCTACAGTTTCATTTAAATGCCTGACAAAACCTAAACGCAGCGTTATTCCTTCAATTTCTGAATCAGCAGCACATTCTATGCTTTCAAAAGTAATTTTCTGAATGCGATTCAGATTAGTATCTTGTGTGCTGAATGGATTAATGAAATGGAATACTGATAAATTCATCTTTGCGAATATTGAAAAAAGAATCGATACATAATGCCAACAACTATAGTTTATCAGAATATGTAAACCTGATTGGTAATCATCGACAATTATGGATTACCCTGGCCAAAAGAGACATCAAGGTTAAATATGTCCAATCAAAATTGGGGCTGTTGTGGTCGATCATTCAACCAATGACTGCTATCCTCATTTATTCCCTATTTTTCAAATATGTATTTAAACTGGAGTTCAATGAATATCCTTATTACCTCTACGTCTTTGCGGGCATTCTTCCCTGGACTCTATTCAGCTATCTGCTGAATCAAGGTTCCTATTCCCTTATTCAAAATCAGGAAATTATCCAAAAACTTAATTTCCCTAAACTTCTTCTAATTGGTGCCAAAGCACTAGTAAGTATGGTGGAAATAATGCCTGCACTCATTATTTTATTGATAGCCACATTTATTTCTGGAAATGCTAATTACCTTGGGTGGGTCTTCATACCGTTCATCATTTTACTCAATCTAATGGTGGCAATCATTCCACCATTATGGATTAGTGCATTTTCACTTAGGTATAGAGACACACTGCACGCCATTCCTTATCTGGGCAATTTTGGCATTTGGCTCACACCAATCTTCTGGGTGCCCGAAAACAGCCCAATGATCATACAACATCTCACCAATTACAACCCGCTTACATTCGTCTTATATCTATATCGATGGGCTTTATTCGGAGACAACATAATTTGGGATGGTCTATGGAGCATGCTATTTTTTATTGGAA
Source organism: Bacteroidia bacterium (assembly GCA_030425425.1). Classification (GTDB taxonomy): domain Bacteria; phylum Bacteroidota; class Bacteroidia; order Cytophagales; family Cyclobacteriaceae; genus Marinoscillum. Next base: position 907 of record JAUIAO010000111.1, on the reverse strand, counting down.
TTTTCTTACCCTTTGGGCTGATGTATTTCAAAAATCAGGAAAAACACATTATTGATTTAATCTGATGTTGAGCATTAAAGACATATCAAAAACATACCGACTAGCTGGAAATCATCAGGTACTAAATGCTTTATCTAATGTATCATTCACAGCCAAACCGGGAGAGATCATTGGAATTATCGGTAAAAATGGATCCGGAAAATCCACGCTTCTAAAAGTTATTTCAGGTCTTGTAGCTCCCACTTCTGGTGAAGTCAGGTTTGTAGGCAAAATCTCTAGTTTACTTGAAATTGGCGGAGGCATTCATCCTGAACTTTCAGGAAGAGAAAACTATTTCCTCAAAGGTCAAATGATGGGATTGTCAAAAAAGGTTTTAAGGGAACAATATGAAGAATTATTGGCCTTCACTGAACTTAATGAATTTATCGATGAACCGGTTAAACATTACAGCAATGGCATGTACATGAGACTGGCTATGGGTATCGGATTAACTATCAAGGCCGATATTTACCTATTCGATGAAGTGATTTCAGTGGGTGATGTGGGTTTCCAGCAAAAGTGTTTCAATGTCATTCAAAATCTGGCTAAATCAGGTGCTATCATTTTGATGGTAAGTCACAACCATAACGAATTAGAGAAATATTGTAATCGGTTTATATGGCTGGAAAAAGGTAAAATTCATCAATCTAGTTCTGATGACGCTATTCTTAACGATTATTTAGATTTTCAATTTCAGCAAAATTATCAACTAGATAAATCATTGAATTTAATAGCTGATGATGTCAGCATCACAGGGCTAAAAATTTTTAACGGCAGAGGTGCCTCCATAAAAATCCAAAACCTTGACCCAATCAACATTGAAATCTCTTTAATCAAAACAAATTCGTCAACGATTTTCAGTTTATCT
>JAUIAO010000110.1 GCA_030425425.1 Bacteroidia bacterium | reverse complement strand
TATCTGCACAGGTAGCAGGTATCCTGATTTCACCATCTAGAGAAACCGAAGAAGTAGATCATTTAATAAATGTGATGGAACGGGGTAAGACTCTTATTATGTTTGACCGTACGATTAGTGACGTTCCTGCACCAAGCGTAGCAGTAGATGATTATCATGGCGCATATAATATGGTGTCAAATCTTATACAAAGTGGACGAAAAAGGATTGCGTTCTTTACTGGAAATCAAAATGTAAGTGTCTTTAGGGCAAGACAAAGAGGATACATTAGTGCCATGACTGAGCACGGATTAGAAATTCCAGAAGAGTTTATGGTGAGAGTTCGTGGATTCAGAGAAAATGGTGTGGAAGCTACGGCCCACCTTATGTCATTAGATCATAAACCAGACGCCATTTTTTCTGTATCCGATTTCTCTGCTTTTGGTGCAATGCAATGGCTGATACAGAATGGATACAATATTCCAGAGGATATATGTGTGGCTGGGTTTGGAAATGACCCTTTCACTGATTTCATTACTCCGACTATGAGCTCTATCGATCAAAAAAGCCAGCAGATGGGCAAGGCTGCAGCACAGCTCTTCCTGGAAGAAATGAACGAAAAATCTGTGGAGCCAAAGAGACTTTTACTAACTCCGGAAATCGTACTCAGAGATTCCACCTTACATCAAAACAAGGTTATTGCTTAATCAATAAAACAATTCATATAATGATTAGAGATTTTAATATGAAATCGATCACCCAAATATTACTAGCAACCATCATTTTCTCATCGTGCCAGACTAATACCAGCAAAGAATCAAACACTGCCGGAACTGATGAAAAAACATCTCCTGTTTATGTCAGAATGGCAAAATCGGAAATCAAACGAAATCCTGATCCACGTCTGTTAGACTTTAGAGAAAAACCAAAATGGGAATATACAAATGGACTGATGTGTTTGTCGTTCATCAAAGCCTGGGAAGCTTCCGGAGATGAAGCACTTCTGAATTATACAAAATCATACGCTGATTCTATGATTCTGGAATCCGGCAAAATTCTAACTTATAAAATGAGAGACTTTAATATAGACAGAGTCAATCCTGGAAGGTTTCTCATCGAACTCAATAAAATATCTCCAAAACCAAAATATCAAAAGGCAATTGATTCGCTCAGAAAGCAGATGAAAGGTCATCCAAGAACCAGTGAAGGTGGATTCTGGCACAAAAAAAGATATCCACATCAGATGTGGTTGGATGGATTATATATGGGTTCGCCATTTCTTACATTATATGCAAAAACCTATAATGATACTGCTCTGTATACTGATGTAGCTAATCAATTTTACCTGGTCAACAAGCATCTATATGTAGCAGAGGATAGCCTGTACAGACACGGTTGGGATGAAAGTAGAGAACAAAAATGGGCTGATCCCGAAACGGGACTTTCACCTGAATACTGGGGTAGAGCGATGGGATGGTTTGCCATGGCAACTGTAGACGTACTGGAAAACTTCCCTAAGGATCATCCGCAGTATGCCATGCGCATAGAAACAGCAAAAAGAGTTGCTGTAGGTATTAAAAAATATCAGGATCCGGAAACCGGACTTTGGTGGCAGGTACTAGACAAAGGAGGCCAGGAAGGAAACTACCTGGAAGCTTCAGTGTCAAGTATGTTTACTTATTTCCTACTCAAAGCTGTTCAAAACGACTATATCGATGATTCTTATATGCAAATAGCTGAAAAAGGATATGATGGAATCATCAATAATCTCATCAAACAAAATGAGGCCGGTACGATAAGCTTGACCAAAGTTTGTGGAGTTGCTGGATTAGGTGGTAATCCTTACAGAAGTGGTACTTATGATTATTATATCAATGAAATTATAAGAGATAATGACCCTAAAGGTGTTGGGCCTTTTATCATGGCTGCTATTTTGATGGAAGAATCAAAGAAATGATGCTCATGAATTCCCTTTCTTATATTCAAAAGATCAAAACTAATCCCCACACGAAGTGGGGATTGGTTTTTGTGTTAAATGTCTTGTCCTGAATAATAAGGCTAACATTCCGTATTGATGAAATCGAAATTCGTGAATTACATTCTCATCAATTGGCTCCCATCTGGATTATTCAGATTTCACTACTACTCTTCTATTAATCGTTTGATTTGGTGTAATTACCTTCAGCAGGTAAACACCTGACTGTAGTGCAGTAACATCCAGGGTCATTTCCTGACTGTCCGCACTTTTCGAGAGGATCAGCTCACCGTTCAAAGCATAAACCTCAGCTGAGATAATTTTTGATCCCTGTGGTAACTTCACTCGTATACTGCCATTCACCACCGGATTCGGGTAAATCGAAAAGTCATCATTCTCTGTTCCCAGAGTAATAGCTTCAGTAACACGAATCACCACCTGAGCAGATGCTGCCTTGTGATTATCATCCTCTGCAAAGTATACTGATAGATTGTGCATTCCCATTTCCAAAACTGTCCCCGCCGTAGGATTATATTCTGGAGTAGAGGTGTTACCCTCAGCAGTAGCGTTTAGCTGATCATCACCAAGAGCTGTTCCATATCCGATATCCTGAGGAGTCTCCCAATTGATAGTGGTGTTGGCTTTCTCCACGGTGATCTGTACGGTGGCAGTAGCTTGCGCGTAAGTTCCATCTGAAGGGAAAGTCACAGATAGAGTATGTGTTCCGGCATCCAGTACTGTGCCAGCTGCAGGATCATAAGTTGGCGTGCTTGTATTTCCGGCAGCAGTCGCATTTAGCTGCGTATCACCTAATGCTGTACCGTATGTGATTGATTCAGGAAATGTCCAGTTGATAACGGTTTCCTGTAGCCCAGCGAATGATACTTCGTTGGATGAAGCACTCAATCCTCCCATTGAATTGGCTGCACGAACAGAATATATACCAGAACTTGCATCTCCAGGAATAGGATAACTATTAGTAGTCACATAATCTTCAAACTCACCATCTTTAAAAATAGCCCACCCAAGAACATAGTCGTTATCATCCCAGATGATATTACCACTCTCGTAAGTAATAGTCGGTACTGGGGCCTGCTCTGTAAAAAGTTTTGGTTGCCAGATGTCTGATCCGCCCAATACATTCTCAAGTGTATATTCTTCCGCTTGTGCCTTAGTAAGCACTGGATTTAAAGTGACTGTGTTTCCATCCTTTGTATAAGTGGTTCTTCTCTGCGACAAGTCCACCGGACTTCCTCCTTCTGTCAAGCTATTGTATTCAGCAAACACATTTGGATTAACATTCATTGGGTCACCCCAACCTCCAGCTTCTGGAAGTCGCTTCATTGTAGTATTGAGATAAACAACTTTTG
>JAUIAO010000007.1 GCA_030425425.1 Bacteroidia bacterium | reverse complement strand
TTTTGATAATAGCACCAAAATCGCTCATATACCTGAATAATCGAAGTTTTCACTCAACTTCTAATTCCCTAATGCATAATTGGGGTTAAAATAATTGTAGTCAACCTCAAATACGGTTTTGGGTTTTAATCCCAATTCAACTCTTTCAAACATTTTAATAAGTTTTTCTCCATCCACAAGTTCAATTTGAGGAGCCCCATCTCTATTTGCTTCTTTGATTGCCTCATTGGTAAACGTGCCCGTAGTTAAGATAATCCCTTTTTCAGCACGGCCAATCATAGCATTTCTAAAATCACCTACCTGTGCTCTAGAAACAGACCCTTTATACCTTTTGGCTTGGAATAAGACCTTAAAGCTTACAAAAGGATTCATTTCTAATATTCCAAAACCATCTATTCCTCCATCATGTGAACCCCCAGTTACAACAACGTTTTCAAAACCATGTTCTCTAAGTAGTTCCCTGCACAACCTCTCAAATCCTGATGGAGATAAACTTTGAAGAACAGACAACAAATCCGAATTACTGTCAGCGTCGATCTCAGATGGTTTAGCCTCAGCTTGTTCTTCAATTATGGCTTTTTCAGATTTCTCCTTGCGAGCTTTAGCATGAATTTCTACCCATTTCAAAAACAGTTCTCTGGATTCTTCGGGAGTCAAAGTCGTTCTTTTGCCCTTTTCTGTTAGTTTCCAGGTTCCATACTTAGAAGAATCTAAAAGTCCTTCCCAAACTAAGTATTGTCTAGCCCATGCCACTTGATTATGAAATTTATTCGTTCCAGAAGTTAAAGTTTCATCCAAAGTGTTATCATCGAGATTTAAGTTTTCAGCAATTTTAGAAGAAACTTCTTTTGGTTTTCCAGAGTCGCCAAGGTCCCTGAGCGCATCTAGTAGAGGTCCGAACCATTTTACGAATTCAGCCTGTGATTTTTTCTTTGCCATAGTCGGATCAAGTATTTAACACAATTTACAAAACAAATAACGCTTTATTAGTGGTTTGAGAAAGGCGATCAGCGAATTGCGAGCTGCGTACTAATCCCACTCCAAACCTCCTTCTTTTGCCAATCGATACAATCTTCGGAGTTGGTCCTCATTATTTCTGGGTAAAGACAGTTCAGGTAATTCATCAAGAGCAAAAAAGTCAGCACCTAAAGTCTCATGTCCTGGATTGAGGTCTCCACCTACGATTTCACATAGGAAAGAGATTTTATAGACATAGTGTATTTCAGCTGGATGATCATGCATTTTCTTATCCCAAACCGAAAGAAGTCTGGAGACATTCACTTCATATCCGGATTCCTCCCGGATTTCCTTCACAATATTCTCAGCGGGAGTATGTCCTATATCTGCCCATCCTCCCGGGATTGCCCATTTCTGATCTACTCTCTCTCGGATCATCAGGATTTTATTGTCTTTGATGACCAAGCCTCTTACATCTACTTTTGGAGTTGGGTAATCATCCAATTTGCCAAATTGATATTGCAGGTCTTCCAGGCTCATATTTCCCAATTCTGCCAGTAAGTGATCAGACATTTCTTTCATCTCTTCATAGCGCTCCAGGTCGTAGGGGTTTTCCGAATAAGAAAGGCCTGTTTTAGCCATAGCACGGATGTGCTTGATGTATTCTAAAATGCTTTTGGTTTTTTCCATAAGCCGTCAAAGGTAGGTCGCATAGGTCATTATACTTAGCTTTGCAGTTCCAAAGAACTCAGAAACCAAAAATGAAACAAGTCTATTTTGATAATGCAGCTACCACTCCTTTAGACCAAGCAGTTTTTGAAGAAATGAAGCCCTATATGCTCGAGCATTTTGGGAATCCTTCGTCTATTCATACACACGGAAGGAAAGCAAGAGTAGCTATCGAAAAGGCGCGCAAATCCATTGCGGAGTTACTAAATACTTCGCCCTCTGAGATTTTTTTCACTTCTGGAGGTACGGAGGCTGACAATACGGCCATTAGAAACTCGGTGGAGCAATACGGCATTCATCACATCATCACTTCTCCTCTGGAACATCACGCGGTGCTCCATACAGTGGAGATGTTGGAAAAAACAGGTAAGGTCAAAGTCAGTTTGCTTGATGTTGATGAAAAAGGGCAAATAAGTCTCGATCAGATTACTGAATTTCTGAAAACAGAGCCAAATTCATTGGTGACGCTCATGCATGCCAACAATGAAATCGGAAACCTGAATGACATTTATGAGATTGCCGAATTATGCCAGGAATATGGTGCTATTTTCCATACGGATACCGTACAGAGTATGGCTCATTTCAAACACGATTTGCAAACCATGAAAGCGAATTTTGTGGTGGGTTCAGCTCACAAATTTCATGGCCCCAAGGGAATAGGATTTTTATATGTCAATCATGAAAAACCCATTCCTCCGTTTGTCATAGGTGGAGCACAGGAGCGGAACATGCGCGGTGGTACTGAGAATGTTTATGGTATCATTGGGCTTGCCAAAGCATTGGAAATGGCTTACGAAAATCAGGAGTCAAATAGTCAGCAAATCAGATCTGTAAAATCCTACATGATTGATCAGCTCGAAGAAAATATTCCCGGAGTGCAGTTCAATGGACTTTCGGCAGAAATGGACAAAAGCCTTTATACGGTCCTAAGTGCCAGTTTGCCTCCGAATGATGACAATGATATGCTGCTGTTCAATCTGGATATCAACGGAATCTCAGTTTCTGGGGGCAGTGCATGCAGTAGTGGTTCCAATATTGGGTCACACGTGCTGACGGCTATCGGTAGTGATCCTGATAGAGGAGCAATTAGGTTTTCATTTAGCAGACATAGCACCACAGATGAAGTAAACTATGTGGTGGGAAAGCTTAAGGAAATTTTAAAGACCTAGGCCTTCACCAATCCGGCGAGGCTTTCTACCCACATCGGATCGCTGTTGAGGCTTTCTACCAAATCCCATTGTTCACCGCCTGCTTCGATAAACTCTTCCTGATAAGTTTCTCCAACTTCGATGGTCGTTTCAAGACAATCTGAAACAAAAGCCGGAGAAAATGCCAATACCTTCTTCTTGCCTTCTTTAGCAAGTTCGTGCAGCACACTCTCTGTATATGGCTGTATCCATGGGTCTTTGCCCAAACGTGATTGGAAACATACCGTGTATTTGTCTTTCGGTATGCCAAGCTTCTCAACGATTAGTCTGGTAGTATGGAAGCACTGTGCACGATAGCAAAACTGATTGCGTTCATGGAATGACTCACAGCAAGAGCCAAGTTTACATTGATTGCCTACAGACCCTTTGCGGATTTGTCGCTCCGGCAATCCATGATAGCTAAATACAAAATGATCGTATTCAGTCTTTTCCATCCACTTTTTACCATTCTTGGCAATGACTTCCAGGAACTTGTCGTCTTCCAAAAACTGTGAAGTGAACTTCATCTCGGGAATGATCTGCCAGGTTTTCACGATTTCCATCACCTTGTCTATTACGGATCCGGTAGTCGCAGAAGCATATTGTGGGAAAAGCGGAATGACATGAATACTGCTTACATTGGCTGATTTCAGTTTGTTCAATCCGGACTCCACGGAAGGGCTCTGGTAGCGCATGGCATATTCTACCACATATTCATCTCCAAGTAGTTCTCTGAGTGGATCCAATAAGTCTTCAGTGTAATATTTCAGCGGTGATCCTCTTTCTGTAAAGAGTTTTCTATACTCTGCGGTTGACTTAGGCGCACGAAATGGAGCAATTATGAGATTAACGAGCATCCACCTGGGTACGGAAGGGATGTCAATCACACGCTTATCGCTCAAAAACTCCCTTAGGTACTTTCTTACATCTGATACTGAAGTAGAATCTGGTGTCCCGAGATTAACTAATAAAACTCCTTTTTTCATTTTTTCTTTCATTCAAACACCACAACTACTGTAAAATATTGGCTTCCCAGACTATCGCACCATAGACTGCAAATCGCAGTAATCGTGTAAGGGAAATCAGCAAAAATTGTCTGACTGGATACTTCACCGTGCCTATCAGCATACAGATTCCCGAAAAGGGAAGTGGTGTCAATGCCGCAACGATAACCAGAAATCCTCCGAACCTGTTCAAGTGTTTTTCAAATTTTCCCAGGTAATTTTTCTTCAGTGTTCGGTAAAGCTGTGTATTCCCAAAATACTTTCCGATATAGTACCCAATCACACCAGACAAATAAGATACTCCGGCCAGGATGATCACATTGCCAATGTAGTCCGTCACTATTTCATTTCGCAATGCCCAGATCATAAAAAGCTCAGGAGGGATGATTCCGAACACGGTTTCTGAAATAAAAAACACAGAAAAGATGATTTCAGGGTGATCATAGAGACTCCCCAGAAGGCCTTTAAGTGTAAAATCATAATTGGCTTTGAGATAGAAATAGCCACCCACGATCACAGCCAACCAGATTAAACCTCTGAATAGGTTTTTCAAAAAAAATCGGGTTCGCTCCATAGCCTCCCTTTGTTGCTCCGACTGCATATATTCAGGTTAATTGGGATGTTACGCTCAAACGTACATCTAACTGGTTTTGTTGATTAATGTGCGGCAAAACTAAGGTTTTTTGAGTGTTTACGAATTTTCTGTTTTAGACTTTTGATGAGAAGCAGCTGCAGTGAAAGTCACTTCCCAAAATGGATCTGTGAGCTCTGTATATTTCCCAAAAAACTGGGTGAGCATCACTTTCACGGCATAATTTAGCCGATTGACAGCATCACGATAATGTGCAGGCTTATTCTGAGGATGATAAATGAAGAATTTGATGATGGGGAAAGCGGCGGTTCGAAACTCTCCAAGTACTTTTTTTACAGAAGCTCCATCCTCCTCCAGACTGGAAATGGCTTTTTCACAACAATCTGACAATTCTTGCAGCAACTGACTATATAATTGGCGGGTAGGCGATTCACTATTTTGATACAGTTCGTTGGTTTCTTCACAATATGCCTGCAGGATTCTGAGCCCGGGTAGACTTTTTACTGATTCCGTAAAAACATCTGGCTGCCAAAGGATTTCACGAAAAGTAAAAATGGAGGGTAGTAACTCTGTGTCGTATTCCTGATCATTCTTTAATTGCTGCAATAGCTCTTTGCTGATTCCTTCTACTTTCAGTTCACCAGCTCTCAAATTGAAATGCCACCCTTCTTCTGCCTGAGCTATTACCTCACTGAACTCCCAAATATCCGTTAACCCAATTCTCATTTCCTTATTGTTTTTCCAGCCGCTCTCAATATACTGTTGAAAAATTAAAGCTTAACATTAAAATAATTGAAGATATCGCAACCTTTTCACTTCAAAATAGTATGCTTGCATAATAAATTTGGTCATTATGACACGCAAGGCATTACCTATTTACTTTGAAGGCAACAAAATCGTGAGGATTTCTGATCTTCCAATGGCTCAATCATCGTTGTTTTCTGGCTGGGTTCAGCCTTCGCAATTTTTAGTGATGAACGAACAAAAAGATCTGGATCTGGTGAAATACGAGGAGTATGAATACTGGTATCAAAAATACTTTATGACCGAAAAAGATCTGGACAATATCCTGTAGCTGCGCAAGATTTATTTCTCAGCTTTTGATTTGAGTAAACATTTCGCGATTTCATCCGTTTTTTGATTATCTTATTCAATCAGAAATTCTGATCTAATGAAAGCAATCTTCATCGACATAGTTTTTGTAATAATCATTTTTGGTGCCGTACAGGTTTACCTGTCGTTCTTCATTGAAAAGAAAAACAGAAAAAATGACTCTGATTCGGATGATGATGGAGGGTTGCCGGTTTCATTGCCTCCTGATATAGATTTGCCTCCAGGAGTATGCCTCCCCGATGACCCGAGAAGACATCAGGTCATCGAAACCGAAGAAATTTTTGCATGAATCCGCTAAAAGACCTCAAGAAACTCAACCCTCTAAATTACGCTCCTTCCAAACTTAGTAGAAACCGCCCCAAAACCGGGATGGCACCAGGAAGCCTGATATATACAGGAAAGGTCCATACAGATCGGGTGAACATAGATGTGATCGACTATACCAATGACACCATCCGGGAGGTCAGTATCATGGATGTCAATGAATTGCATGATTATAACCATCCCAATTCGGTTACATGGATCAACATTCAGGGACTGCATGATGTAAAAGTAGTGGAGGAAATTGGACAGATGTTGGGACTGCACCCTCTGACATTGGAAGATATCCTGGACACAAACCAACGACCAAAAGTGGAGGAGTTTGAGGATCACCTTTATCTCTCGCTCAAGATGATCAATCATGTGGAAGGTGTGAATCAGATCGACATAGAGCAGGTGAGCATTATCCTTCATAAAAATTTTGTGATCTGCTTTCAAGAGAAACCAGGAGATGTATTCAATGATATCAGGCAGCGCCTCAGAAACGGGAAAGGAAAGTCGAGAAAACGTGGACCGGATTACCTGGCGTACATGCTGCTCGATATCGTCATTGACTTCTATTTTGAGACATTGGATCAGGTGTGGGAGCGAATTATCCTTATGGAAGACCTGGTGGTGAAGAAGCCAGACCGGATCGAGCTCAAAAATATCCAGGTGGTTAGAAAAGACCTGATTCAGCTCAGAAGACACATGTATCCTGTAAGAGATGTGATCATGTCTTTGACAGGAAGGAACTCTGAATATTTTGCAGAAAGTACGCTGATGTACGTTCGAGATTCATATGATCATGCTGTGCAGGTAGTAGAAAATCTCGATACTTATCGCGAAGTGCTCACCAGTGTGATGGATCTCTATCTCTCACAGTTAAGTAATAAAATGAATGAGGTCATGAAAGTGCTGACGATCATTGCGACTATTTTTATCCCATTGACATTTATCGCCGGGATTTACGGAATGAATTTCGAGCATATGCCGGAGCTACATTGGGCCATTTCTTATCCTGTTGGATTTTATAGTTTAATTGCCGCGGTTACTCTGGTAATGGTAATCTATATGAAAAGTAAGCGGTGGCTTTGATTCGCCTTACGCTGAACGCCAATCGGGCTATGCTAAAAGCTATTTCTAGTTCAATCTGATATATCTGCAAAAAGATCGAGAAACTCATTTTCGATTTTTAGAAATATTTTACGTTGTTCTACAGCTATAAATTCCTGAAGACGCTCGGGATTACTAGCCTGAAGTGTGAAAAAACCATATTGACTAATAATTTGAAATTCATGGGTATGTCCATCTAATACAGACGTCTTTAAAACACTTCCGTCATTGAGATATTTCTCATTCCAATTCAAAGAGTCATTATGCAAATGAAAAAATTTCACACTATCAACCAATTCTAGAAATTCATTTACTTTCTTCGAATCAATTGCCCTAACCTTCTTTCTTTTCCGTCTAATCTTGGGGTTATTTGGGTTTATGCGTTTGTGAGACCAATTGATTATTTTCCATGTCCCTTCATCAAATACAAGAATCTGGTAATTTTCACGCTTTTGCCAATAAGAGCTTAGGTTGAGAGAAAAAATCACTTCATACCCATTTTGAAATTCTGAATATACAGATGAGGTACTTAGATCTAAATCTATGGCATTTGATGTGTACTTTGGTATTTGACCGAATGAATAAGAACTGAGAATTAAAACATAAGCATAAAGTAACTTTTTCATTCTAAATGCTTGAATATCTAACAATAACTCAATCCACTAATAACTAACAACCAATCAGCTTTCCATCAACTGCAGATCGATGAAGTTTCGATAAGCTCCATCAGTTTGATTCACTAATTCGTCATGCGAACCGGACTCTACTATATCTCCTTTTTCCAGCACATATATCTTATCTACCGAACGGATAGTCGCCAGCCTGTGTGCGATGATAATAGTTGTTCGGCCTTTCATTAGATCATTGAGCGCTTGCTGAACTAAATGTTCTGATTCTGCATCAAGAGAGCTAGTTGCTTCATCAAGGATCAAAATATCCGGGTCTTTTAAGACTGCTCTGGCAATGGCGATCCTCTGTCGCTGACCACCAGAAAGCTTGACTCCACGCTCTCCTACGGTCGTTTCCATTCCTTCCGGGAAGCCTTCTATAAAATCCAGAGCATTTGCCTTTCTGGCAGCTTCAATTACCTCCTCTTTAGTGGCTTCTGGCTTTCCGTATCGAATGTTCTCTTCGATCGTTCCTCCGAACAAAATCACTTCCTGAGGAACTGTACCGATGTGTTTTCTTAAACTTTGTAAATGAATGTCCTGAATATCCACTCCGGCAACTTGAACCTCACCTTCATTGGGGTTGTAGAATCGTTGAAGTAACTGAACAATCGTTGACTTACCTGCACCACTGTGCCCTACTAGCGCGACTTTTTGCCCTTCTTCTATGTGTAGGTTCACATTTTTAAGCACTTCCACTTCGGGACGTGTAGGATAAGCAAAGTTGATGTTTTGGAACCCAATAGACCCTTTCAATCTTGCTTCATCGATCTGGTCGTCTGGTTGCCATTCCGGGTTTTCCTGTAGTACTTCCAATACGCGCTCCGAGGCACCTACAGCTTTTTGTACCTGGGCAAACAAATCTCCTAATCCAGCAATAGAGGCCCCGATAAACATGGTATATAATATGAACTGAATCAGCTCTCCACCCGTCATTTCTCCATGCTGTACGAGTCTTGCTCCGTACCACATGATGGCTACTATGCCACCGAAAAGCATAAAAATGATAAATGAAATAAACGCCGCGCGATACCATGCCACCTTTAATGCTGTATTCACCACAGAACCCATCGCCTTTTTGTAGCGAGCGATTTCAAACAGCTCCGAAGTAAAGGACTTCACGGCCTGAATGCTTTGGATAGTTTCTTCCACTATCACATTAGAGTTGGCCAGCTCGGTCTGGGTTTTATTGGACTGCTTCCTGATAAATCGACCAAAAATGATCGCAAAAATCACAATCACGGGGAATGTGGCCAGCATAAAAACACTAAGCGATGGTGTCAGGTAAAAAATGAGTGTAACTCCTGTAATCAGTATGATGAATTGCCTCAGCAATTCTGCCAGAGTGGTAGAAAAGGTCGTTTGAAGGATGGAGACATCATTTGAAATTCTGCTGATCAAATCTCCGGCACGATTTTGATCATAAAAACTGATAGGCAAAGTCATCAGTTTCTGATAAAGATCTGTTCTTACATTGGCCATCGCATTTTCAGTGACTTGTGCAAACAGAATCACCCTGAAAAACGAAACGATACTTTGAATAAAAAGAATGCCAAGAAGAAAGAGCGTAGCATTCCCAATATTGTCTATGAACCAGTTTTGGCTGCCTTGCGCCAAATCTATGAGCTTACCCGAAACGTATGGGAAAACCATGAAAACACTGCTTGAAATGAAGAGCAGCACAAGTCCAACAATGAATTTTCCCTTGTAAGGCCACACATAGTTAAAAATCCCTCCGAGTTTTTGTAGCGATTCCCGATCGAGCCTTTTCTTTTTTTCCTTACTCATTAATAATACTTCCCAAGATTTGATATTCTACAGCCCCCAAAATTATCATATTTTGAGTGCCTTTGATTTGATATTTCTTCAAAAGTCCATTTTCGAATGTTAGGTTGATGTTTCGATCTGTGGAATAAATGTATTTGGACTCGATGAACTCGGAAGATAAGCTTGCCAATTGCCCATTCTGATATTTTAATTGGAATTGCTGAACAGGAAGGTCTTGCTTTCCAGTTGGTTTGTAAACTATAGTTTCCCCGTTTTTTACCGCATTGTATGCCCCTACGTTTCTTGGTAAATTGATATTGAAATCCCTCAGAATCTCAAATTCCTTCTCCCAGCCAGCAGAGTCCAATTCAAAATTTTTGGTTTCTTCCTCTCCGTCTTTTCTCACACTCTTTTTCAAAGTGACATTTTGCTCAGTCAATGCTGTTATTTGCGCATTGAGCAGTGAATCCATATCAAAATAGGCGTGAAGTGTCTGAGGTTCACTAGGCAATTGATCACAGCCAATCAGGGTAATCAACAAAGCGGCAGTAAGGAAAATGTTTCTCATTTTTTAAGTCATCTTAGTTTACAAAACCAGATAGTCTATTCATGGTTCAATAATTCAGAATTACCCTCCAGAGCTCTAAATAACAAAACACCGGGCATTGGCCCGGTGCAAATATGTTTAACTTCTGTTGAAGCTTGTTATAAACTTCTTCTCAACACCCATCATCGGGCATCTAGCATATTTAAAACAACTCTTCTCCTGTCATCTCAGCTGGCTTAGGCACTCCCATCAGTTTAAGAATAGTAGGTGCCAGATCACCAAGTTTACCAGGCTTCATTTCTGGTTTAAACTCCTTATCGACCAAAATACATGGCACAAGGTTCGTGGTGTGCGCCGTGTTAGGCGATCCGTCAGGATTGACCATAATGTCTGAGTTGCCATGGTCAGCGATGATGATAGAGCTGTATCCGTGCTCAAGAGCAGTTTCCACTACGGCTTTCGCACAAGCATCTACGGTTTCACATGCTTTCACTGCAGCTTCGAATACTCCTGTGTGACCAACCATATCTGGGTTAGCAAAGTTCAGACACACGAAATCAACTTCTTCTCCTTCCAGCTCAGGAATGATTTTGTCTTTTATATCATTGGCACTCATCTCCGGCTGCAAGTCATAAGTCGCCACTTTTGGAGATGGGCACATCAACCTTTTCTCTCCTTCAAATTCTGTCTCACGTCCACCTGAGAAGAAAAACGTAACGTGCGGATATTTTTCGGTCTCAGCAATTCTGATTTGCTTTTTGCCATGTGCTTCCAGAACCTCTCCAAGTGTCATCTGAAGATTGTCCTTGTCGAAAACAACTTTCACCTTCTGAAAAGTATCATCATAATTGGTCATGGTCAAATAATACAAATCCAACTTATGCATGTCGTGATCAGGAAAATCTGCCTGAGATAATACCTGAGTAATTTCTCTCCCTCTGTCAGTACGGAAATTGAAAACCATCACCACATCACCAGCTTCGATTTTAGCTACAGGCGCTCCATCCTTAGTTTTAATGATTGGCTTGATGAATTCATCCGTCACATCAGCATCGTAAGATGCCTGGATAGCAGCAGGAACATCTTCTGTTTCCACTTCACCTTTTGCATTTACCAATGCATCATAGGCAAGTTTCACTCTCTCCCATCTCTTGTCTCTGTCCATCGCAAAGTACCTTCCTGTGACAGAGGCTACCTGACCAGTTGTCTCCGCCATATGAGCCTCCAGTTCTTCCATGAAGCCTTTCCCGCTTTTCGGGTCACAGTCACGTCCATCTGTAAATGCATGTACAAATACGTCTTCACAGTTGTTCTCTTTCGCTGCGGTCAAGAGCCCTTTTAGGTGGTTGATATGTGAGTGAACACCTCCATTAGAAACCAAACCTACGAAGTGTACTTTTTTGCCATTGGCTTTTGCATAATCAAACGCCGCTACCAGCTCTTTTTCTTTTGCCAAAGAACCATCAGCCACAGCGTTGTTAATTTTTACAAGATCCTGGTATACCACTCTACCAGCACCAATATTCATGTGCCCTACTTCTGAATTCCCCATTTGGCCTTCTGGCAATCCTACTGCCAGTCCTGAAGCTTCCAGTGTGCTATTTGCATATTTGCCATAAAGGCTGTCTACAAAAGGGGTTTTGGCTTTGTCAATTGCAGAAACAGAAGTGTCTGTAGCAATGCCCCAGCCATCCAAAATCATCAGGATTACTTTCTTGTCCATAATAATTACAGGTTTTTAATATCTGAGTAAATTTTTCAAAACATGATGCCGTCAATCGGGGTATGTCGACAGCTGATAGTTCATTTTTGAATTTTAGTGCAAATATAACATGCCGAGAGTAGGGTAAATACTTAATTTAGTTTTATCGTTTTATGACAAAATTCACCCTTGGCATAATTTTCGATAACTTTAAGCATATGATTAAACTAAGCGTCTATATCTCTGCATTGATATTGTCATTTTCGCTCCTGGCACAAGACACCATCCTGGAAAATATCGGAACAGCTATGAAAGCAGGCAGCTCCAAAGAGTTGATCAAATATTGCAATGCGAACATAGAGATCAAAATAGACGGTAAAACTTCCAACTATAGCCTGGCACAGGCAGAGGTCATCCTGAAAGACTTTTTCCTCAAAAACCCCCCAAAAGGTTTTCAATACATCCATCAGGGAGCGTCACCAGAAGGCCTGAAATACACGATAGGTACTTATTCGCTGGAAGAAGGCAAATACCGCGTGGTGATGGTGATCAAAAAAGTGAAAGAGGAATTCAAAATCGATACGATTAACTTTAGTAAGGAATAAATTCTAAACCGCAGAGTACACTAAGAAAACGGAGACAAATTTTTTTTTGAGAATTATTGAATGCTAAGCTCTGTGCTCCTCCTTTCTCTGTGGTCAACCATAATAACGAATAATTACCAAAATAGACCATAGATCACTCTGACTTTTCTAATTTTGCGGTCTTATGATTTCAGCCCCTTACTTAACGGAGCAAAATATCGAGCATTTTATCAAGAATGCACTTGCAGAGGACATAGGTGATGGTGATCACAGTTCTTTGGGAAGTATTCCCGTCAATAAGACGAGCAAAGCGCGACTATTGATAAAGGATTCCGGAGTATTGGCTGGGGTGGATCTGGCAGTGCTCATCTTGAAACAGATTGATCAGAATATTGAAATTGATCTCTGTAAAAAAGACGGGGAATTGGTGACCAATGGTGATGTTGGTTTTACGGTAAAAGGTAATGCACAGTCATTGCTCAGTGCAGAAAGACTTTTACTCAACTGCATGCAGCGTATGAGTGGGATAGCCACTTACACGCACAAAATGAATCAGTTGATTGCTGGTACCAATGCCAAATTGCTCGACACCAGAAAAACCACTCCTAATTTCAGACTGGCAGAAAAATGGGCAGTATTGATCGGTGGAGGAGTGAATCATCGATATGGGCTGTATGACATGGTGATGCTCAAAGACAACCACATCGATTTTGCAGGAGGAGTGAAAGAAGCAATTTTGAGTACTCAGTCGTATTTAAATAGGAAAAACCTGAACCTCAAGATAGAAGTGGAAGTGAGAGACATGGAAGAGTTGGAGCAAGTGATCGAGACAGGTGGAGTGTTTCGGGTGCTTTTGGACAACATGCCACCAGATCAGTTGAGAAAAGGAATAGAAATGGTGGCAGGAAGAATGGAAACTGAGGCCTCTGGAGGAATCACAGAAAAAAATATTCGGGCGATTGCTGAAACGGGAGTGGATTACATTTCCGTGGGAGCATTGACCCATTCATATAAAAGTTTAGATATTAGCTTAAAAGCATACAAGTAGATGTTAATAAAAACGAAAAAATACGAGCTGCCTACAGGCACATACATCAAAACCGCTTTGGTTGCAGTTTTAAAACAACAATGGTGGGTTGGATTGATTTACCTGGCTATTTGTGCTGGCTATTTCATCATTCCAAATTGGTGGTGGGTGATTGGTGCCACTATTGCATTGGTGATTTACCTATTGTTTTGGTTGATCCAATTCGCAGGAGTTACACAGCTGGAACAAGGAAAGTTCATGTTCCAAAAGATGTACTATGAGATCACAAGTGCTGATATCAAAATCATGTTGAATGCCAAGCAAGGCATGCCGATGAAGTGGGATCAGATCAAAAGAGCACACAAAGGAAAAGATCACTTTGTGCTTTTTGTAAGCAAGGCTCAATTGCTCTATTTACCATTCAAAATCTTTAAGTCCGATAACGAAATCAAGTTTATTGAGACTGTATTGAAGCGTAAAGGCTTCTTGAAATAATCAGCATGCAGCGAGCTTCTTATCTGAAACAAGCGAAGGTAAAAGCTGCTGCTTATTGTGCCAAGGGAGAAAAAGCTCCCTATCAGGTCATGCAGAAGTTGCTGGGTTGGGAACTCGAAGAAGAGGAAGCCCAGCAGGTTCTTGCGGAACTAATCCATGAAAATTTCGTCAATGAAGAGCGATTTGTCAGAGCATACTGTAGAGACAAATTTCGCTTCAATCAATGGGGTAAACACCGCATTCGCCTCGAACTCAATCGACTAAAAATATCTGATCAGGTATTAGAAGAAGGGTTATCATCCATCGATCCTGAAGCCTATGAAGCCACGATGCTCAAGCTTGCCAGTAAAAAATGGCAGTCTGTAAAAGGAGACGCATGGCCCAGAAAACAAAAAACCATTGCCTATCTGGTGCAAAAGGGATTCGAAATGGATCTTTCAAGAGAAGTGGTGGAGCAATTGTCGTCTAGCGAACAATAAAGTGATTGATTGATGATTAGGGTGAACTGAGTAGTTCTATTGAGCGTAATTTGTCATATGTTCAAATTCATAGCAATCATTTTAGTCTCTTCATTTCTCCAAACTGGAGATTGGTATACCGGAAAAAACGGAATAGCTATCGAAGGCTTTGATTTAGTCAGCTATTTTGAAGGAAAGCCAGAAATAGGATCTAAGGAGTATTCAACCATATATGAGGGCGCAACATTCTGGTTTTCTTCTCAAAATCACCTTACCTCTTTCCAATCTAATCCTGATAAATACCTGCCTGAGTATGGTGGATACTGCGCTTTTGCTATTGCAGACTATGCCGAAAAAGTCAAAATTGACCCGAAAACCTTCAAAGTTACTGACGGACGACTATTTCTATTCTACAATTTCAACCTCACCAACACACTCACTCCATGGATTAAAAACGAAACAGCCTTGATCAAAAAGGCAGATAAAAACTGGCAAGCCAAGTTTGAGAAAGAATAATCATACGATGAATTTTAAGGATTTTTACTAGCTTGAAACCGAATATGTCAATCAATCTATCTGCCATCGATCTACTGACCCAGCTCAAGGGGGTCATCACTCAGCTGAGCAACACTGAATACACTCAACCTATTGATATACTAAGTGGTAGTAGTTTAGGTCAGCATATCCGTCACACCTTGGAATTTTTCGTTTGCCTACAGGATGCTCACATCTCAGGAATCATCAACTATGATGAGCGCAAGCATGATCGATATATCGAAGAAGATGTAAATCTGGCTGCAAAGATTACCGAATCTCTCAAGGCAAATATTGAAAAGCACACCTCTGATTTTGACCTCATCATGAAAGCCAATTATGAAGTGGATGGAAACGAGGTATTAAGCATCAAAACAACCTATCACCGGGAGTTGGCTTATAATATAGAGCACGCCATTCATCATATGGCGCTGATTAAAATTGGTTTGATCACCTTTTTCCCCCACGTAATACTCTCACCACATTTTGGTGTGGCTAGTTCTACGGTTCGTTACCAAAACAAGCAAACTACATGAGGTCAAATACTGGCCGAAATTGGAAATTATTCTGGCATAAAGTTACTCATTGGGAATACTGGCCATTTTCTGTTCTTTATTTCCCTGTCAACTTTTATTTCATCTGGCTTATGGTCAGATGCCGGTCTCTTTTCTTTTTTACAGCTTCTAACCCTTCTTTAGATTTTGGTGGTATGCTTGGAGAGGAGAAGTCTCGCATATACGACTTGATCCCAGATAAATATTTACCTCGACATCAATTGATAAAAAGCGCAGATATGGATGCTGCTTTGCGTTTCGGTCGGGAAATAGGCTTTCCACTGATCTGTAAACCCAATATTGGCGAGAGAGGCAGGCTTGTTGAAAGGATTGAAACTGAAGAGGAACTGATGGCTTATGCTAATAGGTCTCCTGTTGATTTTTTGGTTCAGGAGTTGGTGGATTACCCAATTGAGTTGGGAGTTTTTTTTGTGAAACATCCCGATCAGGAAAAAGGAAGGGTCACTTCAATTGTCAAAAAAGACTTCCTGCATGTGACAGGAGATGGTGAAAGCTCGATCCAGCAATTGCTAAAAGACAGCAATCGAGCAGCGCTTCAGCTTAATTTTGAACATTCTCGATTTGAACAACTATTGAAATCTGTCCCAAAATCTGGAGAAACTGTGATAGTGGAAAGTATTGGAAACCACTGTCGTGGTACTACTTTTTACGACGCATTTGATCAGATAGATGAAAAACTAAATGCCGCGTTTAATCAACTGGCTTCAGAAATAGAAGGTTTGTATTTTGGACGGTTTGATCTGAGATGTCAATCATTTGATGATTTGAGGCAACTCCAAAATTTCAAAATTTTAGAACTAAATGGAGCCGGCGCGGAACCCGCCCACATTTACGAACCCGGTGCTTCTCTTTGGAAAGGATATCGAGATATTTTTTGGCATCTGGATCAATTGGCACAAATTAGCCGTAAGAATCATCAACTTGGGGTTCCGTATTGGAGTACTCGCTCTGGCATTCGAAAAATGCTGGATATCAAGAGGTATAATCAAAAGATCAAAGATTTTTTATGAGTGTTCAGGTCCTGGTAATTGCATTTGTGGTGAGCTATTTCGGCTCCATTCCACCAGGCACCATCAACATCACCACCATGCAGCTGGCTATTCAAAATCATCGGCGAGCGGCTTTTTTCTTTGCTTTGGCTGCTTCGCTTACAGAATTCGTTTATGCAGGAATCACAGTCCGATTCCAAATATTCTTAAGTGAGCGCCCAGATTTTACAGAAAACTTCCAGTTGATTACCGCCATTGCCATGATTAGTTTGGGAGTTATCAATCTTTTTTCAAAATCAAATACTCAGGCACTGATGGCTAAAGCCGGATCGATTCAGGGACGATTTGGTTTTAAAAGAGGTGTCATTCTGGGAGTTCTGAATCCTTTGACAATTCCTTTTTGGCTTACCGTAACAGCTTTTTTACAATCCAATCATTGGATCAATTTGGTTGGCATGAACTATTGGTGGTACTTGATCGGCCTTTCTTCAGGCACATTGTCTTTACTTTTGACCGTGAATTACCTCGGTAATAAATTCACCAGCATAGCCAACAACAACTTCTTAGTCCACAAAGTACCTGGGTTGATATTTATTGGCCTTGGAGTTTATAATCTGGCTGGATGGATGGGGCTTTTTTAACTGACCCCACCCATCCTCCCCTTGACAAGGGGAGGTGCCAAAGGCGGAGGGGTTCTTACTTTTTTGGCAGACAATTAGTTTTGCCTATTCGTCTTTTTGATCTGCTTGCGCAAATCGAAATGCACATAAAACCCTCTGAGAATCATACTTAATATCAACGGAATCAAAGCAATGTGCAATGGCTGTGGCAAGAATGACCAAATAAGGATCAACACTATGTACCAGATAGATACTACCACAAAATATTGACTGAGAAACTTCTGCATTTTCTTCATATTGATGAGAAAAGCAAAAGGAATATGTAAAGGAATCGCCCACAGTATATTCAAATTATTCTCGGATAAATGCTCCGTGCCCAACCATAGAAAAACTACCCACCAGCCTATTATTCCAGGAAGAGTAAAAACCACAGGGTCGAGCCATTTTGTCCTTTTTTGACGCTTAAAATCCCTATTCGTAAAGAATCCTACTACAAAGAAGAAAATCACGAAAAAATTAAATGGCGTAAACATGCCATTTTCATGTTCTTCTGGTTTTGGTGAATAGGTCATCACAGTTTCTGCAATAAGTGGGATCTCAGTAGAATCAGTCTTGATAGTCGCCTTTTCAAAAGCTTTTTGTACGTAATCAGGAAGAAACATATACTCATCAGCAGTTGCTTCCTTGTCTATCTGCATTCCCAGCCCAATATCAATGATCCAATCTCCCCATGGTTGATACTCCAGATAATCATCCATCAGGTCACGAATGGTTTTTCCTTCCTCTACATAGTCATAATTGAAAGTAATCCGTCCCGGAAGTGCCGCATCAATCACATCACGCATTTTCGTGGCGCAATTGTCATAGACATAATTGTAGTAATACTCGCGGTTTTCTGGTTTGTAATTGTTCATCAGGTAGTCAACTACCTTCTGTTTTTCCTCCAAAGTCAGATTGAGACGCTGCTCAATGATGTATCGGTTTTCTTTTCTGTAGTGATAAATGAATGGTTTCGCTTTGGAAAGGCCCAGCTGATAGAGCATTTTACCTCGTGCAAAATTCCAGTAAAAGTTCTCCTGGTCGAAATCAAAAACCCCATAATTAAACACCCAGCTTAAATTATTGACTGGATCATACAAGTGAATAGCACTGTGTCCAAATGCTGAGTATAATTCTTGCTGATACGGCCCCAAAGTCATGATGCTGATCTCTGCCTGATCAGAAACTTTAACTTCCTGTGCCTGTGAAAACGTCAGTAATGAAAGTAATATGGAAAAAAACAGGAGTTTGCGATACATCTGATGCTAATGCTTTATGTTTAAACCGAATAATTCAGGAATTAATTATTGAGAATCTTATCACTTTACCAATCAAGTCAATTCTTTACGCCAAAAGACACCTAAAAATACAGGGTATTTATGTACATCAATTTGCGTGATAGCTATCAACTGGCCTCAAAACTAACCTATAAACGGATAAAGAACGCATTCAAGATATACCGGTCATTTCAGAAAGCCAGAAAATCAAAAAATCCTGAAATCGAGGGTCTGCCGATCAGCTTATCAATCGAACCAACTACAGCCTGTAACCTTCGCTGCCCTGAGTGTCCAAGTGGCTTACGATCTTTTACCCGACCGACCGGAAGACTACAATTAGATCTTTACAAAAAGGTGATTGATGAGTTGAAAGACACGTTGTTTTATCTTATTCTCTACTTTCAAGGTGAACCCTACTTACATCAACAATTTTTGGAATTGGTACAATATGCTGCTGAACAGAATATCTATACGGCAACATCAACAAACGCTCATTTTCTGGATGATGAATTGGCCAAAAAAACGGTAGAGTCTGGTTTGGATCGGTTGATCATTTCCATAGATGGAGCTACACAAGAAACCTATGAAGCATATCGAAAGACCGGCAAACTGGAGAAAGTACTTGAAGGAACAAGGAATATCTTAAAATGGAAAAAAGCACTCAATTCACCTACACCAAATGTGGTCTGGCAGTTTCTGGTAGTGAAGCCCAATGAGCATGAAATCCCAGAAATTAAGAGGATGGCCAGGAAATACGGCGTTGATCAGGTGGCTTTCAAAACAGCTCAAATCTATGATTTTGAAAATGGGAATGAGCTCATTCCCACTAATCTCAAATATTCCAGATACAAACCAGAGAATAACGGTAAGTGGTCACTCAAACACCAGATAGATGACGAATGCTGGAAGATGTGGCACAGTGCTGTGATAACCTGGGATGGAAAGGTAGTTCCATGTTGCTTTGATAAAGACGCTCAATATGTTATGGGACAGATGTCGGAAAATTCCTTCAAGGACATTTGGAACTCTGAGTCGTATCGTGATTTCAGAAAAACCCTTCTAGACGATCGTAACAGTATTGAAATGTGTAGGAATTGTACTGAAGGTGGGAAGGTTTGGGTGTGATTATTATTTCAAAATCTCATTAATCAACTCTGGAAGTTCTTCTCTCCCCTTCATACTTAATGCTCCAAATTTCATTGTTGGAGCAAAAGGAATAGATTCGAGCATGCCACAATCTTCTAAACAAACCCAGACCTTCCTGACTTCTTTTCCTTTTGAATTAAAGAATCTTAAAATGTATTCTGATTCTTGAATAGACCATGTTGTTTCATCCCAATCAAAATTTGTTGGATCATTAAATAAATCAATAATCTGATGCATTTCATTTTCAGTTAGGTTTTCCGAGGTTAGCCTACTAATGAATAATTGATTTTTATACAGAATAGCCTTTTTGACAACTTCTCGAGGAAACAAATATTTAGAGTTAGAATAATTACGTTGGTAAGCCTCTTTCTCCTCGTCTATGTTTTTGAACATATGAAACTCCTTGATTTCATTATTAGGAATTGCTCTGGAATAAAAAATGGTCCTATCTGCAATATCAAAAACAGTTAAAATTATGAACAACAGAGTTAACCCAATTCCGATAAGAATTCGAATAAACAATTTCATTTAATATATCACCAGTGTTTCTGAATCATCCTTAGCACTTCGCTATGTACTGGACCTCCAGCCAATAGTTGACGGCCAAACAGGTAATCATCTCCTCCACTGAAATCTGACACTTTTCCTCCGGCTTCTTGCACCAAAATCACACCAGCAGCGATATCATAAGAATTAAGATTGTACTCGAAAAAAGCTTCATATCTACCACAAGCCACATAGGCCATGTCTGTAGCAGCACTCCCAACTCTTCTTAATCCATGTGCTCCTTTCATCAGGTCATTGAGAATGGCCAAATATTCGGTCATCTTCTCAAAATTGTAATACGGGAACCCTGTTGCGAAAAGCCCGTCATCAATTTTATCAACATTGGTCACGTGAATTGGCTCACCATTCAAATAAGCCCCTCCATCTTTCCAGGCATAAAAGGCCTCATCATGGTTGATTTCATAGACGACACCCGCAACAACAGCATTGTGGTGCATCAACCCAATGCTTACCGCATATGTCGGTAGCCCATGAATGAAATTAGTAGTGCCGTCCAAAGGATCAATCACCCAGGTGTATTCTTTCTGATCCTGGCCGACAGTGTTCTCTTCAGTAATAAACCCAGCCTCAGGCAAAAGAGCTTGCAAAGCACTCACGAGAATCTTTTCGGCTTCTTTATCCACATAAGAAACCATGTCACTCTTTCCTTTGTACTCGACCTTATCCTTCGAGAAGTTCTTAGCCTCTGTTCTGATAAAAGCCCCTGCCTTCTTGGCGATTTCTGTAATCTCTGTGGTGACTTGTTGTAAATCAATCATCCTTTCCTGCTAATACTATGACAAATTCTCCTTTGATTGTTCCTTCTTTGAAATGCTCGATAACTTCTGAAACAGATCCGGTTACCGTTTCTTCAAATTTCTTAGTAATCTCTCTGGACACTGACACATGCCGGTCAGGATTCATAAATTCAGCGAATTGTTCCAGCGTCTTCATCAATCGATGAGGAGATTCATAAAAAACCATCGTTCTGGATTCTTCGCTGAGAATTTTCAGTCTTGTTAGCCGCCCTTTTTTATGAGGTAAAAACCCTTCAAAAACGAATTTGTCAGATGGCAAACCTGATTTTACTAAAGCCGGAACAAAAGCTGTAGCTCCTGGAAGACTTTCCACTTTGATATCAGCCTCAGCTGCTGCTCTGGCCAACATAAATCCGGGATCAGATATTCCTGGTGTTCCTGCATCAGTTATCAAGGCCAGAGTTTCCCCACTTTGTAGCCGAGTGATTACAGATTCTGTACGCTTGTGCTCGTTGAATGCATGGAAGCTTTCAGTTGGTGTTGTGATTCCATAATGCTTCAACAAGACTCCAGAGGTGCGAGTGTCTTCTGCAAGAATCTTGTCTACTGACTTCAACACCTCTACAGCCCTGAAGGTAATATCCCCCAAATTTCCAATCGGTGTAGGTACCAGGTACAAGCGGGTTTTTTCTTCCATTAATTCACTATTTCGTCAATAGCAGCTGCCAGTTCCCTATCCTTTTTTGTAATCGTATTGCCCTCATCATGAGTAGTCAATTCGATGGTCACTTTGTTGTAAACATTGCTCCAATTTGGGTGATGGTTCATTTTCTCCGCTGTGATTGCCACCTGAGCCATAAAGCCAAATGCCTCAACAAAGTTTTTGAATTCAAATGTCTGTGTGAGTTTGTTGTTTTCTTCTGTCCACATAGTTTTTGTGTTTTAAAGTGCAATGCAGCCTTCAACGCTGCTTACTGCTATGTAAACGTCCAACACCCCCTGACTTGTTTGAAATTTTGCTTTTGCAGTGATACTCACATAAGTCCCTGCCGAGCTTTCCTTAAATGAAATGTCTGCTTCTGGCAATAGATTCAGCACTTCTTGTTTTTTCTCAAGGGGCACAATAAACTTAAAAGTATAATACCCGGGAAAAGTGTGCTGGTCTTCCAGCTTTGACTTGAATGATTCTATATCCCAACTCATATGCTCTTCCTTTTAAAATTGTGAATCCGGTTGCCGTTTAGTCTCAATTCTACTTTTAGTCGTATATGTATATATAAAACAATCGTGGACGGCTAGTCGCGGAAGGCTAGTCGTGAACGGCTTCAAATTAAAAAAAGCCAGTGTACATCACTGGCTTTTTTCTTCAATTCTTTATGTTTTTAATACGACTTAGAAATACTTGTATCTCTTGTCTTCGATTTCTGCATATTCTTTTACAGCGTCATCCAATGATTGAGGAACAAAAATTGGAGAAAATGATAATGGGAAATTAGCAATTACTGCTTGTCTTCCTCTTCTTTCATTCTCAACCTGCGAAACAGACGCAGTATAATCTTCCTGATCTTCAGCCATACTCTTGGCTGTAGCCGAAAGCACAATTACACCGTTCGGCACTTCGAAAGCGGCAGTTTTTTCTCCTACTTCCAATGAGAATGCTACTCCCACTGCTTCAGGCGCAAAACCGACATTAGTAAAGGTGTTGCTACTCAACGTCAGGTTAGCCGACCCTGTTCTTGCCTCAGTACCATAGGCTTCTTTCATCGCTTCGAAATCTTCAGCAGATACTTCAGCAATTTTGTTTTTGATATAGTCGGCTTTCTTTTGGTTCAATACTTTCGTAGTGATTTCATTGTCTACCTGGCTCAATTTTGCAGTACCTTCTTCCTGCTTAGCTGTCATTACAGCCACCACATATTTATCGTCAAATTCTTTCACATCAGACACTTTATCTACCTCACCTTGGTTGTAAAGCCATAGCACGATGTTTCTTGCATCAGAGATTACTCCGATTCTGTTTTCGTTCTTACCTATGTTACTGGCAGTCCTAACCTGCAAACCCTGCTCCGCGGCACTTGCTTTGAATGATTCTACATCATCGCTGTTAGAAGCAAGCATATCTGCTAATCTGTAAGTTTCATTCAATGTGATGTCACTAGCAAAAAGCTCTTTTTCGATGGTTGCCAATTTGTAAACTGTATAAGTCTTAGGCTCATCAATCTGAATGATGTGATACCCAAAAGACGTTTCTACTGGCTCAGGAATCAAACCCGTTCCTTTGTGACCGAATGCAGCATCTTTGAAAGGCTGAACAAAACTACCGTTTTCGCCAAACCAGCCTAAATCACCACCATTTGTTGCATTGCTTTGATCTGCACTATTTACAGCTGCTAATTCAGCAAAATCAGCACCTCTTTTCAGTTGCCTGATTAAATCCTGTGCTTTGCTTTTTGCTGCTGCTTTTGCTTCATCCCCAGTTCCGTCAGTTTCGATCAGAATATGTCTTGCCTTCACAAATGCTTCATTACCCTCCGTGATATCTGCCAATTTGTACATCATATACTTACCACCAGTAAGTACCGGCTCAGAAATAGTACCGATTTCCGCTCCGATCATTTCCGATGGAAGCTGACTAGGATCTGTGATAGACCTGAATGGCAAATCACTGTCTGAATTTCTCAAAGCAAACAAAGAGTCATTTTCTGCAGTAGCAAAATCTGACTTTAGTCTCATGATTTCTTCCTTTACAAAAGCCGAATCATCAGCTGATGCCTCTATTGGGAAAACCACATAATTCAAGCTTCTTGATTCTTCTCTCTGGTAATCTTCTGAATGACTGCTGAGATAGCTCTTCTTTTCTGATTCAGAAACATCAAACATGCTATCCTTTACGCTGAAGAAAGGAACGTAGAAATAATCTACTGTCATGTTGCTGTTCTGAGCAACATATTTATTTTTCGCTTCGGCTTCAGTCACGTAGTTCGTTGACGTGATCAGATTAGCATATTTGTTCGCAAGTCTTGCAGGTTTCAGACTATTCTCAAAAGTCAGCCAAGATGCTCTCTGCTGTGCCGGAGCATTGTTCAATTGCTGCAAGAAGTTGATCACATTTTCTCTGGCAAACTCACCAGTATTAGGATCAGTGAAAAATTGCTTGATCTGTGGATCAATGTTATTCCCTTGAACCATATCTACAATCTCTGCATCAGTCACTTCCAATCCCAATGATGAGTATTGGGTATTGTATGCATTATCGAGTACCAAGGCATTCCATGCCTGATCCCGGATCTGATCCATTTCTTCTCCTCTGGCTTCTCGTCCCTGGTTTACAGCAAAAACATAAGCTAGTTCGTCGACCTTCGCCTGAAACTCTTCGTATGAAATATCCTTACCAGCAATTGTTGCTATGTTATTGTCATTTCCTCCTAATAAAGCAGAATTTGATTGAAACAAATCTGTGAGAATAAAAGCCAGCATGGAAGCCCCTACAAAGACCAAGACCACCTTGCCCATTTTATTCCTAAGTGTACTAATCAGCGCCATAATTTTTATGCGTATTTTTTTTGAAAGGTGGCAAAAATAACCACATGTCTATTAATTAAAAAATGAATCTAAACCTTTGATTTACAAGACCTCTTCACCATTCAAAATGGTGAGTTTCACTTTGTCGATTCTATTATCCTGCATGGTGAAGACAGTAAAGTGAAAAGGATGGATAAGAATCACATCGTTTACTTCTGGAATGTCTTCATTTACGGTCAGAATCAAGCCTCCGAGTGTATCATACTCACCAGTCGGCAACTCCCAATCGTATTTATCATTGAGGTAATCTATTTCGTGTCTTGCGCTCAGAATAAAGTTATGATCATCAATTTTTTCTTCTTCCAGGTATTCATCATCGTGCTCGTCACGAATCTCACCAAAGATCTCTTCGATTACATCTTCCATGGTAACAATCCCTGATGTGCCTCCATATTCATCCACTACCAGAGCAATACTTTTGTGATCCGTGATAAATTGTACCAAAAGTTCATTGGCAGGCATTGTCTCCGGGACAATCAGTATTGGGGTCAGTATATCTTTGATTGATTCGGGTTTTTTAAAAAGCTCCAATGAATGACAATAACCGATCACGTCATCAATGGATTCTTTATATACCAAAATCTTGGAGTGTCCTGATTCAATAAATGCGGATTTCAATTCGTCTATATCGTCAGTATAATCTACTGCAATTATCTCTGTCCTTGGAATCATGCATTCCCTTACGCGAATGGACTTAAACTCTATTGCATTGTTGAATATTTTCGCATCAATTTCAGATTCTTCCTCCTGCTCTATGTTGAGAATATTTTTCTTGATGTAGTTATTAAGATCGGTTAGACCGAACACTGGCTTGTCTTCTGAGTATTCAAACCTCAGTACTTTGGTGATGATGAATCGCGAAATATGGACAATAAAAAACACAACCGGATAAAGTGCATAATAAATTGCTGCTACAGGAAAAGCAAAAACCCTAAGCATCGTATGGGGGTTTAGCATGAAAATGCTTTTTGGTAAAAATTCGGCTGTGACAAGTACCAATAGGGTAGATAAAATGGATTGCACCATCAAGACAAAGACATCATTTGCTACCAACGAAAAAAGCCATGGCTCCAGCAGTTTCGCCATTAGGATACCATAAAGTACCAAACTGAGGTTATTTCCCACCAGCATAGTCGCCAAAAATGAACTGCGCTTAGTTGCAAAGCCCGATAATAGCTTTGCGCTGATGATTCCTTTTTTACTTAATACTTCAAGGTGTAGTTTGTCGGCAGATATAAACGCAATCTCAATTCCTGAAAATAGGGCTGAGAAAAGCAAACTAACAACAATGCCCAAATAAAGGGAGGGGTCTTCCATTAGGTTGTGATGAATTTAATCTTCTTTGTGTTTGTTTTTTCGGTATCCGTAATAGAACAGTAAACCCAAACTCAACATAAAAATATAATAAGCCTGCCCAATTCCAAGTGTCATGGTCTCATAAATGCCAATTACAAAAAAGGCAACAGATAAGGATAAAAGGATAGAATCTAATAGTTTCATTCTTCTTCTATAAGAATGGTTCCTTCTGGTTTCATGATTTTATAAAAAGAAAAGTCCTGATCAGCACGTAGGCCTTCCCCTGTGTGAACTTCATCTCCTGACTTGATCGTGACGAATCGTTCAGTATAGAACTCTTCTTTATTTGGATCCCAGAATAGTTCTTCTGTATTGAGCTCATCTCCGTTTTCAGAATTTGTGACTACAACGTTTCCTTCCGCACGATAGATTCTTTCCTTTTCAGTGTAGATGACATAGTCGGCTCTAAATGTAGAGATCACCTCTCCGTTTTTATCCAGATACTCCAGATAAATTGACTCGGGCCATTCCTGATCACCATTCTGAAGGTTGTTCTGCTTGGCTGCTTTCAATTTTACAATCACTTTGGCCGAATCACTCATCATGGTAGAAATGCTATCCATAGTCAGGGTCGGACCTTCGTAAAGCTTTTGTTCCTCCATTGTTTTTTGCTCTTTACAGCTCAACACTGATAGTAACACCACAATTGAGGTCAGCCAAACGAAAAAACGGTCACCATCTTTGGTGACCGCCTTATGTTTTGATTCTATATGTTTAATTAGGTCTTCTTTCAAGAACTACAGATTCATTGATCCAACATCCTACTGTAAAAGAAGAACCTTCTTCTTTACCTTCATTAAAAATCTCTTCGATTGATGGGAACTGCGCTTTAGCATTGGCCATTCGTGTGGCATCTCCTCCAAGCTTATACATCTTATATGCCGCCAAATAAACGCCTCTATCATCCACTCTACTTACATTTCCAGCACACTCTTTTGCACTGTTCATGTACAAGTCCCCTATGAGTATGTAAGGTTCTTTGTTACTTGGGTCAAATGAAAGTGCCCTTCTTGCACTTGCTCTTGAGGTCGACTTTTGGCCGAGTTTTCCCTGTACTCTTGCCATACTCAAGTACATCTCTGCTTTCTTTTCGTTCTCATCTGTTAGCCCAACTGCTCTTTCGTAATAGTCAATGGCCTTGTCATAATCGCCATCAGCTGCTGCCTTCGAGGCAATGAACTTTGCGATACCATAACTTGGTTCAACTTCGTTTACAGCAATGGCTGTTTCCAGTGCCAACGGACTATCTGTACATTTTTGCTGAAGCATCAAACCAAAGATTTTTTTGGCGAGATTAATTTCTCCAGTTGTTCTGAATTTCGGCCCAAGTTTCTCTTCTATAAAATCACAGTCAACATCTATAGTTGCTAATAACAATTTGTCTACAATGTCTCTCTGTTTTTCCAGACTCTTCTTGGTGCCTCCTTTGGCCAATTTAGAATCAATGATATCGATGATCTGAGTATATTTTTCGAATACTCCTTCGTCGGTAATATCACCACCTGTTAGCTTGTATCGTCTGATGACATCCATATAAGCAGTCAGGTTATTAATCAATACTCTGTCACCATTTAGCTCAAAAGCTCTATTGAAAAGCTCGTATAGTTCTCCATACTTATGCTGATCATCTCTGTAGTACTTATAAGCTACGTAAGCTTTTCTGTTTGTCACATCTGCCTCGTCATCAAAATACTTGATTCTCAGGTCATACATCTCCAGTGCTTTACCCTGATGCTCTAGAGTCTTTTGCTTATCTTCAGTATTGTCTGCAAGCCCTTCGTAGATTTTGGCTCCATTAATATATATCGCCGCATTAAGGTCTGGCGTGTTTTTCAACAACCATGAGTGCGGTTTCAGGGCTGACTCCCATTGTTCCGCTCTCACCATATCTGAAAAAAGAGCATATTTTTCCTTGGCCTTATCTACAGAATCTCCCCAGTTCCAGCCTGGTTGTGCATAAGCCGCAAATACTAGTAGAAAAAAAGTCAAACTCAGTAAGTGCCTCTTCGTAGAATTCATAATTTATTGTTTAGTCGTACCTTCTTTTAATAAACCATCTGTCATTGATCGTTGCTCCAATAACAAATTGCATATAGTTTTCTCTTATTAGGTTGTTGTCTGTTGTTCCTCTACTCCCGATTTTGAAGGAAGCATCCATGCTTGAATAGCCCCCTGTTGGAAAAGAAGCACCAAAATTAATACCAAAATCATTAATTTCTGTATCGTTCACCAGGTAAGGGAGCTGTTTTAAACTAAATCCAACGCGATAATTAATCCTTTTTAAGTAAGAATTCACACTTTTAATATCAGGTATAAACTCTATTCCAGCTGAGATGTTTGTTGTATTCCTGTATGATGTGATGCCGCTTTCATTTACACCACTCCAGTTTTGGAGTTTGATATCAGCACCAACTTTCATTTTGTTTAAAACCTCGTAAGAAAGACCAAGACTCATTTTCTCTGGTAAGGTTTCGCTTGCATTAACATCCTCATTGAGAATGGTAGGGTTCGGGTCTCCCGCACCAGCTAATGTTTGTCTCTCCAAAGTTTGATCTTGAAGACCACTAACTGTTCGTGAAAGATCATATACTGCTCCGAAGTTCAAATATTTGGTATCGGTTAGCTTCGTTTTATATCCCAAACTAAATGAAAATAAGAAGTCTGAATAAACTGTTTTTCGATTCAGCGCGATCAAATAAGGAGAGGAAACAGAATCTCCCAATAAATATGTATTTGAATTCTGATCTATAGAACCAAAAACATAAGCCGCTTTTACTCCAACACTTAACTGCTTAAAAAGTCTGAATCCGTTGGCCCATACCAACTGTGTAATTCCTCCTTCTCCAAGAAGCTGGCTGACTACCTGCTCCCCGTAATCTAAACTATCAGATGAATATGAGTTGTATTTTACAGTAGTTAGTGGGGTCAGGGCAAAGGCGGTTGTCCACCTGTTTCTGACTACCGGAAAGCTCATGGTTAAAAATCTCAAATTAGCGGATGCTTTCTGGTTTTGGTTATCCGCACTGTTGAACTGACGCAGATCACCACTAATCCCAACTTGAAATGAACTCAGGCGATTATAAGTCAAATAAGCCGGGTTGAGTAGGTTGATGTGCCAGTCACTTGGCGTTCCTATTCCCACTTCTCCCATTGCCATATTGTGAGAAAGGCCCGGAAATAAAAACTCACCCAATCCATAGTTTGAGTATGGTGATTGGAGTGTCTGAGCATTTAATTGGGCCGCCAGCAGGCTAAAAAAGACCAATGTAGTTAGTCTAATATGTTTCATTTATTGTAATTCAATATTCTATTCAAACCAGTCAGCACTAAATCAAAGTCTGCAAAGATGGGTGCTTTTAGATTGGATTCAAAGTGGGGTGTGTCCCCACCAGTCAGGATAACGCTGAGATGGGTGTATTCTTCTGTGAATTGGTCAATAAAACCGTTCATTTCATGCAAAATTGCTTGTTTGGCACCATGTAAAAGACATTCTTTTGTGGATTTTCCGGGAAAAACATCTGGAATTTCCTCCCATTCTGAACTGATATCTGGTAATGCCGCAGTATAATTGGACATGGCTCTCATTCTCATTTGAAGTCCTGGAGAGATTACTCCCCCGCGGTAAATTCCCTGCTTGTCTACCAAATCATAAGTGATACAGGTACCAGCATCTATCACCAGCAAATCCTTTTTGTAAAGATGGTGTGCTCCCACAGCCGCAGCAATTCTATCAAGGCCCAATGTTTCCGGTGTTTTATAATCCAAACGAATAGGAATTGGCGTTTGGTGGTTCAAAATGAGGATTTGCTCATTCTTGAAGTGGCTCTTAATGGTTGATTCATTCCCTCGAACGGTTGAAAATATGAAGCTCCCAACCTTTTCCGGACATTGAGAAATTAAGTCAGAGAGCTCTTCTCCCATAAACTTTTGCTTCAGTTCGTCCTCCTCAAAAAGAGCAGCTTTAATTTTCGAATTACCAATATCTACAACTAGATTGCTATTGTTCACGAGCTAAAATATGAGCGGCAAAAGTAAGAAACTCCTTCAGGATTACAGGGTTGTTGGCATAATGTCAGGTTCGTCCTTGGATGGACTGGACCTATGTTTAACAAAATTTAACCCATCGAGCCCTGACAAATTTCACATTGAGAAAGCAGAAACAATAGAAATACCCAGCGAGCTAAAAGAAAATCTACGATCATCCGACAAACTTCAATCACTTGATCTGCTGACACTCGACATTGCATATGGCCAGTGGATCGGGCAAAAGGTTTTACATTTTATTAATGGCCATGAACGAATAGATGTTATCGGTGTTCATGGACATACGGTTTTCCATCACCCGGATTTGGGCGTAAGTCTACAAATTGGGGCTGGAAGTGCAATCAGTCAGGTAACGGGCATTCCTGTCGTGGATCGATTTCGAGAAAAGGATGTTTTACTCGGTGGACAAGGAGCTCCTTTGGTTCCTTTCGGTGAAAAATTCCTTTTTCCGACCATTCCTGTTTTCATCAATCTCGGTGGTATTGCTAATATTTCTATTCATCAAAATGGAGTACGTGCTTGGGACATTGCTCCTTGCAACCAAGTACTCAACCACTTTGCCATGAAGCTAGGTCATGCTTTCGATAGGGATGGGCTGATTGCCCGATCCGGCGAAATTGATCCGATATGGCTCAGGAAATTAAGGTCAATGCCCTATTTTGAGCAAAGTCCTCCGAAATCACTGGCGAATCAATTCACGAAAGTAATATTAGAAGATGCTCCCGAACGACCAGAAAACGGGCTGCACACTTATTCACATTTCATAGCGGAGTTGATAACCCAAGAAATTCATAAGCTTGAGAAGCCTTCGGAAATTCTATTCTCAGGTGGAGGAGCAAAAAACCAGTTTTTAATGAGTTCGGTAAGTAAACAGTTGCCAACGGATTGCTCAATACTTTCGGCAAGTGAAACCATTATCGAATATAAAGAAGCATTAATTTTTGGTTTTTTAGCTATGAATAGGCTACTGTGGCAACCCAATATATTATCAGAAACCACGGGGAGTAAAACAGATACCTGCTCTGGTGTGCTTCACTTACCAAATTAATCTTGTTCCCAGCAATATTTTCTTAATTTTGGGAGGAATAAAACCCCAAAAAACAACAACCCAAACATGAAAGAACTTTTGAAGAAGTTCGAAAACAAGCACCCCGAAATTGTTTTCGAATGGTCAGACCCTGACACAGAGGCCAAAGGATGGGCCGTGATTAATTCACTACGCAATGGTGCTGCCGGAGGTGGCACTCGAATGCGAAAAGGACTCGATAAACATGAAGTAGAGTCTCTGGCCAAAACAATGGAGATCAAGTTTACAATCTCTGGTCCCCAAATAGGCGGAGCAAAATCTGGTAT
The DNA here is from genome assembly GCA_030425425.1 of Bacteroidia bacterium. GTDB lineage: Bacteria > Bacteroidota > Bacteroidia > Cytophagales > Cyclobacteriaceae > Marinoscillum. The sequence goes on along the minus strand of JAUIAO010000007.1, from coordinate 125,093 downwards.
CAATTTCGACCCTAATGATCCAAGAAAAGAAGGTGTACTCAAGCGCTGGTACAAAGCTGTATTTCCACTTTTAAAAAATTATTACGGTACAGGTGGAGACTTGAATGTAGATGAAATCAGTGAAGTTATCCCAATAACAGAAAGCCTGGGCATTTGGCACCCACAGGAGGGAGTGGTAAATGGTCATTTCAATGCACCCAAACCGGAAAAAATTCATATGATAGGGCGACTAAGGCAAGGAGTCAGCAAAATCATAGAAGATCAAAACTATATCCCGAATTCAGATAAAAAATACACTGTTTCTGACATGATCACTGGCTATGGTGTGGCGGAATCAGTACGTCACTATTACAATCTGTGGGGTGGAGACATCACCGAAAAAAGAGCTGTAATACAAGGTTGGGGAAATGTAGGTGCTACTGCAGCGCTATACCTTTCTTATTATGGAGCAAAAATCGTAGGAATCATTGACCGGGTAGGTGGAGTGATTAATACTGAAGGGTTGGATCTGGATGATATCAAAAAGCTTTTCTACGACCGCAAGGGAAACCAACTTGTAGCTGATGACCTCATTCCTTTTGAAGAGTGTAACGAGAAAATATGGGATCTTGAAAGTGAGATTTTCATACCTGCTGCCGCTTCGCGACTAGTTTCAAGAAATCAAGCTGAGCGATTGATCGATTCTGGACTGGAAGTGGTGGCTTGTGGCGCCAATGTTCCTTTTCAAGATGAAGAGATTTTTTATGGCCCTATTGCGGAATATGTAGATCAACATGCTGCACTTATTACAGATTTTATTTCCAATTGTGGGATGGCAAGGACCTTTGCCTACCTTATGGACCCTGAGCATGACAAGAAAATTACTGATGATGAAATCTTCAGAGATGCATCTAAAACAATCGAACAAGCATTAATGAAAATTCATGAAAAAAACAATGAGAAAACGCGCCTGGCCGAGACTGCTTTCAAAATCGCTTTGACTCAACTTATTTGATTACACGCTTGTTTTTGAAGCTGCAAATGATAATTTTATGGCTCTAAGAATCTGACCCATTTACTGATGAAAAAATACATGATTCTATTGTTGTTTGCCTTTTTTACCTTGTCAGGCACAGTAGATAATAGAGCATCAGCCCAGGATTTGTCACATGACAATAATCATGAGCAAGTAGAAGAAAATCAAAAACATGCTGACCCCACACTAGAAAACGCCGAGCATACCAGTGAGACTGCTGAACATGGCGAAGCACATCATGGGCCGGCAGGGTGGAGCGTAATTCCATTTGTTTTACTTCTATTAATGATTGCAACCGGGCCTTTGTTTTATGAGCATTTCTGGCACAAAAATTACCCCATAGTGGCTATCGCTCTTGCGGCGATTGTTGTAAGTTATTATTTGTTTGGTTTGAACAATGAGCATAGTCCTGTTCATGCAGCTTTTGAATACATACAGTTTATAGCTCTGCTTACGGGTCTTTTTGTTGCTTCGGGAGGAGTGATGATTATTGTAGATAAGGAAGCAAAACCAGGTGTGAATCTGGCCATCCTGGCAATAGGTGCTGTTATAGCCAATATCATCGGAACAACAGGCGCATCAATGTTGTTGATCAGGCCTTTTATTCGATTGAACAAAAACAGAATTAAACCTTATCACATAATTTTCTTTATTTTCATTGTTAGTAATGTAGGTGGTTCACTTACACCAATTGGTGACCCTCCTCTGTTCTTAGGTTTTCTAAAAGGGGTGCCTTTTTTCTGGACTTTCACTCATAATCTAATGCCGTGGATATTTGCTATTGGCGTTTTATTGATAGTTTTCTACATTTTAGACAGGGGAAATAAAGCAGATTACTCATTCGGCGAAAAGCTTCCTGAGCCTAGCGGAAAGATTGCACTAAGAGGCTCTAAAAACTTCCTTTGGCTAGCAATAGTCGTGGGGGCTGTATTCTTAGATCCGAATGTGTTTGATTGGGTACCGGCAATAAATTACCACGGTCAGAAATTCTCTTTCCTTAGAGAAATCATTATGCTAACCTCCGCATATTTGTCTTTCAAACTAGCCGACAAACAGGCGCTGAATGGTAATGAGTTTTCATTCGAACCGATCCGTGAAGTTGCGTTTATTTTCATTGGTATTTTTGGTACCATGATGCCTGCTTTAGAATTGGTGGGGAATTTTGCTCAGTCTCCAGAAGGAATCGAAATGATCACACATAATACCCTATACTGGGGAACAGGAGCGCTTTCTGGATTTCTGGACAATGCCCCTACTTATGTGAACTTCCTCACTGCCGGTATGGCTGCTGATGGAGGTAGCATCAATCAAGTGTCTGATGTAATTGGCTATTCAGAGGGTCTTTTTGCCAACTCAGTATTGGAGCTTCGTGCTATTTCGGTGGCCGCCGTATTCTTTGGGGCGATGACCTACATTGGAAACGGCCCAAACTTTATGGTTAAATCAATCGCAGAGCAAGTGGGTATCAAAATGCCGTCTTTCTTTGGTTATATCATCAGGTTTTCTATTCCATTCCTCGTACCGATATTGATCGTAGTTTGGCTGATTTTCTTTTATTTTAACCTGATTTAAAAATTTCTATTTTCCCCTAAACTATAAGAGCCAGATGCCTCAGCATCTGGCTCTCATTTTTTATAATGTTCAACAATTCAGAACAAACTTTCATGTAGCTTTTGTAGTGCATCTTTTTTGTGCTCTTCACTGACAAGAAGCGAAATATTGTTTCTACTTCCTCCGTAAGAAATCATCCTGAGAGGAACGTCATCCAAAGACAAGAATATCTTACTGCCTACTCCTTTGTGTTCTGCTACCATGTCACCCACGATACAAATGATCGTTTGCTGATGGTCTACTTCTACTTTCCCAAATTGAGAAAGCTCCGCTATGATTTTATCCAGATGTTCAGGGTTGTCGATTGTAAGTGATACTGCAATCTCAGAGGTGGTGATCATATCGATGGGCGTTCTATAAGATTCAAAGACTTCAAAGATTTTCTTCAAGAAACCATACGCCATTACCATCCGGCTACTTTTGATTTTGATAGCTGTAATATTATCCTTTGCTGCGATAGCCTTCACAGCTCCAGGCCCTTGAATAGCTGAAATCAGTGTACCATGAGCCGTCGGATCCATTGTGTTTTTAATTCTCACCGGGACTTCATGAAGCTGTGCCGGTATGATACAGTGGGGATGCAACACTTTAGCACCGAAATACGCCAACTCACTTGCCTCTTCAAAACTCAAGTTTGCTAAAGGATGCGTGTTTTGAACAATCCTGGGATCATTATTGTGCATACCATCAATATCTGTCCAGATCTGAACCTCTTCAGACTTCAGTACCGCACCAATTATAGTGGCTGTGTAATCACTGCCTCCACGGCGTAAATTATCCATTCCACCAGAAGCATTTCTTGCAATATATCCCTGGGTAATGATGACATCTGCTTGTACTTCGGCTAACAGAGCGTTGATCTTGGTAGTGGTAATATTCAGGCTCGGTTCCGCGTTTTCATCCAATGTCATATAATCAGCTGCCATGATCATCTCACACTTTCGGCCGGTCATATTCATGTAGTCCGTAAAAAAATGAGTGGACATGATTTCTCCCTGAGCTAGGAGCATTTTATTGACTTGGTCATTATAGTTCTGATCAATTAAATGATCAACCAGATCAAACACCTCATCTGCGAACTCTTTATTTGCTTTCACTTCAGGAGCATCGCCAAACAGATCATCTAAAAAAGTGTAATATTTGATCTTTAGGTCGTCAGCAATTTTCCGAGCCTCGGGTTTTTGTGATGCCGCACACTTCTCTGATATAGCTACCAGAGTGTTGGTAGTACCAGACAAAGCAGATAAAACTACAATTCTTTTTCCCTGCTCAGCAGAAACAATTTCTGCGACCTCTTTCATTCGCTGAGGAGAACCAACCGATGTTCCCCCAAATTTCATGATTTTCATTCCCAAAAAAATTTACTTTTTAATACTCAACATTTTTACTGCTGTTGCAGCAGCTTCATCGCCTTTGTTGCCGTGTCTTCCTCCGGCTCTATCTAATGCTTGTTTTTGGGTGTTTGTTGTCAATACTCCGAAAATGACCGGTTTGTCATATTTCAAACCTACATTCATGATGCCATTGGCACAGGCATCACAAATGAAATCAAAGTGTCTTGTTTCTCCCTGAATGACACAGCCAAGGGTAATTACTGCATCAATATCTTCACGCTTTGCCAGCCACTGTGCCCCTAATCCCAACTCAAAACTACCCGGAACATCCACTCTTTCGATGTTCTCACGATTAGCCCCGAGCTGCAATAAAGTTTCCAGGGTGCCAGAATACAGAGCTTCTGTCACTTCTTCATTCCATTCTGATACTACAATGCCAAATTTAAATCCAGACATATCAGCAATACCAGTAGTGTTTTGGTCACTTAAGTTTTTTAATGATGTAGCCATAAATCAAAAAAAGGGATAAAGCTTGCTGCCCTATCCCTTTATATTTTAAGTTTTTATAAAATATTATTCGGCAGCCAGTCCTTCCAATCTGGCTTTCTGTTTCTTCGCTTCCTGTACCAATGTAGATTTAGCAAATTCATCTACTATCTTACTATAGGACGATGCAGCGTTAGAAAAATCTCCATTTGCCTCGTAGGCAATCGCTTGTTTCTGCAGGTAAATTGGACTATAACCCTCGTTTGCGTTGTAATTCGCAGCTTTACCGTAGAAACTAGCAGCTTCACTGTAGCTACCTTGCTCCATATTCGCATCTCCGATTAAAGCGTAGGCTCTTGCCTGAACCAAAGCATCACTGCTACTAAAATCTGAAAGATATCTTACGGCGGATTTATAATCTCCTAGTTTCAGATAAGTTGAGCCTGCATAATAGTTAGAAAGGTTAGCAGCATCTGTCCCAGCATATTCGTCTATGATATCAAGGAAACCAAAGTTATTTCCGTCACCATTCAGCGCTTTTCCTAAGCTATCAGCTTCATAGAAATAAACCGCCTGAAACATCTCTTCCTGAGCTTCTTGATTCTGGTTTGTGATATAAAATTTATAAATAAGGAAAGCTGCTACTACAACAGCAATTACTCCACCTATGCCAAAAACAAGATTTCTGTTTCTCTTATTATCAAAGAATTCCTCTGCCTTACTAGCAAGTACATCAGGATCTTCGAGCATTTCTTCAAATCCCTCGTGTTTTGGGGTTTTCGTCTTAGCCATTACTCTGTTACAAAATTTAAAGGTCGCAAAGATATCATTTTTGCATTAATCCCAAATTATGCCTAAAAGCATAATTCAGATTAATTCTCTACGTACGGATAACCAGACTCTACATATACATCTGTATATGCTTCTGAAGGATCAGGGAAATTGGAATTTTCTGCAAAATCTACGCATTCCTGCACATCAGCTTTTAACTTTTTATCCAGTTCTTTGAGCTCCTCTTCTGTAGCATATTTGTTCTTCAGGATTACTTCCCGTACTTGCTCTATTGGGTCCTTTTTCTTGTAAGACTCCAACTCTTCTTTTGTTCTATACTTAGCTGGATCAGACATGGAGTGACCTTTGTATCGATATGTTCTAAACTCCAAAAGCGTAGGGCCATCACCTTTTCTTGCTCGCTCTGCCGCCTCAGCCACTGCATGATGAACAGCTTCCACAGACATGGCATCAACCGGAGCTGATGGAATATCATAAGCCTCGCCCAATTGATAAAGCTCGGTGACATTGGAAGTTCTTTTTACGGAAGTACCCATGGCATAGCCATTGTTTTCAATCACGAAGATTACGGGTAGTTTCATGGTCATTGCCAAATTCAATGCTTCATGGAATGCTCCCTGTCTTACCGCACCATCTCCCATGTAAGTCACGCAAAGATTGTCTGTGCCAGAGTATTTCTCAGCAAATGCAATTCCTGTGCCTAGTGGTACCTGTGCGCCTACAATTCCATGTCCACCAAAGAATCCATTCTCTTTATCGAACATGTGCATAGACCCACCTTTACCCTTCGAAATACCAGTTTCTTTCCCATAGAGCTCTGCCATGATCGCTTTTGGATCGCTGCCCAGAGCAATAGGGTGAGCATGGTCTCTGTATGCAGTGATGTATTTGTCTCCTTTTTGTAAGGCAGATACAGCGCCTGATACACATGCTTCCTGTCCGATATACAAATGACAAAATCCACGGATCTTTTGCTGACCGTAGAGTTGTCCTGATTTTTCTTCAAATCTTCTCATGAACAACATGGACTCAAACCACTCCATGTACTGTTCTTTACTGAATTCTTGCTTTTTTGACTTTGTTTTGGCTGCCATGTCCAATAAGGTTTGTCTAATGATTAGTTTTGCTCTGCCGAACCCCTCTGCTCTCCTTCATTTCTATAAACTAGAATGAGTCAACCTGGTTTAGGCTGTGCGAAATTAACCGAAAAAGGACTTGCTGCAAAATCTATGAAGCTTAATAGGCTCAAACTCATTAATTTCAAAAATTATCTAGAGCTAAATATTGATTTTACCGAAGGAATCAATTGTATCCTGGGCAAAAATGGAATGGGAAAAACAAACCTTCTAGACGCCATCCATTACATTTCTATGACTCGCAGTGCTATCAATTCGGTGGATCAGCAAAATATAGCTCATGGTCAGCCTTTTTTTGCGATTAATACTGAACTGGATAATAAAGGTGAAGCACGCAAGGTCAACTGCTATTTCGAAAAAGGAAAGAAGAAAATCATCAAGGTGGATGGAAAAGAGGTAGAAAAGCTCAGCAATCACATCGGCACTGTTCCTTGTGTGCTGATTACACCAGATGATACAGATATTATCAGAGAGGGAGGTGAGTTCAGACGAAAGTTTTTTGATAGCGTGCTGTCTCAGTATAATAAAGAATACATGACGCTTCTCATTAACATGAACCGATTATTGAAACAGCGAAATAGTTTTCTGAAGAATAATGAGGGAAACCTGAAAATAGATAAACAGCTCCTGGACATATATGACGAATCACTAATTCCAATTTTCAGAAAAGTATCCAAAATAAGGAAGGAATTTATCGAAGGGTTTATTCCATTTTTTAATAACAATTACCAATTGATTTTTGAAGGAGCTGAGAGCCCTGATATTCATTATAAATCAGATATACTCGAAGAGCATTTTGAAAATGAGTTTAAAAATGCCCTTCAGAAAGATATAATTATGCAGCGCACTTCCATGGGGGCTCACAAAGACGATTATATTTTTCGATTAAACGGAAGACCGATTAAAAAATTTGGATCTCAGGGTCAGCAAAAGTCTTTCATAATAGCCCTGAAACTGGCTGAGTATGACTATCTAAAATCACAGATAGGATTTGAGCCTTTACTATTGCTGGATGATATTTTTGATAAACTAGACGATCAGAGAATAGAGCATTTGGTAGAACTACTTAGTGATCAGGCAAGATTTCATCAGATTTTCATTACTGATGCCCGGGAAGAACGCTCGAGAGCATTCTTCAAGGATATTGTAGGGGTCAGTTTTCAGAAAATTGAGGATGGAGACTTATTGAGTCCGGCATAATATTATTCACGGAGTTCAAGGTAGAAATTCAGGCTTCGACTAGTTTATTTTCTAAACCTACTGTTTGCGAATAGCTTTAATCAGCTCAACATTCTGATTGTGCTCAGCACTGTGTGACATTACCAAAGTGCCTTTTGTACCATCATAGGCAACAATAGCATATACAGCCGAATCATCTTGAGGGTTTGTCATTCCATCAAAACGAAAAGTCTCCGCAATTTCTAACTCTTCTGGAAGGAATTCTTTCTTGGAAGTCATCCCTTTAATCTTGGTTTGCTCAGCCATAAAATTCTCCGTAAAACCTGATTTAGTCAACTTATTAACTGCTTTAGAAAGTGTATCGGCATCATTCATAATCATTGTCATAATTTGAGTTTTTAGTTGTTTTTACTGATTTGCATTGTATAAAAGATAGTAATTTAAACTCAAAGCACCAAAGTTTTTTTCTAATAACGCTTTAATCAACCATGAGAATCACCTCGTATCTCTTGATAGAATTTTATTTCGTATTGCGGCATTGACCAACCGTCCACCTTAGATTACATATTCGCCGATTCTAAAAGAGGAGCACACAGGATTTTAACTTTTACTTGGAAGAGGCTGAATATTCTTAAACCATTCCTCTTTCACTCGGTTTCTAATCCGATGAAAACACTACGGCTTATTTTGGGTGATCAACTCAACCACCAGCATTCCTGGTATAGTGAAGCGAATGATGACATTACTTATGTGATGATGGAGGTAAGGCAGGAAACAGATTATGTGCCGCACCATATACAGAAAGTTGTGGGGTTTTTTACGGCTATGCGCGCGTTTGCTGAGGAAAAAAAGTATGAGGGACATCAGTTCATATATTATCATTTGAATGATGTTAACAATAATCAGTCAATACCAGATAATCTGGATTTTCTGATTCGTGAACATGGTTTTGAAAAATTTGAATATCAACTGCCCGATGAATACCGCCTCGATCAGCAACTTCATGAATATTGCCAGTCACTAAATATTGATTGGGAAACATTTGACACGGAGCATTTCTATACCAAGCGTGATGAGCTGGCTTCATTTTTCAAAGGGAAGAAGATTTATTTGATGGAGTCCTTCTACCGACACATGCGCAAAAAGCATGACGTGATGATGGATGGCAAAAACCCTATCGGTGGTAAATGGAATTTCGATCATAGCAACCGAAAAGCATTTCCAAAAGACATTCAACTTCCAAATAGAGGAAACCGAAAAAAGGACGTATCAGAGATTCTAAAAATGATCAAAAAGTCCGATGTAAAAACCATTGGCAGCATCGACGAAAAGAATTTCATCTGGCCAGTGACGAGGGAAGAAGCTCTTGATGATCTCCACACTTTTTGCACTCAGCATCTGAAAAACTTTGGGAATTATCAGGATGCCATGTCCACAGAATCGGCTTTTGGTTTCCACTCATTGCTCTCCTTTGCTATGAATGTGAAGCTAATATCTCCATCAGAAGTGGTGAATACGGTCGTTGAATATTGGCAACAGCATGAAGAAGATATCGACATTTCAGCTGTGGAAGGGTTTGTTAGGCAAATTATTGGCTGGCGAGAATACATGCGCGGAATCTATTGGGCTAAAATGCCAGAATATGCCGAACTCAATGCACTGAAACATCAAAACAAATTGCCAGAATGGTTCTGGACTGGTGACACCAAAATGAGCTGCCTACGTCATGCCATTGGGCAATCTCTGGATCATGCCTTGCGCACCACATTCAGCGGTTGATGGTCACTGGAAATTTTGCCTTGTTAGCGATGATTAACCCGGCTGAAGTAGACCTTTGGTATCTGGGCATTTATATTGATGCGATAGAATGGGTGGAAATCACGAACACTCGCGGAATGAGTCAATTTGCGGATGGGGGAATAGTCGGCACAAAGCCTTATGTCTCCTCTGCCAATTACCTCAAAAAGATGAGCAACTACTGTGACAGCTGCCATTACGATCATAAAAAGAAAACAGGAAAAGGGTCTTGTCCCTTCAACAGTCTTTACTGGAACTTCTACGATCAGCATCGGAAGACATTAGAGAAAAACCCGCGAATCAGCATGATGTACCGCACCTGGGACAAAATGGCTCCCGAAACCAAAGAAAATCTTCTCAAGCAAGCGGAATATTATTTGGGGAGAATGGAGGAATTGTAGTTGGTATTAACTCCAAAACCTTAAAATCATTCTTACTATCTTGGCAAGATGATCAAAATGTTATTTTCCTTACTATTTCTTCCTACGATGCTTTTTGCACAAGTAGATGCCGACAGAGTTTTACAGCAAAGCATCCAATATCATGATCCGGAAAACCAATGGGCATCACTCGATGCAACTTTCTATTTCACAGAAACCCGACCAGAAGGTGATGATCGAAAAGCCACCATCAAGATCGACAATCAGAAAGGAAACATGACCATCAATAGAAATGGTGAGGAAGTCTATGAAATCACTGGTGAGCAGGCCAAAGTCCTAAAAGGAGACAAAGAGGAAGCACGTGGGCTCATGCTCAGAAATTACTACCTCTATCTCTGGGGACTACCAATGAAGCTGATGGATGAAAGTACTCCCGAAATCACGTTTTCTGGAAAAGCCACCGTCAATGATCAACCTGTCAATGTGCTTCGGGTAGCCTACGAGTCTGATACGTGGTATTTCTCATTTGATGAAACCACTGGCAGGATGCTGGAATACAAGTTTTACAAAGACGAAGAGGCTGGCAAAGGGGAGCTTATCAAATTGGCAGGGGAAATAGAATATGATGGTATAAAAATCCCGAAAGAGAGAAGTTGGTACGTCTTACCCAAAATGAAATACCTGGGTACAGATATTCTTGATCGGGTTGAGTAAGTATTATGAACTTAATGATTGTGAGGACACAATCAAAGGCGTGGATACTAACCTAGGTTTATTCCGAAAGAATTATTCCACCCTGATGCTCTAAGTCATCCAGATTTTTAAACATGAAAGTTGAGGATTACATAGTTGATCTTATTGAAAAAAGGTCGAATGGAATTACAAAGTATCAAATAGATAGAAGGTTAAGAATATGCTCGTTTCACAAATATTGTGTGACATTGACTGAAATTTTAGATGAGCTTGAAAGAAAAGATACAATTACATCCATTCATGATCAAGATGGGAACAAACTCTATTATAGGAGCAATACCCTAAACTAGCTGCTTTTAAGTGGTTGACATTTTCAGCAAATAAAACCTTAAACTTCTTTCTTTGTCGATCGGTTGCACCGGACGACTGATATTGGACTGGCTGAGCCAATAAGAATGGGATTCTTACGCCTCGATTTGCGTCTTAGAATATCTGGACTTTGAGGACAAAAAATCCATGGCGTAAATAAATATTAGGTTAGTGTGGCGATTAAACTCAAGCTGAGAAATCAGAAACTTCTGAATACAGAAATACGGTAAATAATACATTTGAACGAATAGGAAAAGAAGCGCAACCCGAAGGATCACAGGTGAATAAATGGTTAATTAAGAAACAATGAAATATTACAGATTACAAGATGATATCAATTTTAAAAATCGTTGGTATTTAGGGGATGTTAGTGGTTTAAGTTTGAAATTTAAAGGTGAGAATTCTCTTAGTTTCGAGGATGCCAGAATAGAAGTTTATGAAGAGGGAGAGCCAATGGATTTCACAATTGTTGAGGGTAATGGACCTCCTGTTGTAAGTAAAGTACTTAAGGAAGTTTTAGTACAAAATTGTCAAGGAATTAGCTTTATTCCAGTTACTATTATAAGCGAATCAAATCTTAATTCAGAATATTTTATACTCGTAATTGAAGAGGAGGTTGATTGCGTGGATGAATCACTTTCAGACTATCAGAAATTTGAAATTAATGATCCTGTCAGGCCGGATAAGGCGGGTGATTACAGAGCGTTTTTTAAACTAATTGTTGATGAGAGCACTCTCAACGATAAGCAAATGTTTAGATTGATGAAATTTAATATTGCAATTATTGTTAATGAAGAGCTTAAAGAAGTTTTAGAATCGGGCAAGTATGCAGGTTTACACTTTGCACTTGTGAGCTGAAAAACATGATCTAACTAATACTGGTAGATATAATTGAAAGAAAGTTAAGTATAAATAGGTTTTTATATCACCTTTCTTTGTCGCTCGGTTGCACCGGGCAACTAATATTGTATTGGCTGTGCCAATAATAGTGGGACTCCTACGCCTCGATTTGTGTCATAGATTATCTGGATTTTCAGGACAAAATCCATGGCGTGAATATCAGGTTAGTGTGGACACTAACCTTGGCTGAGAATAAGCTATTTCACACTTTTTTAGCCCTTGCCCTAAAGGAGAAGCTGTGAAAATTACCAGAAAACCACCGACCACCAAACAACTGTCATCACTCTTCCTCTCCCGGCTGAATGTGATTCGTATAGCTTTCCCACTTGTCTAACACATTCACAAAATCCTCTGGTAGCTCAGAATCAAACTGCATAAACTCTCCACTAACCGGATGTTTGAAACCAAGTGTCTTAGCATGAAGTGCCTGGCGAGGCATCACTTTGAAGCAGTTCTGAACGAACTGCTTATATTTCGTAAAAGTCGTTCCTTTCCTGATCTGATCTCCACCATACGTAGCATCATTGAACAACGGATGACCGATCCATCTCATGTGCGCCCTGATCTGATGTGTTCGCCCGGTCTCCAGATTACACTGAACCAGACTCACATAATGCATCTGTTTGAGGGTTTTGTAATGAGTGATGGCTGTTTTCCCAAAATCTCCATCCGGAAAAGCCGTAGTTATCCGCCGATCTTTCAGGCTTCTGCCAAGGTGAATATCTACAGTTCCATCTGCCGGATCTGGTTCTCCCCAAACTAAAGCATAATAGGTGCGCTCAATGCTATGATCGAAAAACTGTTTGGCCAGCCCGGCCATTCCTTTCTCTGTTTTGGCAATAACCAATAGACCCGATGTGTCTTTATCAATTCGGTGTACCAAACCAGGCCTTCCGTCATTTCCTTCCATTTCCGGTAAATTCTGAAAATGATAGGCCAGTGCATTGACCAAAGTACCTGACCAGTTTTGATATGCCGGGTGGACAACCATTCCTGCAGGCTTGTTGACTATCAGTAAATGATCATCTTCAAAGACAATGTTGAGCGGAATATCTTCCGGCACAACTTCATCATCACGTGGAGGCTCAGTGAAATAAACATGAATATCATCCCCGGGTCTCACTTTATAATTGGGCTTCACCTGCTCAGCGTTCACTTTCACCATGCCTTCTTTGATTCCCGTTTGAACCTTGTTACGGGTAACATTCGGCAATCGATCCATCAAAAACTTGTCGATACGCAGCAATTCCTGCTTTTTGTCCACTACTATGTGGTGATGTTCAAACAATTCTTCTTCCTGAAACTCTTCGGGGCTTTCACTCATTTTGCAAAATTAGACAATAGTATTCAGTCAACGGACTTCAGAATCAATGATAACGAAACATGATTTATGGTTGAATAAAAGATCACCTATCTTCACAGCATGGCTCAGATTCCGTCACCTATTCAAAAATTAGTGCTTCCCGAGTTTCAGGATCATCAGTTAGAAGTATGGGTAAAGCGTGATGATCTGATTCACCCACATGTCAGTGGAAACAAATACAGAAAGCTCAAATACAACATCCAGGCAGCCAAAGAGCATGGGAAAAAAGGTCTTTTAACATTTGGGGGAGCCTATTCCAATCATATCGCCGCAACAGCCGCGGCTGCAAATGAGCATAGTTTGCAATCTATCGGCATCATCAGGGGAGATGAACTCAACCCTGATAGCAACCCAACATTACGGCTAGCTAGTCACAATGGTATGGAAATGAGGTTTGTAACAAGAACCAAGTTTCGCGAATTGAAAGCTGATCCCTCCTCCCTGATAGATGAGTTCCCGGATCATTATTTATTGCCGGAAGGTGGTACGAATCACCTGGCTATTGACGGCTGTGCAGAAATATTAAATGAAATTAATTTTGAGCCTGATTATATCATAACTGCACTTGGTACAGGAGGAACAATGGCCGGTCTGGTAAAAGGTATGAGGGGAAATGGACACACCATCGGTGTTTCATCCCTGAAAGGAAGCTTTGTTCATAAGGATTTTCAAGAGCTGCTTGACCAAAACACGATTGATAATAGAAACTTCACATTGCTAGACAAATATCATTTTGGTGGTTACGGTAAATTAGATCAAAGCCTGGTTGACTTTATCAAGGATTTTTCAAAATTGTCCAGCATTACCCTCGACCCGATTTATACTGGAAAAATGTTTTATGCGTTTATGGACTTAATGCATCAAGGTTTTTTTATAACTAATAGCAAAATAGTACTATTGCACACTGGGGGATTGCAAGGCATTGCTGGTTTCAATGAAAAACAAGGCAGAAAGGTTTTCGATTCGCCCAAAATTTATAATTTTTAGCAACTTGAAAGCTACTCCGCTCATATTGATTCTACTCTCGGTCCTTTTATTGGATTGCAATCCGTCATCAGTTGACTTTGAGAATCTGAAAAACCCGGTGCTTACGGGGTATGCTGCGCTTCCTCTCGGACATGCCACGTATACCATGCAAGAGTTGATTGAGGATGCGAGTGATTCAGCATTGAATTTTGAAGAGGACAGTTCCTCATTGATTACGTTTTATTACCGCGACTCAGTTTCTTTCAAAACAGACACCAAAATTGTTGAATTACAAGACATCAGCCACACTGCTCAAATAGACCTCCCGGCAACTCCTGCCACAGCCAGTTCACAGGCAATTCCTGTTAATACTGAATTAACCTTCAGCTTCAATGCTCAGGATGGTGAAAAGCTGTCTGCGGTACATTATGAAAGTGGCTTCATTGATTTAGAACTGGTGTCAACCACTGTAGGAAACATCATATACGGAATTACGGTAAACAGTACGGTAGATCAGGCAACAGAGAACCCGGTTTTTTTCTCAGGCAATCTCGCTGGCGGAGCTACCAGCTCGAACAATAGAGACATCTCAGGTTACAAAACCAACCTCACCAATCCGGGAGATAGTAACGTTTTTACTGTGGCGGTAGACTTTACTGTAATGCTAGATGCAGGTGAAAGCATCAGCGCAGGAGATCAGCTGGAGTTATCGATTGACTTTAGAGATCAGGTCTTTGATCTCGTATATGGATATTTTAGTCAGGATACCATTCAGGGAAATGGTAGCAGTGTAGACGTGAGCTTCTTCAATAATTTTGGAAATTCAGGCTTGAAGTTTAAAGCTCCGGAGATCATTCTTGATTTTCATAATTCTTATGGAATACCACTAGGTATAGACATGAGTCAGATCTATGGAATAGATACGGTAGATGGTACTGCTCAGCAAATCGACCTGACTGGAACAGTGACTAATAGTCCACAGGTAATTGCAGCTTCTGCTTCTCCGGGAACCCAAACTTCATCTCAAATCTCAATCAATGCCTCCAATTCATCCATTCAAGATTTATTAGAAGCGACACCTTCTGTTTTTGGTTTTGACCTGTTGGCAATTGCCAACCCAAAAAACGATACTTCGGTCAATTTTGTAAGCAGTGAAAATGAATTCAATGCAGACCTTACTATCAAGCTGCCACTAGAAGTCTCGATGAAGGATGTAAAGAGGGATTTGAAATTTGACCTGGGATCAGGATTAGATTTTAATGGAACCGAAGCTGTAACGATTCGGATTGCATCAGAAAACAGTTTGCCTTTCTTAGCACTTTTAGAGGTCGAGTTTAGAGATTCATTTGACCAGACATTGCACACTGTCCCGGTGGTGACAGTATTGGAATCCCCGTATCTGGATATTGACGGGATTGTAACTGAGCCAAGAGTAAATGTTGCGGATATTCCCTTAGGTGAAGAGGGTATTGCTGCCATGAGACAATCTGGCACTCAGCTCATCGTATCAGTCTATCTCAACACTCCTGGAAACCAAGGGTCAAGAGACTTATATTATAAAATACTTTCAGACTACTATCTGGATATAAATGTTGGGGTGGCAGGAGAATTAAACGCAGAACTATGAGAAAGATAAGTCTACATATCATTCTGCTATTGTTCACAATAGTCTCCTATGGTCAGACGAGTATGTCATTCCACCACCTTGGGAACACTACCTATCAAAATAGCTTTCTTAACCCTGCTTATGTCCCTGATGGAAAAGTTTTTATTGGCTTACCTGCCATATCTGGAATTCATCTAAACGTCAATAATAAGTTCAGTTATCATGATTTTGTGTCAGAAGAAGGCGGACAAAATGTGGTTGACCTGGACAAGTTTTTAAAAAGCCTCCAGCCTAACAACATGGTTCACACAACAGCCGAAATCGGGTTGTTTCACTTAGGCATATCTCCAAGTCCTGGCAAGATGATCAGTTTCTTTGCTAATGAAAGAATCGAATCTGACGTGTTTTATCAAAAGGCATTGATAGAATATGTGATCGAAGGAAATGGTGTTCATCTTGATGAAGAGATGAAGCTCGGAAAAACCAGGATGAACTTTTCGTGGTATAGAGAATATGGAGTAGGGTTTACCACAAAGATCAACCATGTATCTGTTGGTGCCAGAGCAAAATACCTGCAGGGAATTGCCAACGCCAGCACTGACCCTCGGTTTACTGCTAACTTGACAACCAAAAGAGAAGATTACTCTCTGGCGCTCGAATTGCAAAATGCATCTTTGAGAACAAGTGGTTTTACAGCGCTAAATGGAGATGTGGCCGATCCAGCAACTTATGCCATTGCCAATGCAAACAGTGGTGTTGGTCTGGACCTGGGAATGAGTTGGGACATGGATCGTCGGTTTTCTTTCTCCACCTCTATTGTGGATTTGGGATTCATTTCGTGGAAGGATGCTATCAAAAATCACTCGATGAGTGATACCTCTATGGTATTTGAAGGCATCAACCTGAAAGAACCGGATATGCTGGAAGAAACCATACAAGATTCGTTGATCGATAGGTTCAAGAACCGGAAAACAGAAACCTACGAAACCTATAGCACGATTTTAAGCCCAAAAGCTTACTTCACAGGAGTATATAATATTTCAAAGAAGGGAAGCATAGTTGGTACGGCAGCAGCTCGATACAATATGGGTCAGGTCAAACTTGCACTTGGTGGGGGCTACAAGCATCAGGTGGGCGAGCATTTGGTAGCCAGTGTGAATGTAACTCGACTCCCTCAGCAGTTTTTGAATGCCGGAGCAGCACTTGCTCTTAGAGGTGGGCCTCTTCAACTTTATGTTGCCGCAGATCAGATGTTCACTTTGGACATGAGCCGGTTTCAGGCAATCGACCTAAGACTTGGTGTCAATTTCATTTTTGGAAAACATGGAAACAGCAACTCTGTCTCTCCAGTGAGAGTTCCAACTAAAAATAGGAGCAGCTCAAAAGGAAAAGTCGGAAGCTTTTTGGGCAAAAAGGTGAGGATCAAGGGAGATGATAAAATTTATCAGGTGATTGATGAGCAATCACCAAGAAGTAAAAGGTTCAATAGCCTAAGTGGTGACCCTAAACCTACACGAAACACAAACCCAACACCAATACTAAATGGTGATACAGACATCCCAACTAAAAACCCGAATAGAAACCCAATAAAATCTGACCCTCCAGCAGGAGTAGGCCAAAAGACCAATTCACGCGGTGTGATCTCTGTAACTCCTCAGATACCATCTAAAAACCCGAACCTTGGAAGAGTAAAATCAGCTAAATCAGCAGCGTCTGATCAGAAACCTATAGGAAGAGGTGCGATATCAATAGCGCCTAATAAACCAACTGAAAACAGGAACCTTAGAAGAAATGCTCATAGTTCCAGACCGAGTTTCGGCAGAGGATTATTCAAACGTAACAAAATCAGGTCTTCATCTTCTTCCAGCAAATCATCCAATAATGCCAATGCAGGCTATGCTGGCAATAGATCTGTATCCGGTTCTTCCAGGTCATCAAATAGTCGAAATCAAATCTTCGCCGGAAACAGATCAGTATCCGGGGCATCGAAACCTTCTAAAAATTACAACTTCGGAAACTTCACCAAGAAGTCCAAACCAATTCCAGGTGGCTCCAATAGAAGAAAAATCCGAAAGCCAAAAGGCGAAGGAAAACGAAACTGATCAGGAAAACAGGTCCGAAAAAGCTTCTGCTAGTCTTGTAAAGCTTTTGATTGTAATATCAAACTTAGAAAGATCAAGGCCTTTCACGTTGTATCCGGATAAATAGATTTGATCAAAACCTAATTTTGCTGCCTCGCTAATTCTAGACTCGATTCGATTAACGGCTCTTATTTCTCCTCCCAGTCCAACTTCCGCGGCAAAACAGATAGAACTAGGAATAGGTACATCCTCAAAAGAAGAGTAAACAGAAGCACAAATGGCCAGGTCAAGAGCCGGATCATTTACTTTGAGCCCTCCGGCCAGGTTGAGAAAAATATCCTGAGCACTAAGCCTTACCCCGAGCCTCTTTTCCAATACAGCCAGCAACATATTTAATCTTTTCACATCAAATCCTGTGGTACTTCGCTGCGGAGTACCGTAAGTGGCGGGACTGACAAGGGCCTGAGTTTCGATGAGAAGTGGACGGTTTCCTTCTAATGTTGCACCAATCCCCACTCCACTCAAATATCCGTCACGAGGAGATATCAGTACTTCTGATGGATTGGTAACCTCTCTCAAACCAGTTTCACGCATTTCGTAAATCCCAATTTCTGAAGTAGAGCCAAATCGATTTTTTGATGTTCGTAAAATCCGATAAGACAGGTGTCTGTCTCCTTCAAATTGTAGAACAGTATCTACCATGTGCTCTAGAACCTTAGGTCCGGCAATAGCTCCATCTTTATTGACATGACCAATGAGGAAAACTGGCGTATTGGTTTGCTTGGCATATTTCATCAGCTTTCCTGTACATTCTCTCACTTGTGAGATCGATCCTACCGAAGCTTCAATAGATTCTGTATGTAATGTCTGAATAGAGTCAATAATCAAAAGATCCGGCTTCAATTCTTTGGCATGAGTAAGAATTGCAGAAAGTGAAGTCTCGGCTAATAAAAAACAATCTTCTGCCTCAATGCCTATGCGCTGCGCTCGCATCCTGATCTGCTCTAAACTTTCTTCACCAGAAGCATATAGAACTTTGGATTGCTTCATCCTTATGGCCATCTGGAGTAGCAATGTAGATTTTCCGATACCTGGCTCTCCCCCAATCAATACGAGCGATCCTGGCACAATTCCTCCTCCAAGTGTTCTGTCCAACTCAGTGGTGCCAGTCTGCAATCTGTGGCGTTCGTCAAAAACTACCTCCTGGATTTTCTTAGGTGCATTTCTTACTAAATCTCCAGACTGCCAGATTTCCTTGTCAGAGGCCGATGATTTAGAAACAACCTCCTCCACATAAGTATTCCATTCACCACAAGAAGGACATTTGCCCAGCCATTTGGGGGAGTTAGCTCCGCAGCTTTGACAGAAGAAAGAAGTTTTAGTTTTGGCCATTCGTGATATATTGGTGGTGCAAGATGCTACGAATGGCCATTTTATCAAAATAAGGAAAGACTTAACCCTTCCTCAAATAAATATTTCCACTTATTGTTTCCAGGTTTTGATAGGCACTACCGTTTTTCACTTTTCCTTTCACTTTCATCCCCACTATCTGGTTCAGACCTTCTCTGCCAAATGGATATTCAATCTCCAAATCTGAGTATATTTCTCCCGTGATGGTTTTTGCATTGAAATCCAGACCATCCGGAACAGTCAGGTCTATATCTCCTGAAATGGTCTTGACAACAGCCTGTCCATTAAGTGTCTTTAAAGTAAAGTTGCCACTAATTGATTTGGCTTCCAGCTTCATGGATGATGGGAAATAGACAGTATAATTGATCTCAGAAGTATGATAGCAATCATTTTGTGACCATTGGTTTTTCCAATTGTCCAGGTTGAGGTTTACTGATACTACTCCGTCATGTTTCCTAGTGATCAATTCAAAAATTTCATCGTCTT
Organism: Bacteroidia bacterium; assembly: GCA_030425425.1. Lineage (GTDB taxonomy): Bacteria > Bacteroidota > Bacteroidia > Cytophagales > Cyclobacteriaceae > Marinoscillum. Next base: position 105,489 of record JAUIAO010000007.1, on the reverse strand, counting down.
CTCCATCATTGATCGTGACACTTACTTTGATGACTACTTCATTTTTCTCCCAATTGATCAACTCTATTTCATTGGCAAAATCAAACCCGAGCTCCAGCTTTTCTTCATCAGAAATCACAATTTTCTCTTCCACATTTGTTTGGGCAATAGTCTGCCAGCATGCTGCAATGAACAGCAAATACAAATACTTTTTCATGTTAATTGGCTTTGCTGGTTACTTAGACTTTCTGATAAAAATATCTCCGCTCACACTTTTCAGGAGAATCTCCACTCCACCGCTGTTGAGTGTAGCCGAGGCATTCATACCTCCTGCAATTCGCTTCATGTCCTCATCATTTTCAAACTGAAAATTCAGATCGGTAAAAACCTCACCTGAAATTGAGCTCATCTGGAAATTACCTTTTGTGTTAGCGGGAATAGTAATATCTATATCTCCGCTGGTGGATGTAAGAGATGTCGGTGAAGCCTGATTGACATCTGTAAATATTACTTCTATATCTGAACTGAGTGAATGAGCTACGATTGGGCCGGTGACGGATTCAAACCTAAGCTCTCCATTCTGAGTTTTGGCTTCTACTTCTCCGGACATATTCTTTATGAGAGCATCTCCTGCCTGCCAATTGTTTAGATCGATGGACAAACGGATGTTTTTTGGAAGCTGGATCATGTACTTCCCATTTGCTTTTCTGGATGCTCCTGATATGGTAATTACATTACCATCCTGAACTACGCTTAATCCTATTCCGGTGTTTTCTGTCCCTGAAGCAGAGAGCGGTTTCAACCCCTTTGCCTTTTCAGGAATGCCTTCATAAGTATCTGTACTGATCGTAATTTCTTTTCCGAGATTTCCTTCTACTTCTATATCCGCAAATAAATTGGATATTCTGACGACAGTTTCGGAGATATCGCCTTTTGGAGCGTAGCTGAATGTTTGTGCCTGGATCTGCCATACGAGACAGGTCAAAATTGATATGGTTATATATATCTTTTTCATTTCTTTATTCAATTAAAATTGGTACATCTATATTCAATTGGCCTTTTGAATGCTTCGTTATTTAATGCTCAAATCAATACTTTAAGCGCTATTTCTGCCTGTCTCTTAACTTCAGGCGAGGTGTATTCTCTTTCTATTATTTCTTGCAGAGGCTTCACGGCGTTTTTCTCTTGCGCCTCGGTTAATATGGAAATCAGTGCAATCTGAATCAGAGGGTCGGATTGGCGCTCCAGCGACTTTGCCAACGACAATCTTACCATCTGCTGATCTGTAAACCGGCCCAAAGCCTGTGCCGCCTGATGGCGCACATTCGGGCTATCGTCCGTATTCAGGGTGTTCATTAGCGTGTTAATGATCATCTCATTTCCTTCACTGCCCGAATCACGGTTAATTTGATTGACAGCCTGAATCCTCTGACTTGCGGTGGGTCTGCTCAATGCGCTCACCATTTGCATTTCTTTCAGTAAGCTCACCTGCGATTGCAATGCCAATACCTCTGACGCGTAATCAGGAGCAGACCATTTTCCCAGAGTAAATCCAACAACGAGTAATGCTATAGCCGCTGCAATTTGAACCCACGGGATTAACTTCTTTTCAGATGACAATTCCTGCTTTATAGCATCTGACAAGTTCTCTGCGATATGCTCAGGCACATTATACTCAGGAGAGTTGGCAATGGTATCCATCAGCTCTTTTGTCCGCTTCAGCTCCAATTGACATTGGTCACAAGTCTCCAGGTGTTCTCTAACTGAATCCTCGGGGCTTCCACTTTCCAGATACTCTATGATTTGTTCTTCTGTTAAATGTTTCATAGCTCTTTAGTTGAGGTTGAAATACAATTCCTTCAACCGTTTCATCGTTCGGTGAACCTGTACTTTAACTGCCGATACACTCATGGATCTTAGCTCAGCGATCTGTTCATACTTCATCCCTTCAAATTTGCTAAGTACTAATAGCTCACGCTTGTCTTCTGGTAATTGCTCCATTGCACGTATTAGTTTTTTCTCATTTTCCAGCTTTTCTTCATCCACCTCATCCACCATATCCGGAATCTGATCTATGAATTCATATCGCTCGTTATGGATTTTCATTTTCCTGAAATAATCTTTCAATACATTTCTGGCTATTTGAAAAACCCACATTTCAAACGACTTTCCTATCCTATAGCTCTTTCTGTACTTCAGAGCACGAATAAAAACTTGCTGAGCAAGGTCTGCACTGTCTTCTGCATTTAGGGTGGATTTGAGCATATACCCAAATATCCGCCGCTGATAACGCTGACAAAGTGTGTTGAGCCGGTCCAGCCGCCCTTCATACACTGATTTCATCAAATCTTCATCGCTCGTTCGATCCAAAGTTTTTAGTCAGGTTTTTTGAATTCAGATAAGTTACTTCACGAAGAGTATAAGGTTACAGATGAACCGAAAAAAGAATTATAAAACCAGTAGACTCAAGTTCAACAGTTGCCACAAGTCACACTCACTTTCATATTATTCCCGTTCACCTCTATTATTTGCCGGAATAGGTATGTTAAACGTACTTTATAGTAATTGCCAGTTCTAATGATGACCTTTCAAAACCTGCTCTCGCAAATTCCACAATGGACCTTGGGAAAGATCCCTGATGGATATACTTCTAAAGATATCGCTCGAATAACCGCGATCAATATTTTTGGGCTGATAATAGTTACTGTTTGCGCTACGTATTCCGTAATATTCTTTTTTCAAGAAGATTACTATTTGTTTTGGATCTGTCTGAGCATCGCTGTTTTTTGCGCAATTCCTCTTTTTCTGAATGCACTTAGTCAGTTTAATATCTCCAGGACGATTTACGCCATTCAAGCCCCTCCACTAGTACTGGTTTTTACATTACTCCTAGGGCCCGGCTTTGGCATTCAATACTTTTTCGTCCTTTTGTTTTCATTTCCTTTTATCTATTTCAAAACGAACGAAACACCCAGGATCATTCTGTTTTATTTATACAATGTGATCTGCATGGCTTACTTTGAATTTGGGGGAACCCTGGGCTTGGAAGAAGCGGCATTTACTTCTGAAATGTATTTGGCACTGAAAATCACCATTTTCCTGATGTTTTTGATCATGGCTTTTACGCTGTTTTTTGCCTTTTATCGGGTTGTGATTATTGATGAGCAAAAATTTGTAAAATCAACCCTGGATAAGGAAAAGGCCATTCATGGACAGCATGAACTCATGGCAGCTATGAGTCATGAGCTGCGTACTCCGTTAAATGATGTGGTGACCATCGTCAATATTCTGGAAGAAAACCCGGAGCATAGAGATAGACTGGCATTTATAAAACTATTGAAGCAAACCAGCAACAACATGCTGTCAATTACCAATGATATCATTGACTTCAGTGAGCTGGAAGCTAACAAAGCCAATTTGAACCTCAAAAGCCGGGATTTAAAGCAAGTAATCAATGGGTTGGTGTATACCTACAGGAGCATTGCAGAAAAGAAAGGTCTGAAGCTGACGACCGAAATAGATCATGACTTGGAAAAAAGATACCTGATAGACGAAACTAAACTAGGACAGATCATTGCCAATCTCATCACCAATGCCATCAAGCATACGGATTCAGGTGTCGTTCAACTGACGGTCAAAAAAGAAAACTCCGAAGGGGTCATGGACGATGTGTGTGTAGAAGTATCAGATACTGGCAAAGGAATAGCAGCGGAAAAGCTGGAAAAAATCTTTGAAAACTATTCTCCGATCCGCACGATGCTCAGCGACCCATCTGGCAGTACAGGAATCGGGTTGGCGATAGTAAGACGACTACTGAAACTTCATGACAGTGATATCACCGTAGAAAGTGCACCCGGAATCGGGTCTAAGTTTTCTTTCAAACTCCGTCTGAGGTCTTCACGAAAAAAACCTGAAGGAACATCTGCTGATATTGAAAAGCTTCTCGACAAAAAAATTCTTCTGGTGGAGGATAACATGGTCAATGCAATGGTGGCAGAAAAGCTATTAGAGAACTGGGGACTGCTTGTAATCAAAAAAGAAAATGGCCAGGAGGCTTTGGATGCTCTGGAGCAAGAGACCTTTGACTTTGTGCTGATGGATCTACACATGCCGGTAATGAATGGTATAGAAGCCACACAAAAAATCCGCTTGAGAGAATCTCCCTATCAGAACATTCCAATTTATGCTTTGACAGCTGATATTATGGTTGACTCAAAAGATGAATTCAATGATATATTTAATGGGTTTCTTTCCAAACCAATAGATAAAGAAAAGCTACAAAGTATCCTGATCAGTACGTTTTCTGAGTAGGTTATTCTCCCCAAGCTGTAACAACGACACGTCTGGAACCACCATAATCTCTATGCTCACACAAATAGATTCCCTGCCAGGCACCCAGATTCGGTCGACCATTCGTGATAGGAATCATAACAGAAGGCCCAAGTAAAGACGCTTTGATATGAGCGGGCATATCATCCGACCCTTCATAGGTGTGTCGATAATAAGGCGCGTTTTCGGGAACCATTTTATTGAAATGAGATTCGAAATCTTGACGAACAGTCGGGTCTGCATTTTCATTGATGGTCAAAGAAGCAGATGTATGCTTGATGAAGACCTGAAGCATCCCCGTTTTTATCTGCCTGATTTCTGGTATCGCCTCCAGGATTTCATGGGTAATCAAATGAAACCCTCGCCTTGCTGCTGGTAATTGTATCTCTTTCTGAACCGTCCTCATTCTTTGTCGAATCTTTCGTAAGCCCCAATGTCGGGTTTTGAATCCCTTAGCTTTCCAGTAATATCAACCTGAATTGCACCGGGAATGGCCTTATCCCTGGCGAATGATAAAGAGTCTAAGCTGAAATCAAAAGACGATGGGTCATAAAACCCTGGATAATCTCGCTCCTGTGAAATAAAATTGCCCGGCCAAGTAGTATTGGATCGAATGACATTATTAATAAAACTCGTATCCAGCTCCGTTCCTCCTCCATTACTCAGTAAAATTTCTTCTTCGTTGCTTCCCCATATGATTGAATTGGTCAGAGAAACTGATAGTTCCTCCACCAGAGTTTCTGTCTCCGTCAAAACCAAATTGTCAGCAAACTGTACTGAGGGATCGTCACTGACAAAAAAGCTCGGACTATTCACAAATGTGCAATGCTCGAAGGTATAATTACCTCCGGCAAATCCCCCAACCATGTAGGTGCCTACATTGTAAATCAATGTGTTTTCTGCATACACATCTGATGTGAATGCCAGTATACCTGCCTGTGACATGTGTCGAATGGTTGTGTTATAAACAGCCAGATCATACTCATCGTCATCATCTGGATTACCAATTCTCAGTCCAAAAGTGCCGTTTTGAATGTCTGCATATTCAATCCGATTTTTTTTACTTCCTTCCAGGAAAAGGATGCCTCCCCATTGTCCCGGAGCCTCCTGGTAGTTTTCATCAAATCTTGTATTGCTAAAAGTGACATGATTCCCTGAATCACCTTGTACTTGCAGCTGGCCTGCAACGAGTAAATAAGAAGAATTATCCACATAAATAGAGGTGCCTGCATCAATGGTCAAAGTGGCTAGACTATCCACGAGTGCATAGCCATAAATCACATAAGGTCGATCACTCGTCCAGGTAGTATTCGTTTTGATGGTATCGCCATATAAAAAATTGGCATCCTGTCCCCAGGCTACCAGCTTTACATTTGCCTGATAGTTTCCCCAGCTTACTTCCACAGAGTCCTTGACAAGATAGGGAAGGTTTTCATCCTGGTAATCTACACTCACATTTACCAACACCATCAGGCTATCTTCTCCGAAGATTTCTATGTTTTCCACCTCATTGCTTTCTTCTCCATTCACGATGATGGAATATTCTGAATTCTGCCTACCAAGACCTATTCGATCAATGACTACCGCTCTTTTATTAGGATTGTAAATTCTGAATCGCTTGGTAATGCTAGTCCTGAATGTCAACAGTGTATCGAAAATGACCGAGTCATCACTAAACGTCAATTTAGCATCTGGGTCACTGGTGATTCTGGTGTCTTCTGGTTCGCATGCCATCAAAAACAGAACAGCTGAGATGAAAAATATGAAATGGTTTTTCATAATCTGATAAACGAGCTTTTGCCTTATTTATTCCTGCTCTGCCTTGAGCATTTCTGTATTCTCCGCTATTCTGAGTTTTTCTATAAACTCATCGATCTCTCCTCCCATGATTGTTGGGAGGTTGTATACAGTGAGATTAATTCGGTGATCTGTGACACGTCCCTGAGGATAATTGTATGTTCTGATTTTATCTGATCGGTCGCCAGAGCCTACCATAGTTTTCCGCTGCGAGCTGATCGCTTCATTGTGCTTTTTCAGTTCCTGCTCATATAACCGAGAGCGCAAAACCTTCAATGCCTTATCATAATTGGCGTGCTGGGAGCGACCATCCTGACATTCTACTACCAATCCTGAAGGAGCGTGTGTCAGCCTTACGGCAGACTCTGTTTTGTTGATGTGCTGTCCACCTGCACCAGATGCCCGGAAAGTGTCTTTTCGGATATCAGACATATTAAGCTCCACATCCACGTCTTCTGCCTCAGGCAATACTGCTACTGTGGCTGCTGAGGTATGCACACGGCCCTGTGATTCGGTCTGAGGAACCCTCTGAACACGATGTGCTCCTGATTCAAACTTCAGCTTGGCATACACATCCTCACCTTCTACACTAGACACGATTTCTTTGAATCCTCCTGCAGTTCCCTCGGTCAGGCTCATGACAGAAAATGTCCACCCTTGCTTAGAAGCAAATGCTTCATACATCTTGAACAAATCACCGGCAAAGATGGCAGCTTCGTCACCACCCGTTCCAGCGCGGATTTCAAGAATCACGTTTTTGCTGTCATTCGGATCTTTCGGGATCAACATGAATTTCAGCTCCTCTTCCAGATCTTCTTTTTTCGGGTTCAGCTCATCCAATTCTTCTTTAGCCATTTCACGGAATTCGGGATCTTTCTCTTCCTCCAGCACTTGCCTGGCATTATCAATATTGCTGGTGACCATGCTGTATTCATCATACTTTTTCACAATCTTCTCCAAATCGCGATACTCCTTATTGAGCTTGGTAAATGCCTTCATATCAGACATGGCATCAGGCTGTACAATCAGCTGACTCACCTCCTCAAACCTTTTCTTGATTGCTTCCAGTTTATCAATCATCTGAATTTTTGATTAGATATCTTTAATTTGTTTTTAGAGTTGATCAAATTAAACCAATCACTCTCAAAACGGTTGATCGAATAATGATTCCCGAATGTCTCGGAAAACTGCAAAATTACATAAAGCCATGACTTTTAAGACAGTAACTAAATATCCCATTTTGAGCATTGTCATTTTATTGGTAATGGTTGGGTGCTCACCAAGAAAACCTGTGGACAGATCAGCCTATGATCAGGAGCGGGAAGTCCGTGAATTGAAAAGAGTCACCAAAGCTGAACTCATGGCCAAAGGAGAAGCTATCGGGAAACAAGGGCTTCAAGCCGCTGCTTCTGCACTTCAGACTAACCTGAAAAATGCCATCACAAACAAAGGAGTTGCCGGTGCAATATCATTTTGTAACCTCAATGCATCAGGTATTGTTGCACCAATAGAAGACAGCCTGGGAGTAACGATTACCAGAGTAACCGATAAAACCAGAAACCCTGCTGATTCTTTAACAGCGTCCGATAAGGAAATCTGGGAAGCCTATTCTTATGCTGCCCCTGACACACCGCAGCTCATGGAGCTGAACGAAGAAACTTATGTAATGACCAAGGCGATTAAAATTCCGTCAGGGCTTTGCCTGAACTGTCACGGAAAAGTGGGAGAAACCATCGCGGCAGAAAATTACTCACTGATCAAAGAACTTTATCCAGATGATAACGCTACTGGCTACCAGGTTGGTGATCTCCGAGGCATGTGGAAAATCACCATTCCGAAGAAAAGTGTAGTGGCGAGGATGTGAGTTGAGGTAGAATCTGGAAACCCACCTTTTTGGCCCTAACCTTTCCTGGCAATTACCACGTATCTTGTAGAAGGGCAACTATCAGCGAACTCTGAGATCTCGGTCAGTCTTACGGCATCCAGCAACGTTACTTCTCCACCAAAATACTTTTCAAAATAGCTTCTCACCCTATGCAGTGGCGGTAAAAATCTGCGGTGCTTTCCTGCATAGTTGATATCCATGTTTCCATGAAGGAAACTCACATTGAGGATTTCACTTTCCTGGAACATGGCTCCATTTTCCTCTACAAAATTGGGCGTGCGTAGAGAAATGATTTTCTTATCTTCTGAGAACATCACGTTCGGATACCAGCGCATGTGGTCTGGTGTGATGAAATCTCCTACGAAATATCCTCCCGATTTCACAATCGCAGCTGTTCTGGCTATAGCATCTTCCAAAAGATCGTGTGGCAAATACTGAAACACATTCAACCCACTGTAGGCTATGTCCCATTTCCTGATAGCTGGGTCAAGTTCAAGCACATTTCCTGTGTCTGCATTGATACGCTGACGGGCTTCGTTGACCATGGCCTCTGAAAGATCCATTCCATAAATATTGGATTCATCGGCCTCAAACTCTTTCATGATCCACTCCTCTACCAGACCAGTACCACAACCGATCGAGATGATTGATTGGCTACCTAAATCTGCCTCAGTATGTTCCTGAAAATACTGCAGATATCCTTTCATAAAATCCCTCATGCTCACTTTTCCAATCAGCTCATCATAGAGCTCTGCGTATTTATGAAAACTATCTTCTTTTGATGACCTGGCGTTGAGTTTATTTTGTAATCGCGCAGTGGCCTTCAGTTCCATATTGAGCACTTTCCACTGCATGGAGTTATTGGTTTTGGAGGTTTCAGGATCTATGATTCCTTCCAGAAAATCATGCAGTTGTGGCAACTTTTCGCTTCCGCAAATGGACTGGCGCTCTTTTTCAATCACATCCGCTTCATGACCGTGTATGGCAATGAGTCTATTGGCATGCTCTACCTGATGTCTCAGTAAGGTTGGGAAATCACCCACTGGACCATTTTCTCTTCTGGCAATTTCGCTTTCTGGAAGCGCGAAAAACACACCTCCGTTAATCCGTTGTATTTTTTGCTCATTTAACTCATAGAGTCTGGCATCACCAGTTACATTGTCAACCTGTTCTTGCACGCCATAGATATGTAAGCTTACAAATGGGTCTTTTTCGCTTGGATTACCCATTTGATGAACCAAAGAATGACCAACCCCTAGCACATCGCCGGGTTTTACCACCCAGCGCGCCAAAGTGGTAATTTCGTCATCCTGTACTCTGAAAGTAGCATGCTCCGCCGGACCGAATATCTGTACAGCACCCCACTGAGTGTAGCCATGGTCATGAATTCCTGAAAAGTCACCGGGAGCCCAGGACATGACCATCATTTCGAAATGCCCTCCATCATGAATAAGCCTTCGTCCATAGCTGTCTGCTTTTGGGTGGTCCAAATCCATCCACGGTTCCAGATCTTCTACTTTCACCTTCGCATTTTTGACGATGGTGGTCATCTGTGCAGGAGTGAGGTTTTTACTTTTTTCTAATTCATTGATAATGAACTGCAGGCTGTCAGGTAAAGTCACTTTTTGGGGTTTTTGGTTAATGAAAGGCCAAACTTATAAAGTCCCTGTTATATGAAAGTAACTTTTGTGCCTAAAGAATGATTAAGGTAAAATTTTTAAAAGGTTATGTCTACATTGTCAAATTGCTTAAACTATCAGATAACCCCGACCTTAATGAGTGACTTTGACAGCTAGATCATCTTCCCTTTAGGGATTGAAGGTTTGACTTTCTTAAGATGACAAAGTAGGGTTATTTTGATTCTGCTTTCGGGTTTCTGGTCTTTCGAATAAAAATGATAATAAAGACTACCTTAAGACCAATCCCTGGAGCCATCAGCAGATAAGGGTTGAAATCAGCGCCTGTGTTTTTGAAATACAAGCCAGTGAAAAACAAAATCAAACCAAAAAGTAAATAGAGCATTTCCATGCCTACTTTGTATTCACCTTTGAAGATTTTGTCGATGATGTAATAGGCCTTCAGCGCAACGCCAACCTTGATGAACGTGAGACCAAGGAAGCTATAATCAGTAGCTGCACGAAAAATGATTCCAATGGTGAGTAATAGGATTCCGAGAAAGAGTGGCCACTTTTTTCGCATGATCAAGGATTTCTTGGCAACTTAGAAGAATTGATAACAAAGCGAAAAGTCAAATGTCATCAACATCAGAAAGAATTGTCATAGTCGCATACCGTCCACACAATGGAAAAGAGAATGAATTGTTGAAAGTATCCAAAACTCATTGGGATCGGTTATATGCAGAAGGTCTGGTTTCTGATAGAAAACCAATTCTAATGAAAAATGATGCAGGATTTGTCATTGAGGTTTTCGGATGGAAATCAAAAGAAGCAATAGAATCAGCTCATGGCAATACCAATGTTCAGCAAATGTGGCAGGAATATGCTGAGGTAGCAGATTACATACCTGCCTGTGAAATAGAAGAAATCATGTCCCTGTTTTCGGAATTCAGCCCGGTAATGTGAGGGAAACGTGCTTTTTGAAATTCATCAATTTCTGTATGAATAATATCTGCTAACTTTAGTGAAATGGCTGCAACAAATCAGAATGAATTAATTCAAAGAATCTCATCGTCAATACACAATATTGATGAAACGGCAGAGGTATATTTATTTGGGTCACGTGCCAGAGGAGAATCTCATAGTTCATCTGATTGGGATTTGCTCATTTTAGTAGATGATGAAAAGGTTACAAATGGGGTAGAAGACAAATTTCGAAATCAACTTTTTGAAATTGAGTTAGAAATCGGTCAGATTATTTCCCTTTTGATTTACCCAAAAACTGATTGGAATACCAAACTCAGCATTACTCCACTTTACAAGAATATTTCCAAAGAAGGTGTTCGAATATGATTGATAATAATAGGTCAGACTATATTAATTATCGTATAGAAAGGGCTTTTGAAACCTTGGAAGAAGCTGAAATTTTGGCCAAAAATGAGAAATGGAATGCTGTTATCAATCGACTGTATTATGCCTCTTTCTATGCTGTCACTGCGATTTTAATTAGTAAAGAAATAGAGACCAAATCACATGATGGCGTGCGAATCAAATTCGGACAGGAGTTCATTCGGACAGGAATTTTTGATAAAGAAATGGGACGTCATTTTTCAAAGCTATTTGACCTTAGAACAAAAGGCGGCTATGGCGATTTGTTCGATCACAGTCAGGAAACTGCACTTCCTCTCATTGATCCAACTCGCGAATTTGTTGAAGCCATTCGTCAAAACCTATCCATACTTTGAACCTTTAAGAATTGAAGCCCATATTTTCAGAATTCAGCGCGGTAATGTAAGTGCGTGTTTGTTGATATTTGAATCCCACCAGTGGGTTTTATTTCCAGAACCTCTGTGTCGAAAGACATTATGTTTGCAAAGCAAACTTTGTCAAATACCCCGACCTCTGTCTTGGGGCCGTTTATTAAACCGATATTTCAGCAGACATGAAACGAACCACCTTTTTCATCCTTTCTTTCCTGATTTGTTATGCTTCCATTGCTCAGAACTCTCCTGCCAGATTCCCAATGGTGCAGTTTCTGCTCACCCCTGATCATGACAACTGGCACTACCGCACAGGTGAAATTGCTGAGATCAAAGTGATGGTTACGCGTTTTGGTATCCCTCTGGATTTGGAAATTTTCTATGAATACGGACCTGAAATGATTGAGCCTGATAAGACCGGCAAAATCAAAACCAAAAATGGGGTTGCGATGATCAATATCGGAACAATGAAAGAGCCAGGGTTCAAACAATTAAAAGTCCAAACCACTGTGGAAGGCAAAACATATCGTGATCAAATCAAGGTCGGGTTTGACCCATTGAAAATCGAACCAACAGTGAAAATGCCCGACGATTTTGATGAGTTCTGGGGTGCCGCACTTGCTGAAAACGCAAAACTACCAATGGATGCCATCGTAACTTATCGGCCGGAATTCTCTACCAGTACAGTTGATGTGTATTTAGTAAACATGCAGAATTACTCCAGGAACAAGCGGCTATACGGCTGGCTTTGCAAACCCAAAAAATCTGGGAAATACCCAGTGCTTTTTCATCCGCCAGGTGCAGGAGTAAAACACATTGACCCCTGGACGTTTTTTGCAGATCAAGGCTTCATTAGTCTCGCTATTGAAATCCATGGTATCAACCCAGAGCATTCGAAAACTGAATACAAAGAAATCAGCAGGGCTGTTGGAGACTATGCCGAACAGAATCTGGACGACAAAGACAATTACTACTACAAGAGCGCCTATGTGGGGTGTGTAAGAGCGATTGATTATCTCACTTCCTTACCTGAGTGGGACGGTGTAAATGTACTGGTGACCGGCGGTAGTCAGGGTGGAGCACTGAGCATAGTCACAGCTGGACTGGACAAACGAGTCACCGCACTTGCAGCGTATTATCCAGCATTGACTGATCAGGAAGGCTACTTACACAATCGGGCAGGAAGCTGGCCGCACATGTTTAGAAAGGTGGTCAACAATACTCCACAAAAAATTGAGACGATGAAATATTACGACGTGGTGAACTTTGCCAAAAAAATTACCGCTCCGGGATTCTACTCCTTTGGCTATAATGACAACACCTGCCCTCCAACGACTTCCTATTCTGCCTACAATGTAATTGATGCTCCAAAAACACTGGAAATCACACCAATCACAGGTCATTGGAGGTTTGGTGAAACAGATGAAAAGTCAACTGCTTTTTTGAAAGAAATGTGCGGTTTGGAGTGAAGTGCGAATAAAACACACTCAATGACATTCATTACTTTTAAAATCCCTAACCTCCAACCAAATGAATGAATTTGAATACTATCACGGATTTGAAACGATCCTTTATGGTTTGGCCATTGCTATTTTGTTTACTGGAGTAGGTAAGATGGTCATTCACAGCAAAGCAATCACTTATTACTGGATACATATTTTGATGATCGCAGTAGCTTTCTTCACCCTTGTGGAGGCATATTTTGGGATGTATCACATTCAGGACTTTTACCAACGTTCTTATGGAACAGAAACTAAATGGCTATTTTTTCTCGTAAAAGTTTTACCTGTCGGGAGTATGTATATGGCTATCATGACTCTTTTTCCTGAAAATTACGAGCAGCATATAGACTTTCGTAAACTCTTCGAAAATCGTGATCGAAAAATTCTTTTTTACATCATTGTGGTCATTGGCTCCACCATCATCAAAGACCTGATCATCTACTTTCCTAATCAGCACACCTTTGTGGAAATAGTAGCAGCGGAAAACTTCATGACCCTAATTATCCCTCCTGCGATCTTCATATTAATCTCTATCACGGCACTTCTGGTTAGAAAAAATCATCAATTCATAGCTACACTCACCGTAATCCTATTTATCTATATGATGTGGCTGATGAGTATTCCTCCCATTCTTCCAGAATAATAGGATCGTGCATTATGGAGCGGTCTCTTCCTCCCAATGAATGCTCCAGATACCGCGAACTTCGTTTTCTCCATAACCACGTGCTTTGTCTCCCGGATAGAGTGAATCCAATCGAGCAATTGTCGTAGGCAAGATCTGCTCTTCAGGAGCACCATGGCACTGTAAACACATATTGTTAGTAAGTATGGGCATGTAGAAATCTACTTTTCCGTTGGCCTCCTCCATTATAGGTTTCATCTCCATTCCTGTTGCGACCATTTGTTTGAAGGTCTCAATGTGTTTGAGTTCTGTCTGATTGGCCTGATTGCCTGAGTTCCTGGGTTTATCTGAAACACGTGTGATCGCAGCATTGTGAACTGTCGCCATACTGTCTGTAAGTGGGAGTGCCCGAACGTTACAGAATTTCACTGCACCCAATGTTCCTTTGCTTTTGATGGCTCCCATCAGATTTTTACCCAGTTGAGTTTTAGTAGATAGAGCCATCTGCCTGCCTTTTTCTAAAGGAGTTTGATCCTGATCTTCGTGTGCCGAAGGGAATCTGTTCCAGATTGGTGAATCTTCGGGAGTTTCATAAATCGCCAGAGCAATTTTACTGATCATTTCTTCTGAAAAGCCCATGGCCGGCATCAGGTTGAATTTTTCAATGGCTCCCGGCATCTTGCTTTTCTCTACAGCTGGCTGTGTGACGAAGGTGGATACATGTTTCACAAAATCTTCCCTGGAGATATCTCCCTCGAGATAATGCATTCTCACATTAGCCATTGGCGGGGCTATTCGCTTTCCTGGTTCTGCTGGCCCATGACAGGCAAAGCAGTTGGTAGTCATAAGGTTTTGGGCTTCTTCCAGATTGAAAGCTGGTGCTTCTGAAGTGCTTTTCTCCTTTTTGGTAGAAGAACATTGGCTAAACCCAATCGCGATAGCCAGCAGAACAAAAATTCTCATCATGATATTCACTTGTCTCATGATGCAAAAGTCACAGTTATCCCGAAAGGTTTAGAAACAAATGTTACCCAGTGACAAAATACTACAGAGAGATTAAGTGGAACCTGATACAGGTTCTATTTCTTGTAAACGTCTTTGCGGTGACCAACCTTTCTTATGTTGATAATTCGAATTCCATCATCAATTACATAAATCACGCGATAATCCCCAATTCGTATCCTCCACATATTCTCATCACTCCCTTTAAGCTTCTTACTTCCCACGGGTCTCGGATCTTCAGCAAGATTGTCAATTTCAGAAACTACTTTAGGTAATACAATTGAGGGTAATTGACTAAGTTCTTTACTTGCCTTCTTCTTGAAAGTGATTTGATACATTTCAGAGCTTTCCGTCCTCTTTGAGTTGGTTTTTTAAGCTTTCCCAGCTCACCTCTTCGTCATCCTTTCTACTTTCGGAAATGATAATGTCTAGCATGTCCTCCAGCTCATTTTGATGATTTTCTAATTCATCCAAGTCGATCTGAACAAATCGTTTGTTGTGAGTCTCGTCTTTAATTATTGTCACTCCTTTCATTCCTCTAAATGTAATAAGAAATGCATTATTTGTGCACATGTTCCTCCACTGTCTGAGGAAGAAATAACAGGTGAATTATGAAAAAGGGCAAAGGCTCTATGAACAAACTACTTTTCCAGATTCAGAAAAATATCCTCCATAAGCTGAAGGCGGATTTTGGAGTCCGTTTTTTCTTTGATCGTGTAAACCATTCCCGGGGTGTCTTCATCATTGATCAGAATGAGTGAGTCATTGCTCACTTTCCAGGTAAGCGAGTGATCCAAGGTGTCTTTGCTAAACACACATCCTTCAAAACCAAAAGCTTTGATATTGACCTGATCGCCATTGAAAGTGACTTTTCCCGGCATGGTGTAATCGGTAATACCATCGATTCCTTCAAAAGAGGCTGGATCCGTGACCCATGTGGCGGTCCATTCTCCATCCCAACCTTCTGGTCGCTCAGAAGTAGAATTGGTACAAGATGCTAAAATGACTAAGGCTAGAATTACAATGTGCTTTTTCATGATGCGCAAAAATAGTCCTAAAAATACTTCAACATCAATTCAATCATTTTCTTTTTTAATCCAGTGTATGGAGGATAAACCGTTTTCACAATGGTAAGTCCGACTCGCTGTTTCAAAACTGACTTAGGATGAGAAAATGCCAGGAAGCCTTCTCGTCCATGTGCTTTACCGATTCCGCTATTATTCACTCCTCCCATTGGTAAATGTGGGTGGCCAAACTGAAGAATGTTGTCATTGATCACAACACCTCCAGAGCTGGTTTCCTGAATGATTTTTTGTTGGTTCTTTTTCCTGCGGCTATAAACATAAAGTGCCAAAGGTTTTGGTCGGTCATTGATGTATTTTAGGACCTCATCCAGGTTCTTGTAAGTAAGAATCGGTAAAAATGGCCCAAAAATTTCTTCCTGAAGTAGCGTCATGTCGGTATTCAGATCTGTCACGATAGTTGGACTGATTCTGACTTGCTCCTGATCAAACTCTCCCCCGAAAACGACTTTCGCACCTTTATCCAGTCCATCTTGAAATGAGCTTTCTAATCGCTGGAAATGGCGCTCATTGATGATGGCCGCATAGTTTGCCTGATCAGCGTATAGTTTTTGAGCTTGCTCTTTGATCGCCTCAATCAATTGTTCCTTTTTCGACTCATGCACAAAAAGGTAATCCGGGGCAATGCATGTCTGACCAGCATTGGTCCATTTTCCCCAGGTGATTTTTTCAGCCGCGTCTTTAATGTTGGCCGTTTCATCTATGATTGTTGGTGATTTTCCTCCAAGCTCCAGCGTTACTGAAGTAAGGTTTTTCGCAGCAGCTTCCATCACTATTTTGCCCACAGCCGGGCTGCCAGTAAAAAAGATGTGATCAAAAGGTTGATTGAGTAACCCAGCAGCAACATCCGCTTCACCTTCGATCATGGTCACTTCCTCAGGAACAAAAAGATCTGAAATCATCTGACCTATGACTTTGTTGGTATGCGGTGTAAACTCTGACGGCTTGAGTGCGACGGTACATCCGGCAGCTACGGCAGAAATCAACGGCCCTATGGCCAGCAACATCGGGTAATTCCATGGAGAAATAATGAGACTGGCTCCTTTGGGTTCATTATAAATTCGGGCTCTTGTCCCCAGGAAAGTCAGACTGGTCGCAATGCGGGAAGGGGAAGACCAACGTTTTACCTTGCGAATCGCATGCCTTACTTCAGTGAGCATTGGGTAAAGCTCCGTGACATTCACCTCTTCAGCAGGCTTTCTCAGATCAGCATATTCAGCCGCTCTGATTTCCTCCTGATTGGTAATCAGCCAGTTTTTTATCTGTTTGAGTTTTTGTTTTCGCTCTGCAATTTTTCCGGTTCTAAGTTCCCGGCTTTTCGCTTGTTGCTTCTGGAAGAGGGCTGCAAAGTTGATTGGGGTTTCTGTTTGGAGCATGATGTATGGCTAATGTGCTATATATAATCCACCAATTTACGATTTTGTGATTGAAAAATGACTTCCGGCCTGATCTTCCATTGAATTGAAATCTAAGCGTAAAGAGAATTGGCTTCCACCATTTCCAACAGATCATCCAGGTAATCCCGGTGATTGGAGAGCCTCGGTACTTTGTTTTGCCCACCAAGTTTACCGCGTTTTTTCATCCACTTATAGAAAGTGCCTTTCTCCACCTGATGGATTTTTGGAGTGGTCAGCGCCATTCCTTTGTGGCGCTTGGCGTCATAGTCTGAATTGATTTCTCGTAATTTTTCGTCTAAAACCTGCGTAAAACGCTCTAAATCATCAGGAGCATGGTTAAACTCAATCACCCATTCATGAAAGCCTTTCGACCCGGAATCCAGATAACTAGGGCCAGCAGTAAAGTTCTCCAACTCCGCTCCGGTCTTTTCACATGCATCAGCCAGCGCCTCCTCTGCATTTTCTATGATTAATTCTTCACCGAAAGCGTTGATGAAATGCTTTGTACGTCCGGTAATTCGGATTCTATATGGATCCAGCGAGGTAAACCTTACCGTATCTCCGATTTTGTATCGCCAAAGACCAGCATTGGTAGAAATGATAATCGCGTAATTCTTCCCGATTTCTACTTCATCCAGCCCAACAGTATGAGGGGATTCTTCACCCCATTCATCCATTGGGATAAACTCATAGTAAATGCCATAATCCAGCATCAACAGCATGTCCTTAGAATCAGTCTGATCCTGAATTCCGAAAAATCCTTCGGAAGCATTGTAAGTCTCCATGTATCTCATTCCATTTGATGGAATGAGGCTTTTGAAAAGCTTTTCATATGGCGTGAAAGCCACCGCTCCATGCACGAACACTTCCAGATTTGGCCAAACATCCAAAATAGACTTAGCATTCTTGATCTCCAATATCCTTTCCAGCAATACAATCGTCCAGGTAGGCACACCAGAGATAGAGGTCACATTTTCGTTGCTCGTGTATTGAGCCATCTTCTCGATTTTCTCTTCCCACTCATCCATTAGTGCGATTTCCAGGGACGGAGTACGAACCATCTGCGCCCAAAAAGGCAGGTTCTTGATCAATACCGCAGAGACATCTCCGTAATAGGATTTGGAGTTTTTATCAAACTGGTTGACTTGCTGGCTTCCGCCAATGACCAGGTTTTTACCGGTAAACATCTTACTCTCCGGGTAATTATTCACATAAATGGAGAGCAGGTCTTTTCCTCCTTTGTAGTGGCAATCTTCCAGTGCCTCATTACTTACAGGAATGAACTTACTCCGAGCATTCGTAGTACCAGAAGATTTTGCAAACCATCGGGTTTCCGTTGGCCAGAGCACATTTTGCTGACCGGCCATCAGCTTTTCGATATATGGATACAAGTCTTCATACGCCACGATCGGCACATTTTCCCGAAACTGGTCTCGGTTATTGATCCCCTCGAAATTGTGTTTTTTTCCATACTCCGTATAAGCAGCACGGGATAATAAGCTATTCAATAGCTCTTGTTGTACATCATGCGGGTATTTGATGAAAAGCTCAATGTCATGGATACGCTTTTTCATCACCCAGGTAAGTATAGAATTGATGAATTCCATCAGTCTTTTTTAGGTCGTCTCAGCTCAAAATTCTTACCCAAATATACACGTCTTACTTGTTCGTCCGCAGCTAATTCTTCCGGCGTTCCGGCTTTCAGGAGATTTCCTTCGAACATCAAATAAGCTCTGTCAGTAATAGAGAGGGTTTCATCCACGTTATGGTCTGTAATGAGTATGCCAATATCACGCTCTTTGAGCTGAGCTACGATGCTTTGAATTTCCTCTACGGCAATAGGGTCTACACCTGCAAAAGGCTCATCGAGCAAAACGAACTTGGGATCTACGGCTAGTGCTCTTGCAATCTCTGTTCTTCTTCGTTCACCCCCAGATAGCACCATCCCGAGGTTTTTACGAACATGAGTCAGGCTAAATTCTTCCAGCAGCGCTTCCATTTTATCTTTTTGCTCGGCTTTGGTAAGTTTCGTCATTTCCAACACCGCCAGAATGTTATCCTCTACAGATAATTTCCTGAATACAGAGGCTTCCTGAGCAAGATATCCTATCCCGAGTTTTGCTCTGCGGTACATTGCCAGGTCGGTAATGTTGTCTTTATCCAGGAAAATATTGCCCTGATTTGGTTTAATCAACCCAACAATCATGTAAAAAGTAGTTGTCTTGCCTGCCCCGTTTGGCCCCAATAATCCAACGATTTCGCCCTGGTTTACTGTGACGGACACATCGTTCACCACTTTTCTGTTTTTATATTTCTTGACTAATTTATCTGCTCTTAACTCCATATTACTTTCCGGCTATGCCGTAAAATCCAAATCTCAATATTTCAAATGACAAAACCCTGAATTTTCAATTAGGTTTTTTCAAATACAATGATGGTAAACATTGACTATCGATCACAAAATGCTGCAAGATATCAATCTATCTTTAGATCCTTAATCACCAACTGCAGGCTCTTGTTTCCCCGGTAAAAGTTTTCTTCTATCTGATATGCCACACGAAAATGCTCTGCGTTTGCAATCAGACTCGCTTTTTCTGCCAATCCAAAACCTATTGCTTCATAAACGTTAGAATCGCCTGGTTGGTACAATGTGAGTTTGAGATGCTCTTCTTTGATGATTTTTGGAGGATATTTTAGGTGAACTTTGGACGTCTGAAATACCGGCTTCATATTTTGAGGCCCGAAAGGTTCCATCTGCTTGATAATGGAGTAATTCTTATAATTGACAAAATTCAGATCTACATCCAGATCGATTTCTAGTTTGGGTTTTAATAATTCTGGATCAATAGTCTTTGAGACGATGTTTTCAAATTTCTCTTGAAATGCCGATACATTGTCGAGTGATAGAGAAAGACCGGCCGCATGGGTGTGACCTCCGAATTTTTCCAGCAGCTCGCTACACTGTGAGATCGCTCCATGGATATCAAATCCATCAACAGACCGGGCACTGCCAGTGGCCATGTTTTCTGATTCTGTGAGAATGATTGTAGGCCGGTAGTATTTCTCCACGCACCTGGAAGCTACAATTCCAACAACTCCTTTGTGCCAGTCATTTTTGAATAAAACTGTAGATTTCAATTCTTCCCAATTTGGGTTTTCTTCAACCATGTCCAAAGCTTCACGGGTAATTGACTTATCAAGCGTTTTCCGGTTGGTATTTTGATCGTGGAGTACCTTGGCTGTCTCTAGTGTGTCTTCTTCCGATTCAGCGATTAGCAACGCCACCGACTCATGAGCATGGGTCAATCTTCCTGTAGCATTGATTCTTGGACCAACGTAAAACACCACACCCGTGATGTCTATTTCATTCTTTAGACCACTGACATCTATCAACGCTTTCAGCCCTGGACGAGGGTTTTGGTTCAATTTCTTCAAACCATAATAAGCAAGCACGCGATTTTCCCCAACTATCGGTACAATATCAGAAGCAATACTTACTGCTACCAAATCCAAAAAAAGAAATAATTCTTCCAGAGGAATAGAGTTTTGCATGCAAAAACCCTGAAGCAATTTGAAACCCACACCACATCCAGATAGTTCTTTAAATGGGTACGGACATTCAGCCTGTTTTGGATCCAGAATGGCCAGTGCCTCTGGTAGTGTTTCTCCCGGCAAATGGTGGTCACAGATGATCAGATCCATTCCGTATTCATTGGCCAAAGCCGCCATATCCACTGCTCTGATACCACAGTCCAGGCTGATAATTAGTGCAAAACCATGTTCATTGGCATAGTTAATTCCTTTAGTAGAGATGCCATATCCTTCCGTGTAGCGATCAGGAATGTAATATTCGAGGTTCTCCGAAAACTGTTTCAAAAAACCATACATCATAGAAACGGACGTGGTACCATCCACATCATAATCCCCGTAAATGAGGATTTTTTCGTTGGAGAAAATAGCCTCACAGAGTCGGTTCACGGCGATATCCATTCCCTTCATCAGAAATGGATCGTGGAGGTGATTGAGTGATGGTCTGAAAAAAGTCTTTGCTTCTTCGAATGTGGTCACATTGCGCTGAAGAAGCAATTTGGTAAGGTTATGGTTGATGTTAAGTGCCTTAGACAATTCAAATAAATTGTCTGGTTCTCTTATATCGCGCATCACCCATCTATTTTCCATAATGGGAAATTAAAAAGAATATTATGAAAAAGGATTAGCAAGCGTTTATTTGAGAACAATTTCTATACAATAGGTTATATCGCCCAGCAGACAAATTGAAAGTTCACCTGCTTTTTTAGAAACCATTTTATGAGGAATACGCTTTTATCAACCAGTGGCATACAGCCAACTAAAGTATGGTTTAATTTCTACCGGGTTAAGAATTATGTTTTACAAATTGACAATGCAATATTTATGAAGAGTATTATTGAAACTGCTTTGAAAAACTCAATGAGTTTTGAAGAATATATGACCTTGATGAGTGCACTCACTTTAGAAGGGAAAACCACCGGACCAAAACAAACAGAAGACCTGGCTCACTATACCAAACTCAATAATCAACGAATGAAACGGTTGATAAAGACGTCAAAAGCTCCTCAGGAAATTATAGAAGTTTTTGATAAGTTGAATAACACTCAGACATGGTTGATTATTTTGGAAAGCTGGTGTGGAGACGCAGCACAGGTGGTTCCGCTTATTCAAAAAGTGGCTGATGAAAGTGAGTTGATTGAGACACGTTTTGTGCTCCGAGACGAGAACCCTGAGCTCATGGATCGTTTTCTTACGCGCGGTGGCCGCTCCATTCCTAAGCTAATCATTCTGGACAGTTCGAATAATGTGCTTGGATCTTGGGGGCCAAGACCGATTGAGGCTCAAGAGCTCTACGATACGTGGCACAATAGTGAGGTAAAAGTGCCATATCAGATTTTTTCTGAAACACTTCAGAAGTGGTACACCGAAGATCGCGGGGAGTCCACTTTCAAGGAATTGGTAGAGCTTGTAAATGATATTGTAGAAAATGGAGAAGTGGCTGTAGTCTGAGTTAGTCACTTCTATAAAATCCAAGAAGCCACTTCTAGTTGTTGAAGTGGCTTCTGTTAGGAATACTTAAAGTTATCTAATAAGCTGATTGGTATATATCCAATGGTTTTTTACGCAAAACAATCCGGGCAATAAATCTTGCCGTTTTCCATATCAGCATAGTAAACACTTCCCGCTTTGATCTCTTCTCCACATCCATCACACACCATATCAATCGGAGCGATTCCTTTTTCGAGTTTTGATTTGTCAATCATGTTTGAAAATATTTAGTTGAACGTTTACAATGTTCATCAAATGTGTTTTCATTCAAAACCAAAACAATCTTCTGGAAAATTGACGTTTGTCAGTATTTAAACTAATCAGGAACAGGCTCCGCTGAAACAATGTAAACCCGGAATGAACGGGAATCTCATTCATCATCAGAGTGAATCCTACGCTTGAAATATTTGTGGAAATGAGTTTTTTATGAAAAACAAGAATCCTTCCAACCTAAAAATTAGGAATATCAAGTTGGCGAATCTTGTCTGCTGAAAGGGGCTTTTCAACAAAACTTGGTTTGAGTGGGTGATTTTTGGCTCGCTGTTTATCGTCCCAATCTATGGATGAAGTGACAATTACAATTGGTACACTATACCACTTATCTTTCTTGGCCAGTTCATCCAGAAATTCCCAACCACTCATAATCGGCATGTTGAGATCTACAAAAATCGCTTTGGGGTTAAAACTCTCTGCCTTAGTGAGGGCGTCTTCACCATTATTGCTGGTAATGATGCTCACATTCGGGTTTGCCTGATTGATAGCAAATGATGCCGTATACAGGAATATATCGTCATCATCTATTACAAGAATTTTATTTTGATCAGACATTTAACCACACTTTAAAAGTACTCCCTCTATTCAATTCGCTTTCTACGGCTATTTCACCGCCTAGCGCTTCTACCTGCTTCTTGGTCATATACAGCCCCAAACCTTGACCATCCGCGTATTCTGAATGAAACCGAGCCCCCAATTTAAACAACTTATCTTCATGTCTTGGTAAATCAATTCCCAACCCATAATCTTTCACTTCAACCAAGCACCTACTGCCATGCATGCTTACCTTTATTTCAATCTGATTAGAATCACCCTCAACGCCATATTTCAGAGCATTGGTGATCAGGTTGTTGAATATACTATCGAGAAAAGCCGGAAAGCCTTTTACTACTACCTGATCTGGTGAGTCTATTTGAATGTCTGCTGATTTATTGTCAACAACAGACTTATTCAATTCGATAGAATGATGAAGGTGCCACAACACATCACAATCTACCAGAGTAAGGTTTTCAATATCCTTTTCTAAGTTGATAAGCTCACTCATATTGAAAAGCGTAATATTCAGCCTGTCTGCTGTCTTACTGAGCATCTCATTGATTTCACTGTTTGCGGGTTGTTCCTTCTGAATATTTAATAATCCCATCAAATTGGCTACCGAAGCTCTGATATTATGTGAAAGGATGAAAGAAAAATCTTTTAATCGCTCATTCTGACGAGTTTTTACATCCAATAAGTTATCAAGTTCTTTACGACTCTTGATTCGGTTAATGATTAAAACCATGATTTCCGCAAACAGCGTGAGAATTTCAATTACGTCCTCCTTGATCTCCTGGTAATCATGTACAAAATGCAAACCCACATATCCCATACAATTTCCGTCGAACATTATGGGGACCGTAACGAGACTCTTTATCTGATGCCTTTTCAGAAACTGTTGATATTCGTCTAATTTGACTTCAGTCGTATCACTAAATACGATAGGAGCACCTTTCGCGAAATGAGCAGAAATGACTTTAAAAATCTGAACTGGAAAATCCTGATCGTTTTCTTTTAATGAAGCTACACCTGCAGCACACCATTCCTCCGTGCCTTTACCAGAAGTTCTCTCTTCTACAATGTCATAGGAATAAGCCCTGTCTGCAGATGCAAAGTTGGCAATCATCTCAAGAGATTTATTGATTTCGAGTGGAATGTCCTCAATTGGAATGCTGAGATAATTCATGGAAATATTCATGAGAATATCCTTCATCTCTGCCTGCCTTTTTACCTTTTCCTTGATCTCCTTTTGTACTGTAATATCCCTGATCGCCCCATCGTAAATGATCATTTGATCGTTATGATAAGCACAAATTGAACTCAATGAACCCCAGAATAAGGAACCATCTTTGCGCTGAAACTGGACCTCCATATCCGATACCAGTCCTTTTTCAACAAGTAAATCGCCCAGCAGGTCTCGATCCTTGGGGTTGGCATATAGCATAGATGGGTGCACCTGTTTGATCTCATTAAAGTCTGAGTAGCCAAACATTTTCACAAAAGCATCATTCACATATATGATCCCTTTACCTTCCTCACTTCTGTAGATGGCATCATTGATATTATGGTTTATTGATTTTAGGAGCTGCTCATTCTCACGAATTTTTCTTTCCGATTCTTTGAGGAGAGTAACGTCACTAATGGATCCATCCCAATATAGGTTTCCATGCTCATCTGTGTAACTTTTACAACTCAGCAAGCCAACGAACACAGAACCATTTTTCTTTCTGAAATTAACTTCCCTTTTTTCGTAACTGCTATCGCTTTTAAGTACTTCTATTAGCGTATTCCTGTCGGCCGGATCTTCGTAGATGTCAGATATTTTTATCTGATACATTTCCTCAGGTGTCTCATAACCAAACATCCGGGCGAATGCTTCATTAACATAAACCATTCCATTCATATCACTATGAAAAATTCCTTCAGATAGGTTCTTGTTGATCGACTTCAGCAAGTTCTCGTTTTCCTCCACTTTTCTGGCCGTTTTCATCCGGTCAGTCACATCAATCACATAGACCGTGAGTCCGATGATCTCGTCCTTGTCATTTTTCAATGGAGAATAAAAGTCTTCATAGAAAAACCGATTGATATTCTCATCTCCATACTCCTCTACCACCGTGAACTCTTCCCCAGCCAATGCCCGATCAAAGTTGCTTTTGGCTTTCTTCCTATCCTGTTCAGAACTGATATATGCCAGCATACTCTGACCTTTCTCAATCTCAACACCCCAGATATGATTCATAGTGTTTTTATGGTTCTGATTGAATATCAAGTACTGATAATCCTTATCCAGAGAGAAGAAAATGACTTTTGAAGGGCTACTTAAAATCTCATGCAGGTGATCCATAATATAGCTTTAATGAACTAGGAGTTGGTTAGTCTGAATAGGTTATAGGTTGACAATGTAAAAAAAATAATCAAATGAACTACCCCGAGGCAGAGCGATCGGAGTATTTAATGGAGTTTGCATAGCAAACATAATGTCTCTCGACCCAGAGGGTCTGGGAATAAAGCCCACTGGTGGGATTGAAGAAACTGGTTGATTTTTGAATGATAAGTTTTTATCAAGGTTTCACCCTGCCCAGCCTTCTCTGTCCAAACTCCGGTACTGAATGGCTTCTGCCAGATGCTCTATTTTAATTTCTTCACTTCCTGCCAAGTCTGCAATTGTCCTGGACACTTTCAGAATACGATCATACGCACGGGCAGATAGGCCCAGCTTCTCCATAGCTGTTTTCAATAGTGTTTTTCCAGCCTCGTTGATCTGACAGACTTTTTTGGTAGCTGTACTGCCCATCATGGCATTGTTGAAGATTTCGGGAGTATCAGCAAATCGCTCTTTTTGAATTTCCCTGGCATTGATTACCCGGGTTCTGATATCAAGACTTGCCTCAGCTTTGCGATCAGAAGTCATCTGATCAAATGAAACTGGAGTCACTTCCACATGTAAGTCTATTCTATCTAGTAGTGGACCACTGACTTTATTGAGATAGCGCTGTACAACTCCCGGTCCACATACACATTCCTTCTCCGGGTGATTGTAGTAGCCGCATGGACATGGGTTCATACTTGCAACCAGCATAAAGTTAGCCGGATAATCGATAGACACTTTTGCTCTGGAAATGGTTACTCTTCTTTCCTCCAGAGGCTGACGCATTACTTCCAGTACGGTTCGCTTAAACTCCGGCAATTCGTCCAGAAACAGCACGCCATTGTTGGCCAAGGAGATTTCACCTGGCTGGGGAATGCCTCCACCACCTACTAAAGCTACATCGCTAATGGTGTGATGCGGAGAGCGAAAAGGCCGGTGAGCTATTAGTTTACCATTTTCACCAAGCTTTCCAGCAACAGAATGGATCTTAGTGGTTTCGAGAGCTTCATGGAGTGAAAGTGGTGGCAATATCGAGGAAAGTCTTTTTGCCAACATGGTTTTACCTGCTCCCGGAGGGCCAATCATGATTACATTGTGACCTCCCGCAGCAGCAATTTCCATGGCACGTTTGATGTTCTCCTGCCCCTGCACATCAGCAAAATCAGACTCTATCTGATCCAGATCATCGAAAAACACATCACGGGTATCATAGTCGAGAGGCTTTATTGGCGCTTTTCCATTCAGATGTTCTATCGCTTCATTTAGTGTCTCTACGCCTATAACTTCAAGGTTATCGACTATAGCAGCTTCAATGGCGTTTTCTTTAGGAAGAATAAATCCCTTAAAACCACTTTTTCGCGCTTCTATAGCAATGGGCAAGGCCCCTTTGATGGGTCTCAGGATTCCATCGAGCGAAAGCTCGCCCATGATAATGTAGTCCTCTAGCTCTGAAAACTCTTCTTGCTCGGAGGCCTGCAAAATGCCCAAAGCAATCGGTAGGTCATAAGAAGAGCCTTCCTTTTTGATATCAGCAGGAGCCAGGTTTACCACAGTCTTTTGTCGTGGCATTCTGTATTTATTGTGTGTAAGTGCAGATTCTACCCGTTGCTGACTTTCCTTAACAGCTGAGTCTGGCAGACCAACCATAAAAAATTTGGTTCCCTGACCTACATTTACCTCAATGGTGATTTTATATGCATTGACGCCATATACGGCACTTCCAAAAGTCTTTGCTAGCATGATTCGAATATACCCCAATCTGGGCAATGCCAGCAAAGACTTTCTTAAGAAACTTATTCAGAAACTTCTTGCAAAATCAATCTTGCAATCAATTGGTTGAGATATTCTACCTGATATTCTCCCACTGATGGCTCTATGTGCTCATTGCCAATGCCGCTGTGATTGGTAATGAAAACGTAGGTTCCATTGGTAGCAATAGCGAAATACCTGAGCAAAAACTCAGTTTGTTTGTCAATACCACTCGAAGCTACAGGAATCAGTTTGACTCCTTTTTCACTGTAGGTTTTGATTAATTGGTGAATCTCTGAAAGAACCTGGTCATCATAATGAGGAGGAGCATCAAGCAGCATAAAAGCCAGTTTAGGGTTCGTGCCGGTACTCCACTGTAAGGTATTAATCGTTTTGTCCAGCGCAGTATGAACAGCCTCTGGCCAATCTCCTCCTCCAGCTGCCTGCTGGTTTTTGATGAAATTGACAGTGGTCGCCACTTCACCGGAAAAGTCGCTATATCTGGTCACATATTCATCGCCTTCATCGCGATAAAAAACAGATCCCGAAATGACAGACACGCTGGATTGTTGTTCCACAGAATCTAAGACATCCATCAATTCCACTTTCAGATATTCCAGTTCGTCAGACATAGAGCCGGTAGCATCTACTATAAATGCGACCTCTATTTGGCTCAATGTAGGCGCGGCCTGATCCAAGGTCACTTCTACTATTCCGCTGCTCATACCCGTCGCTGCATATTTGTTTCCTGCAATTTCTATTTCCAAATCGGTTAAATCATAGGCTCCCGGCCAAAGGTTGAGCATGCCGTTTTGGTCGCTTACAGATTCCCAGATCACTGCTCCCTGATCATTGATGAGGGTTGCCTGAATACCCGGAAGATCAGCGCCTCCTGAGTTTTCTATATGCACCATAATTCTTGGGTCCAGATCATAACCCCAATAGGTGTGCATATCCTTGAAGTCTTCTACTTGATATAATTCTTGCCAAAACGCCCAGTTGTCCAGGTCGTTCCATTCGCCTGCTGTGATCTGGCCGGATTCAATTTCAGTTTGTCCTCCGCCTTGACCTACTTCTCCGCCACCGCCGCCTCCTTCAGAGTCTAGTAGTGAATAACCATCAGCTTTGTATTCCCCTGCTGCATCGTCCATGCCGGCATCATCAGCGCATGACCAAAGAAAAAAAGCAAATAGTGCTATTAAAAGAAATGAATATGGATAAGTGTGTTTCATCATCGTGTTGTTTTGATGTGCTTATGACACGATGAGTGCACTTTTAGTTGTGACGGTCAATCAAATATTCACTCGTCATCATCCTCGTCTTCCTGCTCATCATCATCCAGATCCTCAGGCAAGGATTTAGCTGCTTCTTCAGATTGATCAAAAAGTCGGGCTTTATACTTCATGGTTTCCTCTTCGGCTTTTTTTACCCTTCTTCTTAGGTTAATGATTTGGAAGTTTTCCGCAACAAGCTCTACTAACATTAATAGACTGAGGAATATAAAAGCGGATAATGTGTAAGTAGGAATGGTAGTTGTATAATATTTCAGGTCCTCGAAAGGATGAATGTTCTCCTTGTAGGTGTCCATATTGATCAGAAAATCTGAACTGAAATACAAAACGGCAAAAGCTGCGATTAGATAAATAGGGTAGAAGATCAGCTTGAATTTTCGCATGGTTCTAAATTTTCCGAAAAGGTAGAAAATAAGTGACTGAATCAATGGACTAAATCGTCTGAACGGGCTAAATAGTTTGCAAGTCCGTAAGATGGTGGTACAGACCTTTTAGCCTTATTAGTTCCTCATGAGTCCCTCTTTCAACAATTTGACCCTGATCTAAAACCAATATCTGATCTGCATGAGCAACCGTAGATAGCTGATGAGCGATATGAATAGTTGTTCTGTTCTGAGCAAGTATTTTCAGGGCATTCCGGACACTCTCTTCCGAATGTGCATCCAACGCAGAAGTAGGCTCATCCAGAATCAGCAATGATGGGTTTTTCAGAAAGGCACGAGCAATTGTGATTCTTTGTTTTTGGCCTCCGGATAATAAATCACCCCTTTGTCCTACATTCGTCTCATAGCCAGCTGGCAGCTTTTGAATAAAATCATGCGCTTGTGCGTGCTTAGCCGCCTTGATCAGTTCTTCGTCAGTGGCGTTCGGTTTTCCAATTAGTATGTTGTTGCGAATGGAATCATTGAAAAGAACCGGCTCCTGAGATACTACTGCTATTTCCTGTAGCCAACTATTTTTATTTTGATCTGTCAAGCACGTATCACCAATCAAAATGTTTCCAGACTGAGGCACATAAAACCGGCAAAGTAAATCAGCGATCGTTGTTTTGCCTCCACCTGATGGCCCAACTAATGCGACTGTCTGACCTTGCACAACTTCAAAGTTCATAGAATGAATGAAGGGTTGCTGACCATAGCTGAATGCAACATCCTGAAACCGAATCGAGCTCCAATCAGATTGAACGTTTTGGCTACCCTTCTGTGGTTTATGACTTTGGAGATCTATTAATTCAAACACTCTTTGACTAGCAGCCAGACCTCTGTTGATCTGACTAAATGCTACACTCATAGCTTTGGCCGGGTTGAGCATTTGTGAAAAGATGATCAAAAAACCAATAAACGTTGCACCACTTAGTGTCGGGTTTTCGGAAAGCACCATATTTCCCCCAATGACCAATAATATCACCAGAACAATTGTACCGATCATTTCTGAAATCGGTGAAGAGAGATTAGATCTCACAGCGATCTGAAAGGTTTGATTGGCATACTGGTTTACAAGTTTAGAAAACCGATAGAGTAATGCTCTTTGCGCATGAAAAACTTTGATCACACGCATTCCACTTATAGATTCATCCACCACATGACCGATCTGACCCAACGAGTCTTGAGATTTACGGGCCCAGCCTTTCACGCGTTTTGCCACCCATGAAACCAATACTCCGGCCACTGGCACCAGTACCAAAGTATACAAGGTCAACTTGGGGGAAATAGCCAGAAGGGCAATTAAATAGGCCACCATCAGAAAAGGTTCTTTAAAAAAAACTTTCAAAGTATTTACCGCCGACTGTTCTACTTCCTGAATGTCTGTGGTGATTCTGCTGATAAGATCTCCCTTTGGATGTCGAATAAAAAGATCCAGGTTCAAAGCCAACATAGATCGAAATGCCTCCATTCGTAAGTTTCTAGTCACCCGAACCCGCACTCTGGCCAATATCAACTGGGAAAGGTACCTGAATACGTTGGCCATTAAAATTGAAATGGCCGTCAATCCGCAAATAATATAGAGTACTTCTAACTTTCCTTTCTTTTCGATATGATCGAAAAGCTGTTGATAAAACCACGATTTGATTTCACTCAATAAACCCTGACCAGAAAGAGCGACGTTAGGCGAATGAACCTGATCAAATATGACTTGCAGGAGCGGAATAAGAATAGATAAATTAATCACACTAAATAGTGCCGCCAGACTCACCAACAAAACATAAGCGGGAATGACTGTTCCTACTGGTCTCGCATACTTTAAGATCCGAATTAGGTCAATCATTTAAAATAAATAACTTCTGTAGGGAAAGTTCCAGCGAAGTGCGGTTCCAAAAACCATTGTTGAATTTTCTCGAACATCTGACTGCTCATTACGGATAGTTGAGTTGAGTTCCAAAAACAGATTGTGCTTGATCATGTAGCTGGCTTTAGCCTGAATCATCATCAAGTCTGTAGTTTCTCCCTGAAACATGTCATTTCCATAATCATGATCCTGTGGTCGATTATCCAGACCATAGCCCTTAGTTATATCTCTTCCCCAGCTAGAGCTATCACTATCATTACCATATTTTGCAAAAAGTAAATCGGCCTGTAGCGTCAACTTTGGGATCGGTTGATAATTGACAGAAGCAATGATCTCTCTGAAATTAGCTCCTAAGGGATGAGCCATGGCCATATTGTAATGACTGTAATTAGTGAAATGACTCTCATGTGAATAAACATATGGTCTAACTTTGTTTAGTTCCAGTTGTACATTCAGGTTTTGAACTCCCAATGCATCAAAATATTTAGCTCCGAGTTGGAAACCCTGTTTGTTTCCCCACCAATCGCTATTCCCAAACACTTCACTTACCACCATTTCGTCAATGACTAGCTGTCCGTAAAGAGAAAGCGTCTTCCAAAGATTCCATTTAAAATCTGCACCTATAAGGGTATTGCCACCACTGCCGTCTTGCTGCTCCATCGCTTTATAGAAAATGATTGGAATAAAAATTCCGGGACTGTTTGTACCTGAAGAATCCCCAAGAATGATGGACTCAAACAACCCGATAGTTAGGTTTGGTTTGATCTGAACACTCAAATGATGATTGGCGAAAGCTTTTTTCGGAAAAGCACCTACACCCAAAAGTCCATAATCGCCTCCTTTAGTTTGCGCAATGAGTTGTGCAAAAATGTTGGTGTATTGTATTTTCCAAACTTGAGTTTTCAGCCTGAGGTATGGATAATTGTTTCCATAATCAGATAGTATTAACGATCTCTTACCATCGCCAATAAAATGCTTTCCGTATCCAAACTGAACTTCAAGGTGTTTAGTCGCATTAAAATCTACATAAGCCTGGGCTCGTAGAAAATCCACAGCCGTCATATCATATTGTTTCCAGAACCCTTCATAGGGAACGCCTAAAGTCGAGTCGATTACAGCCTGAGCGTATTCTGGGTAGCGCGCCTGGTTTTCAGTAAGTAAAGTGTAGAAGCTAAACTTTTCATCTATTGTGCCTCTTAGTTCCAGCCCTCGATAGTTTTCATAAAGTAGCTCCTCTTGACTTCCGTTCATGTCTTTACCTGCCGCAAGCACAACTATGGGATTCACATGTAGGTCAAAGTCTTTGACCTGAGCACTGTACATGTCCGATGGATATTTATAAAATTTCCCGAAAATGGATTTCTGAGACAGTTCAACAGTATCTTCATATTCACGGGTTTCCATCAAGACGTATTCCTTGTTGAACTGATCGGAACGAGATTTCATCCATTCAGCATCATTGGCTGCCTGATTAAAAACCCTTCTGGAAATTGGCTTATCAGAGGTAAAAACGCCTTTTTCCGATTTCACATCCCACTCACTCAGCAGTTTATAAGCTGGAAAGTTTAAAGGAATATCAGTACTTTGGGCGTTTAAGTAGCTGACAATCAGCAATAGAAGGAAGTAAAAAGTTTGTCTCACACTCAAAAATATTAAAAAAGCGGCTTTTGTTTCTGCCAGAAATTCATCTATCTTTGCAATCCTTTTTAAGAAAAGCACTGAAAATTATGAAAAAGGACATTCATCCTCAATACAAAGAAGTAGTCTTTTTAGATACAACTAGCGATTTCAAATTCATGACTCGCTCTACAATGACCAGTGATGAGACTATCAAGTGGGAAGACGGTAACGAATACCCATTGGTTAAGATAGAAGTGAGCTCTGCTTCACATCCATTCTACACTGGTAAGAAAATCTTCCTCGATACAGCTGGTCGTGTGGAGAAATTCAACAAAAAATACAAAAAGAAATAATAAGAGTTTATCTCTTTCAAAACATAACAAGTCTTTGGGCATAAGCCTAAAGACTTTTTTTGTTGGTGTTTACTGAAATAGATCAACAAAATTTTCCCTTCTTTCTTTGCTGTCGATAGTACCGTAAAGCCCTAGTTCTTATTTTTGAACTATGAAGCTCATTTTTACACAACACCCCGAAGCACACCAAAAACTACTCCCTCTTACTTACACACGCCCTATTGCAAACCTTCGGGTAGGTATCTTGACAATAGATGAGAAATGGGGGAAATATCTGAA
Source organism: Bacteroidia bacterium (assembly GCA_030425425.1). GTDB lineage: Bacteria > Bacteroidota > Bacteroidia > Cytophagales > Cyclobacteriaceae > Marinoscillum. Next base: position 72,679 of record JAUIAO010000007.1, on the reverse strand, counting down.
TGCCGAAGCTTTTGGATATCAAACAGAAAAATACCTTCAGGACAAATATCAAATGATCTCTCCAGATGATAGAACTATCTGGATTGTGAATGGGACTCTTCCCAATTTCAACCTGGTTGAAGTTGTCAACGCACTACGACCAGGCGAGGCCCTATCTAAAAATGGGCAGATGCTCGTGGCCTGTGGAAATGAAAACCCGCTTGATTCACATAATTATGAAGTGAAAGAGTTTACCGGAGATTTTCAGCAGATCGAGAGAAGCTGGGACTTGTTCCTGCAAAATGGAAATGAAATCAGGAACGATTATGCTTTGGTCACTTCCGGCAGAAATAGTCAGCCAATCAATGATACACACACCATCACGTATGGTTCACAGATATTTTTGGAAGAAGGGGCCAGTGTAAAAGCCGCCATTCTCAACGCTGAAAATGGACCCATTTACATCGGAAAAGATGCAGAAGTTCAGGAGGGAGCCATCATTCGTGGGCCTTTTGCCATGGGAGAGCATAGTGTGGTGAATATGGGGGCAAAGCTTCGTGGGGATTCTTCTGCAGGGCCTCATTGTAAAATGGGCGGAGAAATCTCCAACAGCATTTTCTGGGGTTACAGCAACAAAGGTCATGATGGCTTTCTGGGCAATGCAGTGGTCGGTGAATGGTGCAATATTGGGGCAGACACCAATAACTCTAACCTGAAAAACAACTACGATTCTGTAAGAATGTGGGATTATCTGGATAACCACTTTATTCATACAAACTTGCAGTTTTGCGGGTTGATCATGGGTGATCATAGCAAAACAGGTATCAATACTATGTTCAACACTGGAACGACGGTTGGCGTAGCTGCTAATATTTTCGGAGAAGGTTTCCCAAGAAATATCATCCCATCATTTTCATGGGGAGGAGCTCATGGTATGGTCACTCACCACCCGAGAAAAGCATTCATCACAGCCGAAATTGTGATGAAACGAAGAAAATTGAATTTGTCAGAAGCGGATAAAGCGATACTAACTCATATCTTTGAAGACTCAGCTCAATACCGGGTCTGGGAGAAAAAAGACTAAAATATGCGATTTGAGGAAATTCCGGGTTTACAAGAACTCAAGCAATCTCTCATTTCTTCTTATAAACAAAATCACATCGCGCATGCTCAGCTTTTCAATGGGCCTGCTGGCGGTGGTGGATTGGCAATGGCGATGAGCTTTGCAACATACTTGCTATGTGAAAACAAAACAGACTCAGACGCTTGCGGCACCTGTTCCAATTGTCAGAAAATGGACCGGATGATTCACCCTGATGTGCATTTTATCTATCCGAAACCTTCCGCTTCCAAGTCTTCTGATTATGAAAAAATACAGGCAGAAACACTGAAAAAATGGCGTGTGTTTGCCAAAGAGCATACTTATGCCAATATTGATGATTGGGTGAGCTATAATGGATATGAAAACAAGAATGTGCTGATTTCTAAAGAAGACAGCAAAAACATCATTCGCACAGTGAGTATGAAATCCTTTGAAGGGGATTTCAAAATCCTGATTATTTGGTATCCAGAGTACATGCACCCGGCTGCCGCTAATGGAATTCTTAAAGTACTGGAAGAGCCGCCGACTCAAACGATCTACCTTTTGGTAAGTTATTCTTATGAGTCGCTTTTGGCAACCATTCGCTCCAGAACGCAGATGTTCAACATTCCACCATTTTCGGAAGAGACAATACAGGATCACCTGATCAATAACAGAAACGTTCAACCAGAAGTGGCAGGAAAAGCAGCCCGAATGGCCAACGGCAGTTTGGGGAAAGCATACTATGAGCTGGAACAGGCTGAAGGTACCGCATACGAATGGTTTCGCTTGTGGATGCAGTATTGCCTGAAAGGTGACTACACATCTATGGTTAAAACCTCAGATGAGTTTCACGGTAGTTCCAAACCAAACCAGCGTACGCAGTTAGAGTTTTCTCTTGCCTTGATCCGTGATGCTATACTTTCTCAGGTAGAAGGTGCAAACCTTGTGAACCGTGATGGTGCTGAAGGTGAGTTTATCAGAAAGTTTGGTGGGTTTGCCAGTATTGAGAAATTAGAAGCGATCTACAATGAAATCAGCTCTGTGCTGAATAACCTCGGTAGAAATGCCAGTGCCAAAATCGCTTTTCTCTCCTTATCTATCCAATGCAGCAGGGTACTTAGAGCATGAAAAACAAAATCACCATAGGGCGGTCAGACAAAGTAGATCTTCCCGATTTGGGGATTGAAAAAGCCAAGGCTAAAATTGATACAGGAGCCTACACCTCATCTATTCATTGTAAGAAAATAGAAGTAAAAGAAGGCATACTGAGTTTTCAGTTACCTATTGAATTGATGGGTAAATCAATTATTAAGAAATTTCAAACCAGAGAGTTTTTTCAAAAAAAAGTAAGAAGTTCGAATGGGCATTTGCAACTCAGATACGTGATTCGAACGCATATTGTGCTTTTCGGAAAATCGTATAAAGCAGAATTTTCTCTGACAGACAGGAGTCAGATGAAAAACCCTATCTTGATCGGTCGCAAACTGCTGAAGGATCGATTTATAGTAGATGTTTCACAAAAAAATTTATCTCACGACCACAAAAAATCTAATTCAAAATGAAAATAGCTGTTCTTTCCAGAAAGTCTGATTTGTACTCTACCCGACGACTAGTAGAAGCCGCCGAACAAAAAGGGCATGAGGTCCATGTAATTGACCACATGCAATGTGACATGATGATCGAAAGTAATGGTCTTGAAATGTACTATCATGGAGAGAAGTTGGAGGGTTTTGATGCTGTCATTCCAAGAATTGGAGCATCGGTCACTTTTTACGGCACGGCTGTTCTCCGTCAGTTCGAAATGATGGATGTTTTCAGTGCCAACAGATCATTGGCAATTACCCGTTCACGCGATAAACTGCGAAGTATGCAAATGCTTGCTGGTGCCGGGCTCGGACTCCCAAAAACTGCTTTTACCAATTACTCGAAAGAGGAAAAGCAAATTGTGGATAAAATGGGCGGTGCTCCTTTGATCATTAAGCTGCTGGAAGGAACACAGGGACTCGGAGTAGTACTGGCCGAAACTCAGAAAGCTGCCAAGTCTGTAATCGAAGCATTTCATGGTTTGAAAGCCAGAATCTTGGTTCAGGAATTCATCAAAGAAGCTAAAGCTTCTGATATCAGAGCTTTTGTGGTTGGTGGAGAAGTAGTAGGAGCTATGAAGCGTACTGGTAAAGAAGGAGAATTCAGATCCAACATTCACCGTGGTGGCTCTGCTCAGTTGATCAAATTGAAGAGATCTGAAAAAGCTGCGGCCGTAAAAGCTGCTGAGACCATGGGGCTCAATGTAGCTGGTGTGGATATGCTACAGTCTGATCGTGGACCATTGATACTGGAGGTGAACAGTTCGCCTGGTTTGGAAGGAATAGAAAAAGCCACAGAAATAGACATTGCCGGAAAAGTGATAGAGTTTATCGAAAACAACTATCAGAATAAGCGAGGAAGAAAGAAGAATGCATAAGTGAGCATTCGTAATCATGGATTTGGAAGATTAATGGATTCCCACTTTCGTGGGATTGACGTAAGAGTGGAAGAATGGAAAAAATCAAAATAGGAACGAGGAAGAGTAAGCTGGCGCTTTGGCAAGCCTACTATGTGGAAGACAAGCTCAAAGCAGCCGGATACGAAACTGAGCTGGTACTTCAGGAAACAAAAGGAGACAAAGTACTGGATGTTTCCATTGCCAAAATCGGGAGCAAAGGGGTATTTACCGAGGAGCTAGAAGAAGGTCTGGCTAATGGATCGATAGATATCGCCGTGCATAGTGCCAAAGACATGCAATCCGCTCTGCCAGAGGGTTTCGAAATCATTGCTTTTACGGAAAGAGAAAAAATCAATGATGTGATCGTAGGAGACAAACCTATTGACATGAATGATCCTGATTTGGTTTTAGGTACTTCCTCCACTCGCAGAATCGCCCTTTTCCGACATTTTTATCCACATATCAAAACAGTTGATGTAAGAGGAAATCTTCAGACCAGAATTCAGAAAATGCGTGATGGGTTGTGCGATGCACTGGTGCTAGCCTATGCCGGAGTTCATCGTATGGAATATGATGACATGATCCAGGTGGAGCTTGGGTTGGATCAATTCATCCCGGCTGTTGGTCAGGGAAGTGTAGCCATCGAAAGCCATGATTCTTTGAATGAAGAAAAGAAAAATGCGATCAGAGAAGTGCTGAACGACCCTATTACGGAAAAAAGGTTGCTTGCAGAGCGAGCATATCTGGCTACTTTGGAGGGGGGCTGTAGCATTCCTGTATTTGCTTTGGCCAACCATTTCGAAATGAATGGTAAAGAAACCATTTCTATTGAAGGAGGAATTGTAAGCCTGGATGGTCAGGAGAGAATAGTGAAAAAGCTTGAAGGGAATGATCCTACAGCCCTTGGTAAACAATTAGCTGATGAAATTCTGGCTGATGGTGGCGATAAAGTCTTGGCCGAAATTCGAAAACAAATCTGATCTTATATCTTTGAACTATCCAAAACTGAATAAAATGAAGAAATTTTTAACCCTGGCTATAGTCCTATTGGTTGGATTGAGCGCATGCGATAAAAACAAAGACTACCTGATAACCATCCATACCGAATATGGTGACATGAAAGCCATTCTGTATGATGAAACACCTCTTCACAAGAAAAACTTCATAGAATTGGCGAAAGCCGGAAAGTATGATAGTACTACCTGGCATAGAGTAATCGAGAGCTTCATGATTCAGGGAGGAGACGTGAATACCAAAGAGGGAACTCGTGAAACAGAAGCTGATAGAATTCCGGCTGAAATCGTACCGGGATTCAAACACACTAAAGGTGCGATTGCGGCTGCCAGACAAGGAGACAATGTAAATCCTGAAAAAATGTCTTCCAGTTGTCAGTTCTACATTGTTGACGGACGGAAGTTTACTGAGAGCGAGTTGACAACTGACCAAATGAAGCTCAATCAGTCTGTAAGTCAAATGCTGAGAATGGAAGGTTACGATAGTTTGAGACAGCTTTTCACTGAGCTACAGCAAAAACGAGATTTTGAAGGCATGAACCAGCTGGCACTGGATTGTAAGGATTATGTGGAAAGTGAACTGGACATTGAACTTGACAAAGAAGTTGATCCTGAATTGGTGGCAACTTATACCAAAGAAGAGGGTGCTCCACATCTTGATAAGGAATACACCGTTTTCGGTAGAGTGGTGGAAGGTCTGGATGTGATAGATAAAATTGCCGCTGTGGAAACCAATCGTATGGATAAGCCCGTGAAAAACACTTATCTGACTGTAGAAGTGGAAATGGTGCCTAAAAAGGAAATCACCAAGAAATATGGATACGAATATCCTGATTCAGAATAAGTAGTCTTTTTTAATTTATACCCGATAAATTTTTGAGCAAATGAGGATAATGGTAACCGGAGCGAATGGATTGTTGGGCCAGAAACTGGTTACCCTCCTTCAGGATATTGAAGATGTAGAACTTATTGCTACGGGAAAAGGGCTAAACAGAAACCCTGAAGGTAAATACGCTTACCTGAGTGCCGACTTGCAAAACCATGAAGGAGTACGTACTTTCATCAGTCTCACCCAGCCAGATATAATCATTCATTGTGCAGCCATGACACAGGTAGATGAATGTGAGGAGCATCAGGACAACTGCTGGAAAATCAACGTCACTGCTACGGCTAACCTGGTTACTATTGCCCAGGATGAAGATATCCGGTTCATTTATGTTTCTACTGATTTCGTTTTTGACGGACTGTCAGGACCATATCGGGAAGAAGACCTTCCCAGCCCGATCAGCTACTATGGCGAGACGAAGGCCAAAGCTGAAGATATTGTCAAACAGTCCGGACTGGATTATGCGATTATTCGTACGGTTTTGGTCTATGGTGTAGCTCATGACCCCAGTCGCTCCAATATTGTACTATGGGTGAAGAATAGTCTGGAAGCAGGTAAAGAAATAGAAGTGGTGGATGACCAGTGGCGCACTCCTACACTTGCTGAAGATCTGGCTATAGGTATCTGGCAAGTGGTGAAAAAAGAAAAGACAGGCATTTTTCATATCTCTGGAGCCGATACTATGAATGTTTTTGAATTGGCTGAGCGGGTTGCGGAATTTTTTCAGCTAGACAAAGATTTACTTCGTGCTACAGATTCTTACAATTTGGACCAGCCGGGAAAACGACCACTAAAAACGGGCTTTATCATTAATAAAGCTCAAAGAGAACTCGGTTTTAAGCCAAAATCTTTGAACGAAGGGCTTGCTTTGGTGAAAGAGCAATTGGAGAGTCGTTGAATGTGACCACATTTTGTGTGCTGTTTTTCCTGTGAAATGAATAGATTACTTCAAAGTCTACGTTCATGAAATATCATCTATTTACACTTTTATTAATCATTTCGTTGATGGGCTCTTCCCAACCAGACTTCTCCTGGATGGAGGGAACATGGAAAGGTCCCGGGTTTGGAGGGACAATGGAAGAAGTGTGGTCGGCACTAGATCAGAATGGCAATGTGATGGGAATGTTCCGTCACTTCAACGAAGATGGCTCTTTGAATTTTATGGAATTTTGGTATTTAATCAAAGAAGGTCTGAAACTCAAACACTTCAATCCGGATATGACTGGCTGGGAGGAAAAAGCGGATTTCATTGATTTTAAGTTTGTAGCATCTCGAAAAAACAAACTAATCCTGAAAGGTCTAACTTTTGAGCTGAGTGATGACGTAAAAATGAATATTAACCTCGATATGAAATACGGTGATAAAGTAAAAACAGAACATTTTGAATTGATGAAAGTCAAAAACTAACGATCATGAAACATTTTTTAGCACTGGCGATTCTTGCGCTGGTTTTCTCCTGCAATAAAGATCATGTCGAATTCTGTGAAGATTCGGAGCAATGTAACCTGGTAGTTTCTCCCCTTCCTTTTGATGAATCCTTTGAGATTAGTCTTCATTCCAATGTGAAAGACACAGTTCATTTTAAAATTTTTGATATGAAGGGATCTCTTGTTTTAGAATACAAAGATCGTACACTAGTTGGTAGAAATGTCTATTCGATGGAAAGTGACTCTCTTTCCACAGGAATTTATATTCTCCTTTGCAGTAGCTCTACTGATACACTATACACCCGTCTACTTAGAAATTCAATTGACTGATTCTTTAGGGTTAGGATGAAACTAACTACATTTATTCCAAACCTATTTTTTGTCAGTGAAAACACTCAAATTCAATAACGGCGATGATATTCCGATGATCGGTCTGGGATCCTCAGGTATTCCTACCGATCAGACGTATGATGTCATCCGAAAAGCCATCATCCTGGGATATCGGCATTTTGATTGTGCTCCGATCTACGGCAATCAAAAAGAAATCGGTGATGCGCTGATTGATGCAATTGACGAGGGGGATGTCTCTCGTGAAGAGTTGTTTATAACTAGCAAACTCTGGAATGATAGTCATCGCTATAATGATGTGGAGCGCAGTTGCGAAGAAACTTTGGAAGAACTTCAGCTAGACTATCTTGACTTATATCTGATTCATTGGCCAGTCGCTCACGAACGTGGTGTGATCGTTCCGGAAAATGAGGAAGAGTTTCTCGCCGAGGTAGAAGCTCCTCTGGAAGATACCTGGGTAGGGATGGAAGACTGTGAGGATGCTGGCCTCACCAAACACATTGGAGTTAGCAATTTCAACATTGCCAACCTTCAACACCTGATAGATGAAGGAATGGTCAAACCTGAAGTTAACCAGTGTGAATGGCACCCATATCTGCCTCAGCAAACTTTATATGATTTTTGCCGATCCAATAAGATCATCATGACGGCTTATGCGCCGCTAGGATCACCAGGCAGGCCTGCCGAAATGAAAAACGACCATGAGCCAGACTTACTCACTGAGCCTGCAATCATAGAAATCGCCAAAAAACAAGGTTGTACGGAAGCACAAGCTCTGATCGCTTATGCCCTGAAAAGGAAAATGGCTGTAATCCCTCGTGCCACTAATCCAGAACACTTAAAGCAAAACCTGGAAGCAGAAAACTTCACCGTAGATCGAGCAGACTTACGTGAGCTCATTATTCTACCAAAATTCCGCTACTTCAAAGGAGAAGAATACACCATACATGGCTCTCCTTACAAACTGACTGATATCTGGGAATACTAAGGGATTAGTTGAGGCTGAATTTGTTTTCGCGCTCCAGCAAAACGATTTGCTGCATCACGTGCTGTGCCTTCATTCTGAATTTATCTGCTTGCTCTGAATTAGACTCCTGAGCTTTGTAGGATTTGTCCATGAGTTTCTGATACTCATCTTCGAGTTTTTCCTTCTGTGTTTTTGATTTAAAAAGGTTGAACATGTTGATTTAACTTTATTAGATAAATGAAACTATTTATTAATAAAGTTATATTCCAAAAGGTAACCGGAAATGACAAAATTCATAGGAGTGTATGATTATTTAAAGGACCCGCTGGTTAGTTATTAGGGAATGTGATTATTCATTCCATCCCGATAATCACGTAAAAACTATTCCTCTTTCACTATTTAACGATTTGCGAAATCAGAAAAATTAAAATCAATATTGAGGACAAGGTCACTTCCCACAAATCAATTGTTCCTCATTTTACTATTCAACTATTTACTACTCACCAAAAACTAGTCCCCACCACAGCCTCCACAGCCACTGCAGCCAGAGTCTCCACCGTCCCCTCCATCTGAGCTATCTGAAGAATCAAAAGCATCATCAAAATAGGAGTTGCTTATGTCATTGTCATAATCATCTCCATACCACATCCAATAAGTATCGTAGGTATATTCATCTGTAGCACCTGAAAGCTGATTAAGTGCTTCTTCTATCTCCTTGAGTATTTCAGGATCTAATCCTTCTACCAGATAAATGTTCCCATGTATGATCGAGATGATTTCTATTGCTTTAGATCGATCCTCCTGCATGTAAGCGGTGATTTTCCTCTGTACAACCGATAATTCCTCCTCTATTTTTGCTTTTAGTTCCACTCCAGACTCGTTGAGACTGAGGGTGGCAAATAATTTGTTCCAAAAGCCCTGTTTGTAATTATCATAAAGGCCATTTGCCTTTATCGTATTTTGTACTCCAAAATGCATCAGGTTTTTCCCGTTTTGGATACACGTTTTGATGAAATCTCTAAAGTGGATTTCAAGGTCAGAAGCATTGTACCATGGAGCCAGAATCAATTTTTCATGCTCTTTTGCTTGATAAGAATCGAAACGAATTCCTGTGGACATGAATTTATCCTCCTGATCATCATCTGTATTACGCTTTTCTACTTTGATGACCTTTTTCAGCAATAAATCCGCAATGGTCAGTTTGAGCAAATCCTTATAATTAGATTTCTTATTCTTGATGATCAGGTAAGCTTCTGCAGGGGTTAGTTTGGTGAGTAGTTCCATGGTTTGATTAGGTGGTTATGAAAACACATTGTAAAGTATAAATCCAATAATGATGATAAAAACCAGGCAGCCTATTGCTGAAGCAACGTTATCAGATTGTTTTTTCTTCTTCAGATATTCCTGGTATTGATATATTTCGTCCGGGTATTTTTCTGGTGTCACTGTTCCCGTCCATTGATGAGTAACTGGAAACTGATCGAGTTCATCAAGATCTGGTAAATCCTGAGAAATGTCATCACCTCTGTTGAAATAACTAAAAACCAGTTTTTCTTTATCTGTCAGCGTAATTCTGATCCAGTTTTCCAGATAGCTTATAGACACAATCAAATTATGTTCAGTAGAGTCTTCAAATGCCGCCTTTAGATCTTTCAATTTACTCACCGGTTGCTGTACGATGATCTGCTTAGTCTTATATGTTTTCGTTTGAACATTGTTTTCCGATAGAAACCGAATCAGTGAGTCGTTTCTTCCAAATACTACAGTCAACTTTTCACCAAAGGCAACGATGTGCACCTCCTGGTTTTTGTGAATGAAACTATAAAGCCTCATTTGGCTATAAGAAACTGTGGTTTTTAATTCGAGCGCATCTTCAAGAGTGATGATCAATCCTGCTGGCGAAAAGAGGTAAGGATTACTACCAATTTTAAAAAGATGATATTCTTGATTCATTAATTGCGGTGATAATCTACTGTTTTGAAAAATCGATCATCAATATATTTCCTTTTATCAACTTCCGCAACCACCGCAGCCTCCACATCCACCGCACCCACTACAGCCACCTCCATTGCATCCACTAGATCCTCCGGAATCTGCTCCGTCAAAAGCCCCATCAAAAGAAGCGTCTCCAAAAGATGAGCATCCAAACCCGCCTGTGGTTTGCCAGGTTTCGGTCTCCTCAAATTCTTCATTGATGTTCGATAAAACCTCTGGCTCAAACCCTGGAATTAAATAAATATTACCTTGTAATTGACTAATGAGGTCAAAAGCTTTGGCCTTATCATCATGAGTAATTTGAGATAATTCTTTTTCCAGCTCTTCAATTTCAGATTGAATGATTCTTTTCAAAGATTTACCTCTTTTATTAAGAGAGATATCTCTTGTAAGTCTTGTAAACCAATCATTGTGAAAGTATTCAATTATGGATGCTGATTTAATGAGTGTACTAAAATAAAACGAACGCAAGCTCTTCGAAGCTTGAATACTGCTTTTTACCAGGTGATTGAAATATATTTCAATTTCCATATCGGGGCGAAAAGCAGAAAGAAAAACTTCCTCATGCGTACAGGATTGATAGTTCGCGAAATTTTCACCGATAGAAACATATTTCAATAACCTGACAGGGCTTCTTGGGTGTGATTGTACCTCTATTTCATAAAGTTTCAGGACTTTTTTCAATAATAAATCAGCAAATGTCAATTTGAGTATGTCTTTTAGTTTTGATTCATTTTCGTTCAAAACCAAAAAGTTCTCCGCCGGAGTATGATTAGACAAGTACTTCATGGGTCAGATTTTTAATTTTTTCAAAACCCAATGTGTGTGCAGGTTGACTCTCTGAAACCTTACCCAACCAAACCGTCGCCTGGTGTCTGGCCAGATATCCGATGGTGGTTGTTTTTCGAATGTGTCGAGGTATAATTGTTTGGTTTTTTCATAAAGATCATGGTATTTGACCTTCTCAGACGAACCTCCTTTAGTAGGGCCGTGATGGATTTTCCTCTCAATTGTGTTGGCACAAAAATCATCCCAGTAGGATTCAGTATAAAGCAAGTGAAGGTGCCAGGCTTGATCCACTTCGTCAGAAGGAGTGCAGGGGTGTTCTGCAATACAGATCAAAAACATGAACTTTTTATACTCCAATACGACTCTGAGCGAATACTCTAGTGTCCACCCGTTTTCGCGTGCCAATCGATCTGTAAAAGAAAATGCAGATGAGGGGTCGCTGATCTCAAATCGTTTGATTTTTTGCCAAAGCTGACTTTTATCCATTTATGATGCAGATTAGATCTGAAAAATTAGCGAATTCAGATAATTGATAAAAAGACAGTCAATTATTGTTACGATTGACCCTTTTTGCCCTTTATCTATATTAGGATTTATATTAACTAAATTATTCGGATTGATGAGGTTTTTGATCAGTGCCTGCTTAGTGGTCTTTGGTTTTTTGAATTTAGAAGCGCAGCTTCATTGGGAAAGTATGGTTTTGGAAACTGATAATTTCAATTATCTCATTCCTGATTCTGAACCAGCATCAGACTGGATGCAAAGTGATTTCAACGATCAGGACTGGTCTTCTGCCATTGGTGGGTTTGGGTATGCTGATAGGGATGACAATACATCAGTACCTTACGGCACACCTTCAGTGTATTTGCGAAAATCGATCAAAGTTCCTTCTTCACTTACGATCAGCCAGCTGTTACTTGATATTGACTATGACGATGCATTTGTGGCCTATGTGAATGGGGAGGAAGTTGCCAGATCAGTCAATCTTCTGGAAGGTACACCCGCCAGACTTGGTAGCGTAACATCAGATAGAGAAGCCATTATGTATCGTGGGAACAATCCGGAGCGATATACTTTGGACCCTACTATTCTAAAATCCGGAGAAAACATCCTGGCTGTTCATATAATGAACATAAGTGACCAATCCTCTGATATGTCGGGGCGTGTGTTTCTTCATGCAGAAATTGATTCGAATGACTTGGTTTATCAATCTACTCCGGACTGGTTTATTGCACCTCAGGGACCATTGAAAAGTAATTTACCTATAGTCAAAATCAATACTCAGGGAGATTTTATTCGGGATGAGCCCAAAATTGAGGTGATTTTGCAGGTCATCGACAATGAAGACGGGTTGAATGATTTTACAGATACATCTTACACTTATAATGGATATGCTGGTATTGAAATTCGTGGTTTTACTTCTCAGAATTTTCCTAAAAAAGGATATGGCTTAGAAACAAGGCTGGAAGATGGTGAGAACAATAATCTAGAAATATTGGGCATGCCCGCAGAAAACGATTGGGTACTGCACGGCCCATATTCTGACAAGTCTCTGATGAGAAATGCGTTGGCCTATCATTTGGGCAACAGTTTCGGGCTTGGCTGGCACCCAAGGACTGAGTTTATAGAGCTTGTAATTAATGGCGAGTATCAGGGCATATACCTCTTCACAGAGAAAATCAAAATTGATAAAAACAGAGTAGACATTGCCAGGCTCAACCCGGAAGATACTGTGGGTGATCAGCTAACCGGAGGATATATCATTAGCATAGACCGAGATCAGTATGGCAGCTGGAATTCTCCGTACATGGGCCGCACGGGTAGTGTAGATGTGCCTTTTTCCTATGTAGACCCGAAATATGATGAGATGTCAGACCATCAGCGAAATTACATTCGGGAATACGTCACGAATTTTGAACATGCTCTCAATGGTGCTAATTATCGAGACCCTGATCTGGGTTATCGTCCTTATATCGATGTGAAATCATTTATAGATTATTTCATTATTACTGAAGTTGCTCGGGATTTGGACGGATACAGAGTAAGTGTGTTTTTCCATAAAGACAAGGATAGTAAAGGCGGCAGGCTCAAAATGACTCCCTTTTGGGATTACAATATTTGTTTTGGAAATGGTAATTTCTTCGGGGCAGGTGATACTAATGGTTGGACAGCAGATGGAATTGGTCGTGGAGATGCATATGAGGTTCCGTTCTGGTGGGATAGGTTTCGTAGTGATCCCTATTTTGAATCAATGATTAAATATCGATGGCAGGAACTCCGACAGGGTCCCTTGAATATCGATTCATTAAATACTTATATTGATTCTGTGGCAAATCATCTCTCAGAAGCTCAAGTAAGAAACTTTGAGCGTTGGAATATCCTCAGCAACTGGGTATGGCCCAATAATTTTGTAGGTGGAAGCTATGAAAATGAAATATGGTATTTGAAAAGCTGGATTGAGCAAAGAATTACCTGGCTGGACTCTCAGATCAATGCGATCAATGAACTAAACCTGTCTACTCCATTAGTGCAAACTGTGGATGCTGAAGTGATCAATAAAGATTCGGTAATTATATCAGGTCAGTTGTTAGATGATGGAAATGCCGCAATTTGGCATCAGGGGTTTTATTGGTCCAACAAACCAAATGCGATCACAACCGGAGAAAGAGAAAAGCTCTGGAGTGGCGAGCCGAATTTTGAGGTGGTGCTAAGTGATTTGAAAGCTGATCGAACCTATTATTATGTGGCTTACGCAGAAAACGATCGGGGTATCAGCTATGGAGAAGAGCAGAGCTTTTACGTGGATGAATCTACCATTCTAAATTCTCCTAATGATAATTCTCGATTTAATGCCTTTCCCAATCCTTTTTCGGAAACTCTTAAGATCGCTTTCAGCTTAGAGGGTGATCAGAAGGTAAATATCACTTTGACCAATGTGATGGGGCAGATAGTCGCTGAAAAATCTATGGTCGGATCGGGGCTCTCTGAGGTGGAGTTTTCTGGTGAAGAATTATCCAATGCCAGCGGTCTACTCTTTTACAAGGTTAGTACTGAAGGGAAAGTGATTCATTCAGGAAAAGTGCTGAGGAGTTTTGGCAATCGGTGAATTGGTATTCGGTAACCGGTGGTGGCTGTTATTGAAGTAGTCGGTTGTAGAAGAGTTTCTGTTTAAGCTGATACCAGAGAAGAATTATTCATTTGGCTGAGCCAAATCAATAACAGTCACTCGGCAAAGCCAAGCGACTTTAATAGTTACTCCAATCCACTTCGTTTTCTGAAGTTTTCCAACATCTGATCATAAAATGGATGATCAGAGAGGTCTGCGGCTAATTGGTAGTAATTCAGAATGGTCTCATAATAAAACCTTGAATGGCTAAAGTTTTGCTCAGTATAATATGCCGTTTCCAGAGCATACGCGGCATTATCATCTATACATAGGGTCGGGAAATAATATGTGTTTTCGGATTCCTTGATTCCAACTTTATTAGAATTCAAATCTTCATCCTTGGCATCTCTTACTTCTAAAATGTACAAACCCATGTCATATCTAAAATCATTGAAATTAATGCGTGCTGAGTTACCGGATACGGTCGTTTTATAAATCTCTTCATCAAAGATGTTATAAATGATTACATCATATATTCCCGATTGGACAGTGTCTCTTAGAAACCAGTTCAAACAGAATTCATCAAAGTTTGCTGGAACGTCCAATTCATTAGGCAGGCATAATCGAATTGAATTTGTAGGTACACACGAAACCGCTACCGATAACATATTCTTTTCAAAAGAATCAATAAAAAGTCTATCGGTATCAATTCGATAACTCAAATCGGAAGATTCAAATTTCTGTATTCTGGTTAAGACACTTTCCAAAATATCACTCACGTAAACCGCAGTAACACCTCTCACTTCAGTGAAAGCTCCTGTGTGATGTGCCACAATCAAAATTCCTTCTTCTGATATTTTGAGTTTTTGACATTCGGGAAGCAATTCTTTGTTTTCTATGGGTTCTCCCGTTCTCTCATTGGTGACACCATCTGCATAAAGTACCTGAAAAGGATGCGTTAAAACCGTAGGGTCTTTCTCATAATATGATGGGAAAGTCGGTGTTATTCTCTGCGAACAACTCACCAACAACACAAAAAATACAATCAACAGGCGGTTCATTGATAATGGTTTATCAAACCAAAGTAGTGAATTGATTTCAATTTGTCCCAAGAGACTCTTCGCATTCGCTCTGAGTGACGTTTAAAAATTTGGTCGTCATACTGAGCCTCAAGGCGAACCATCTGACGAAATTTCATTTCAAGCCATGTCGAACCCTGAACTGATCGTAGAAGAATTGATAAGCCTTTTTGGTACTAATCAGTGCAGATAGCTTGAACATTTGTTCTGCATAAATTAAGTCTCCATACATCTCTGATTTATAACCATATTTCAAAAAATGAACGGGAATGGTTCTGGTTTTACCTAAGAATTGTTCCCTAATTCCAAATAACTCGAACCCAAACAAATCTGAATCCATTTCAGGGTTATTGGCATCTACAATCCTTAAAACGTACAAGGCTTTGTACGAACCCAAATTGTCATATTTCGAAAAGTCAACCCAAAGCGAGTTACCGGTTACATGAAGAGTATCAACTATTTCGTCAAAAATATTGACTATAATAATCTCATATAATTCTGAGGGATTTTCATAATTAGGCTCCCAAGAGATGAATACCCTGGGATAGAAATTACTTAGATGTTCATATGTACAAAGCGGGTAAGTAAGTCCAATAGCTGGAGAGTTACACTTGAAAGTTGTTCCTTGAAGAATTCTACTAGGTTCTTTAATCGTTAATGGTTTTTCAGAAAACAATCCTTGGATTTGAAATCTCGTTTGATTGGGAATCCGGTCCGGGCTATCTTCTTGAACAAACCTATGAGAAATGTCTTCAATTGAAATTGTATCTGGATCTTCAAATTCTAAAAACTGACCAGAGTGATGCGCTAAGATCAAGTGTGATTCTTCAGTCATGGAAATCGAATCCATAGCTAAAGGATAATCCATGGGTTCCAGATATAGTCCACTTCTAAGGTTTAGCACAGAATCAGCCCAAATCACCTGAAAAGGCCTTGATGAGAGATAATTGACTTCCTGTTCTGTATCAATAGAATCCGATGAATTTATCACAGAATCATAGTAGTTGGCATATTGTTTCCTGGCACAACTCACCAACAACACAAAACTTAAAATAACAAGGCGGTTCATTGATAATGGTTTATCAGACCAAAGTAGTGAATTGATTTCATTATCCCGAGAGACTCTTTGCATTTGCTATAAGAGACGTTTAAATATTAGTCGTCATGCTGAGCCCAAGGCGAAGCATCTGAAGAAATAGCATTCGGTAAAGGTGACGTTCAAAACTAGAAATCAATTGCTCATGGCATAGACTTCTCTCGAAGATCGGATCTCAATTTGGTTTTCCTTGGCCCAGCCTAATAGACCGTGAAGGTGCGGCAACAAAGATTTACCTCGCTCGGTCAATTCATATTCTACCTTTGGAGGAATCTGTGCATACACTTGTCTGCTCACCAGGCCATCTGCCTCCAGAGATTTCAAAGTTACTGTGAGCATTTTCTGTGAAATGGTGCCAATCACTTTATGGATCTCTCCGAAACGCAAGGTTTCTCCCTCTTCCAATACCAAAATCACAAGCATCGACCACTTGTCTCCTATCCGATCCAATACATTTCTAACAGGACAGTTATCCGCGTCCTCAAATTTTTTTAAAATTTCTTCTCTCATATCTTATTGATAATCAGCATTTCTAACCTTAAGGTAAGTCGCTTTCTCCCAGGTTTCTGCTAAAAATATCCTGCAAAAACGACAACTATACTTACCAAAAGTAAGTAACTATGCATTAGTAATTATTATTCAAACACATCAAAATCGAAATAAAATGAAAATAGGCGTTACTGCTGCAACCGGACAACTAGGAAGATTTGTCATCAGCCATTTATCTACTCTTGTTCCATCCGAAGACATTGTGGCTTTAGTAAGAAACCCTGAAAAAGGTGCTGACCTTGGCGTGGCTACCAGAAAGTTTGACTATGAATCTGCAGATGCTGCATCTTTGGAAGACATAGATCATTTGTTGTTGATTTCAAGTAATGAAATTGGCCAGCGAGCAAGACAACACGGAAATGTGATCGACGCAGCAAAATCTGCAGGTGTAAAATGGATTGTTTATACCAGCATTTTGAAAGCTGATACTTCTACGATCAGCCTGGCTGGCGAGCATTTAGCGACAGAAAAAGCGCTTGCCGAATCTGGAATTGACTTCACAGTGCTTCGCAATGGCTGGTACACAGAAAACTATACAGGATCAATAGGAGGAGCAGTTGCGAATGGTGCTTTCGTGGGTAGCGCAGGAGAAGGAAAGATTGCTTCATCAGCCAGAAAGGATTTTGCAGAAGCTGCAGCAGTAGTGGTAAGCGATGCGAGCCACAAAGGAAATGTTTATGAGCTGTCAGGAGATGTTGCTTATACGCTATCGGAGCTTGCCGCTGAGATTTCTAAACAAACAGGAAAAAAGATTCCTTACCAAAACCTTCCTGAGGCTGATTATGCAGCCATTTTGAAGCAAGTTGGGTTGCCAGAAATGTTTGCTGACGCGATTGCCAACTGGGATGTGAGTGCTTCACAGGGGGATTTGTATGATGAAGGAACTCAATTATCACAATTGATCGGAAGACCTACTACTTCTCTAGCGAAAAGTGTAGAAGACGCTTTGGCGTCACTTTAAGTGAGCGAAACCATTTTTGCACCACTTTACCCGGATAATCCGGGGTTTTTGTTGAGAACCTAAATCCTCTGGAAACCAATTTTCAACAAAATGCTGGTTTTATACTATAAGGAAGTTAATTATCAATGGTACCAGATTGACATCAATCTGGTACCTACTTTTTGCCACACAATGATTGTGTTCAGTTGAAAGCAATGACATTTCCCTTTTTGTGACCTTCGCCAATGTATTGGTGAGCTTCAGCTACTTTGGACAATGGATACTGTCTGTCAATGATTGTCTGTAGTTGGCCTGATTTGAAAATTTCAACCAATTCCTGTAACAAGTTTCTCAAGTAATCTGCTTTGCGCGATCCTGTCGCTTCGAATTTTACTCTCTTTTTACCCTTAATAGAGGATAGGATCATTTCACCCAAAACGGAAAGCTTTAGAACCGGTGTGATATACTGACCTTCCTCAGCAAGTGTTTCCTTGCATGCTCCAAATGAACTTTTGCCAATGGTGTCATAGATGATATCGTATTTGTTTTCCGATTTTGTGAAGTCTGTGGTTTTGTAATCGATCACCGCATCAGCGCCCAATGATTTCACTAGGCCTACATTGGTGGTACTGCAAACTCCAGTTACATGCGCTCCGAAATATTTTGCCAACTGAACCGCTGATGTTCCTAAGCTTCCCGAAGCTCCATTAATCAATACTTTTTGACCCGGCTTCACTTGAGCCAATTCTTTCAAAAAGTTGATAGAAGTAAGGTGTCCATCACAGTAAACCGCCGCTTCCTGATATTTCATTGATTCCGGCATGTGAAGCATTACGCCAGCTTCTTCCGCTACCAAATACTCGGCATTGGCACAGAAATTCATCTTTGTTTCACCGAATACGCGATCTCCTGCCTTATATTGAGTAACCTCATTTCCAACAGATTCTACTACTCCGGCAAATCCTGTTCCTGGTATTGGTTTCTTTGGTTTTGTCAATCCGATAAATAATCTCCCGATGTATGGAGTTCCTGTTCTCATCATTCCATCAGCAGTAGTGACTGATGTGGCTTCTACTTTTACCAATACCTGAGTAGGTGAGGGAGTAGGTTTATCAACTTCTTGTAATTGTAATACTTCCGGCGAACCGTAACCTGTCGCGACAATAGCTTTCATTTTTTGAGCATTCATGATCTTTTCGTTTTGAGTTTTTTCAAATGATTATGATGCAAATGAAATGGCAATACAGTACGTCTGTGTTCTGATAAAAATGTAAGGAGTTCCGATTTACAAATTCGAACGGAAACTCCTCCGCCTAAAGGCACCACTCGCCGTGCTCCTCCCCTTTATAAGGGCGGTTCGGCGTTCCGAAGGATGGGTGGGGTTAAAAGTTGATTTTATACTAATTCTACTTTGTCATCTTCACCTTTTTTACCCCCGGGCTGGGCGCCTTTTATTCATAAAAGGAAAGACGAAAATCAATTTGACTCCCTTTAGGGTCGGGGTTATCCAAATAGATTTTCTAAGATGACAAAGTAGGACCAATTATTAGAAAGAAAGATTATCACACACTTTTCAAAAACTGGCTAGGGGTGATGCCCTCCTGCTTTTTAAAGAAAGTGTTGAAGACGGTTTTAGAGTTGAAACCACTCTCATATGCCAGACCCACCAGCGAAATATGAGAATTGGAAGGGTCTTTGGCCAATACCTTGAAATGATTGATTCGGTATTGGTTGATAAACTCATTGAATCGCTTGCCGATTTTTTCATTGATTACCCAGGAAAGCTGGTTCGGATGAATTTCCAAACGCTCTGCCAGTCCACGAAGGTTCAGTTCCGGATTGAGAAATGCCTTTTCAGAAGTCATGTACGATTGCACTTTCGTCACATATTCTTCAGCCACATTTGCCTCTAACAAATCGTGCTTTTTCGGCTTTTCGACTTCCTTTGGTATTTCAGTACCATAAATCCGACTTTCGAATTGCGGATATCTCGGGTCCTTTCGCGCTTTTGCTGTCAATGGATCAGAATAGCTCAATAGGAAGATCGAAGATTTCATTTCGAGGCTTCTTTCCAAAAGAGCAAAAGCCTCATCTAATTGTCCACTATTGATATAGGCCAGAAACAAATAAGAATGTGCCTGAAAAGACATTGGGTTATTGGCAGCTGATTCTAATCTCGGCAAGGCATTGGCCAGGTTTTCCGAATCTCCCATTTTGATATAGGCCAGACATTCAACCCCCAGCAACTCATCAGGAATCTGAATGCTCTCAGGGGTGTTTTTTACTGATTCCAACACCTCCTCGCACCTATCCAGCATCAGCAAAGCATAGAAACGCACAATAAATGCCGGAATATTCAATGGGTTTTCATCCAACAGTTTGTTCATAGTGGTCAAAGCAGCTTCAAAATCACCAGAGCGATACTGATAATAACCGAGATAAAATTTAGTACCCGGACTTAAGGGATCAATACCCAAAGCCAGTTGCAAATGGTGTTTGGCGGTCTCCATATCTCCTACCTGAATGTAGAGAAATGTTAGATATTGCTGAGCCTCCGGGTAACTCGGCTTGTATTTTACCGCTCTCAGACCATGTTCGAACGCCAGCTGGAAATTGCAGTCTTGGAAAAAAGCCAGATTGGCCAGCAAATAATGAACTCCCGCATTTTTCGGATCCAATTCATAGGCGATGTGTGTGTATTCCACTGATTTCGGCCAGGCCACTTCTGGTGGCATGAAAGTCGTTGTGGCCATAAAGCTATAGGCATCCGCCAACCCAACATAAGACTCGGTATGCTTCGGATCCATTTTGATGACTTCCTCAAACATGGAGATCGATGTTTTCACATCTTCAGGGTTCCATTTATTGAAAAGATGACGCGCTTTCAGAGAAAGCTGATATGCATCGATATTTGTGGTTTGAGGCGTAACAAGGTGTTCGGAAATTTCAAAGTGACCAAATTGCTCCCTTACCTTCGAAGCGATTTCAAGACTAATTTCATCTTGAACTTCAAATACATTTTCCAGTTTGCGATCCCACGTCTCTGACCAAAAATGAAAATCATCTGCCGCCTGTATCAACTGCGCCGTGATCCTCACCTGATTTCCTCCTTTTCTGATACTTCCTTCCAGGATTACTTCCACATTCAGTTCTTCTGCCACCTGCTGTATAGGCATGTTTTTGCCTTTGAAGAAAAACGATGATGTTCTGGACGTAACTTTTAAGTGATCAATTTTGGCTAAGGCATTGATGATTTCTTCGGTCATTCCATCGCAGAAATACTCGTTCTCTTCATCAGAACTCATATTTACGAAAGGAAGAATCGCAATGGTGGTGGTGGACATGTTGGGATGCTAGTGGTTTATTGAATAGTTAATCAGTTTTAAAACTATAAAATCTTCATCATATATGACCAGACGCTTTATTTGTATGTTTGTGTTTTAATTACGCAATTATGGAACAGGACATAAAAGTAAGTGTCGATGCTGTTGTTTTTGGATATGATCCAGAACCTAAGGTTTCGGTACTATTGATTAAAAGAAAGTTTGCTCCTTATCAAGGAGAGTGGGCAATTCCGGGAGGTTTTGTAAAAAACCACGAGTCACTGGAACATGCTATCTACCGTGAATTGACCGAAGAGACAGGAATCATCATGGATTATCTGGAACAGCTATACACTTTCGGTCATCCGAATCGAGACCCTCGGTCTAGAGTTATTTCAGTAGCATATTTTGGTCTTGTTCGTCCTGACACCTATAAAATTGGTGCTGCAACAGATGCAGAAAAAGCGGAATGGTTTGATATTAATGATTTACCTCCTTTGGCTTTTGACCATCAAAATATTTTGAATAAAGCAATTGATAGGGTCCGTGCAAAAATCACCTACGAACCAATTGGTTTTGAATTATTGGATGAGCGATTTCCGTTCTCTGATCTAGAAAACCTGTATTCCACACTTTTAGGTCGTCCTATTGATAGACGCAATTTCAGAAAGAAAATATTGAGCTTTGGAATGCTCGATGAATTAGATGAAAAAGTATCACGAGGTGCGGGAAGACCTGCCAATCTATTCAAATTCAATAAAGAAAGATACTTCCAATTAAAGTCTGAGGGAATTCTTTTTGAAATTTAGTACGCTGTAAATCAATGTGTTAAATGTTTTGTGTAAATAAAACGCAAACTAATGATATTTATATGAATCCGTAACAGCATATTTGCGTATAAATAACGCAAACAAGTTTAACATTAAACACTAGCAACTATGTTCGGATTTAATTACATCAGCTTTGATTCCATGAATCACGTAATCCATTACAAAAATGGTAAAGTCAAAAAAGAAGGAAGAGGGCTCTCATTTTTCTATTTCTCTCCCAATTCATCGATTGTCTCCATTCCCTTGGAAAGCAATGATTTTCAGTTCGTATTCAAAGAGAGTACTAAGGATTATCAGGAGGTTTCCGTTCAGGGACAAATCACTTATAAAATTGTAGAACCAAAGCAGTTGGCAGAAACACTCGATTTTACAGTGAATAGTAAGGGCAAGTTTTTGAAAGATGATCCAGATAAAATACATCAGAGAATTATCAATGAAGCCCAAACCGCCAGTGCCTCAATTATTCAACAATTGAATCTCAAAGAATCGCTTAGGAAGTTGAGCGAAATAGAAGAATACATCCTTTCTCATGTTCAGCATTCCAAAACTGTGAAAATGCTTGGTTTGGAAATTCTCAGCGTAAATGTATTGGGTGTAATTCCTAACCCGGAAATGTCAAGAGCTCTGGAGGCCCAAACCCGTGAATCTCTTCAAAAAGAAGCAGATCAAGCAATTTATGAAAGACGAAATTTTGCTGTAGAGCAAGAACGAATGATTAAAGAGAGTGAGTTGAACACTGAGATAGCTGTTGAAGAGAAACAAAAACAAATTGCTGAGAAGCAGATGGAAACAGAAGTGGTCAAACAACAAAACGATCAAAAACTCCAGGAAATGAAAATGGCATCATCAATTGCTATCGAAAAACAACGTACAGAGATGATTGGCCTGAAAGTAGAAAATGAAAAGAAAGAAGCTGACGCCAAAGAATATGTGCTTTCTGCTACTCTCCGTCCGTACGAATCTCTCGATTGGAAGACACTTCTGGCCATTAATTCAAAAGGTATGGAAGCAAAAGACAACATCGCACTCGCTTTTAGAGAATTAGCTGAAAATGCTGATAAAATAGGAAGTATCAATATTTCTCCTGAATTGTTGAATTCCATACTCAGCACCAAAAAGTAGTCCTATGCAGTTTGAAAGAGCAATAATCATTCGTGACAAAACCCGGCTTGAACAACTCATAGAAAGATTTAATTCGAAAGAGCAAGCCAGGTTTTATATAGAAAGGCTTGGATCAGATTTTGATCATTTTCAGGATGAACACGATCAGTTCTATAAATCCTTAAAAATAGTAGAAAACAAGGTTTCATCACTTTTCAAAACTAAGACCCTGAATCGCAGCTTTTTGCCTACCTATATTTTCACGGCAGAAGATTTAATCATTGTGATTGGTCAGGATGGGCTGGTAGCCAATACTGCAAAATATGTAAATGGACAAGCAATTATTGCTATCAACCCTGATCCAGGTCAATATGATGGAGTGTTACTTCCTTTCAACTCAAACAACTTTATCACGGGTGTTAATGATCTGGCAAAAGACTCAGCTATACTGAAAAGTGTTACGATGGCAGAAGCTCGATTGCAAGACGGACAAAGACTACTCGCTTTTAATGATTTTTATATTGGAGCATCAAGTCATGTTTCTGCTCGATATTTTATCAGTTTTCAAGGGAAAAAAGAATTTCAATCATCGAGTGGAATAATCATTTCAACAGGTGCCGGTTCCTCTGGTTGGTTAAGCTCTATTTTCAATATGGCTTACAATATGAACCAATTCACCGGACAAAAAACGAAACACCAGCAAGCAAAACTTGATTGGGATGCTCAAAAATTGATTTTTGTGGTGAGGGAACCTTTTATGAGTCAGGTTACTCAGGTTGGAATAGGGTTTGGGACAATAACAAATAATCAACCTTTGGAAATACAGTCCGAAATGCTCAATAATGGCATTATTTTCAGCGATGGAATTGAGGCAGATTTTCTTTCTTTCAATGCCGGATCAAAAGTAACCGTTGGAGTTGCTAAAGAAAAAGCCGTTTTGGTGTGGTGTTGAAATCCAAATAAATAATCTTTAATACTTTCACAACTCCTCTGGAACTAGTTTGCAAATTGTTCCGATAGTTAATAAAGTCTGAGACTTTGAGGAATTTCAGTTTGATAACTGAAACCAGAGAAGTATTATACTCTTTGGCTCAGCCAAATCAATAACAGTCACTCGGCAAAGCCGAGCGACTATGAAGTTTTTAATATTATTTCAAAACAAACTTGATCTTTTCTTCACCAAGGGTTAAAATGTAAACTTTTGAAGTTTTTAAATCCGATTGGATTTTTACCTGGCCATTCTTGAAAAATACTGATTCTGAAAATATCCTACGGCCAGACAAATCGTGAATATTGATTCTATGATTTCCTGAAAGGTTCTTTTTAACTTCTATTTCTCTATCTGTAGCATGAATTCTGATTTGATCAGAATTCATTCCAAATCCAAGAGTAGTTCCTGTTGATTCTACTTCACCTACTATTCTAAACCCAAAATGATCATTTCCCCGGTCTTCCTGATCCGAAAACCGAATTGCTGATTGTAAGGTGGCTTGATGATAATTCCATGATCCTCCTCTCCAGCACCTTAGCGTAGATCCTGTCTCTTCGATAAACGGATCCGTAACAGCACTTGTGCTATACGGCTCCACATAATTATCGCGAATCCACTCCCAGGCATTTCCTGCCAGATTGTATAAACCGAATGGGTTAGCCGTTCCACTCACGGCCGCCCTGACATGTCCGGTAGATGGATGTTGCTCCGCTACATTCCAGTTGGCATCAGATACTGTGCTGCCATCATATACAGCATACTCGAAGTTTTGACCAGCTTTTGCTGCGTATTCCCATTGTGCTTCTGTCGGTAAATTCATGCCGTAATAATCAGCAAAGCCCCACGCTCCCCACCATCTAATAAAAGTAACCGGCCATTCTGCTACTTCTGCTTGTGACGGTAACTTAGTTGCTCCAGCAGGATTCTGTGCTGTCCAACCTTCCAATTCATCTGAAGAATTGTTGCCTGACCCGCTCCAATCATCGAAATCGTTCTTTAGTGTGGTTTCATAAGTGCCTTGGGTAGTTCCATAATCGTAATAATCGCATAGGTCGTACCAATTGAAGTCCGAGGCATCATGTGGGTTTTTGACATAAAATTGATTGGAAGAAGAATTGAAACCGATATAGGAAGTGTTCAGAGGGTTTTCCGGTTCGATTACACCAGTAAATTCATTGTTATCACTATCAGCATTGTCGTGATCTTTCATCACACGAGTACCATCAAGATTGTACAATACTTTGCCATTGTAAGCTGAAGAAGCTGTACCGGCCACAAGTTTTAGTCCATTATCCGGGCCAGCGGATCCCGTTACTATTTCTATCAAACCATCATTCAAAGCAGAATTGAGGAATTCAACATACTGTGTGTTAGTGATTTCTGCTTCAGACATGGTAAATGCACTTATAGAGACTTGATGTTCTGGAGCCGCGGCTTGCTGATCTGGTAAACCAGTAAGTGAATTGCTGCCCATAGTGAATGTTCCTGCCGGAATGTCTTTGAGTTTAATAGAGGATGGTAAGGTTTGTGCTAAACTGTTGAAGCAAAGAAAGTTTAGTAAAACAGCGAATGATAGGAGTTTCATCTAGTTGGTTGGTTAAGTGAGTGATCAATAATTCTTGATCAAAATGAGACATTCTTGGAAGTTAACCAATTACAACCACACGAACGACTGACTGCTAACTGGTCTGGATCATTTTATTTAAAAGCTTGCTCACTTCATCTGCCCGTTCGACAGACACGAAATGACCAGAATCTTTTACCAATTGTGTATTGTGATTGGAGAAGCAATATAGAATCTTGTCTGATGTACCATGGATTCTATATAGGTTTTCTGAAGGTTGTGGACTGTTCCACGTGGAGATTTTGGATAATGCCCATTTCAAGAAGTCAGGATCCATATCATTCATGATAGATTTTAGCATTTCACGATGCTTCTGCTGCTTCAGCCCGAAATAATGTGAAATCAGAAATTCTGGCGGTTGAGTATCACCTGACAATACTTTATGAATCCCTAATACCAAGCCAATTCTAAAAAGGAGCGGAATTTCTGTTCTTGAGATTGCCGAAGAAACCAATATCACTTTTTCGGCTTTTTTGATTTGGTTGATTTCCTGAGCCAACATACCACCAAATGAGACACCAATCAGATTGAATGGCTCGTTTTCATTAAATCTTTCAGAAAATCTTAATGCATATTCATGAAATGACTCTTTAGGTTCTGGCTTGATCCATGGCAAAATTGTCAATTCAAAATCGAGTACAAGCTCAGAAAAAATACGGTCATCTGTTCCTAATCCGGAAATGGCGTAGGTTTTCATGTTTGAGTTTCTTGAAATAACGATGGTTCTTCCTGTTGATTAGAATTGCGAATTCGCAATTTTGCTTTCCATATACTCCTTCGCAAAATATGTCAATATCATGTCGGCACCAGCTCGCTTGATCGACATCAATGCTTCATCTCGTGCTCTGTCCGCATCCAGCCAACCTTTCAATCCGGCAGCTTTGATCATGGCATATTCACCAGACACATTGTAGGCAGCAATCGGTAGATCATAATTGGCTTTCAGATCAGAAATGATATCCAGATATGCCAAAGCCGGCTTCACCATCATCACGTCTGCTCCTTCAATAAAATCAAGCTCTGCTTCAATCAGGGCTTCTTTTCTGTTGGCCGGATTCATTTGATAAGTCTTCTTATCACCGAATTTCGGAGCAGAATCCAATGCATCACGGAAAGGACCATAAAATGCACTCGCATATTTCGCTGTGTAAGACATGATGCCCACATTATGGAAACCTGCATCATCCAGCACTTCTCGCAAATATCCAACTCGACCATCCATCATGTCACTGGGGCCGACCATGTCAATTCCTGTCTCAGCCTGTGCCACAGCCATTTTTCCCAAAACTTCCAGTGTTTCATCGTTTAGGATTTGGCCATTTTCTACAATCCCGTCATGACCATCAGAACTATATGGATCCATCGCCACATCAGTGACAATCATCGCTTCCGGAAATTCTTTTTTAATCGTTTCCAGAGCTTTAAGATAGAAAAAGGATTTGTCGTAGCTTTTGGTAGCCATTTTATCCTTGTAGGATTCTTCCACTACAGGAAAAACATCGAACCCCTGAATACCTAGTTTGAGACAAGCTTCTATTTCTTTCAACATCAAATCGATGCTAAGCCTGTGAATTCCCGGCATAGAAGCAACTTCAGTCCGATTGTTGTTTCCTTCTAAAAGAAAAAGAGGGAAAATCAGATCACTTGCAGTGACATGAGTTTCCTGAGAAAGATTTCTTATGGCTGCTGTTGCTCGGTTTCTTCTGGGTCTTCGTTCCATGTAGTAATTGGGGTTGTGCTCAATAGCGATTGCAAATATTTGATGCAAAAGTACAAACACACAGCCGACAAAAACATGATACCTATCATGATTAGGTTATTGTCAAACAGATTAGTCAATGAGAAAGTAATATCCCCAGAAAGTGCCAGCATCAGGAATCCCAAAGTATTATTAAACCAATGAAGGAAAATACAAAGCCAGATGTTCTCCGTTCTGAGGTAAACCCAAGCTAGAAAAATTCCAATGAGAAAGGCACTTACTCCCTGCCATGGATTCATATGAAAGATCGCGAAAAAGGCAGCAGACCAAATAATTCCTTTTTTCACACCATAGTTTTTAACCAGTCCGGGTAACATGACCTTGCGAAAAAGCAACTCCTCTGTCACTGGAGCAAGAATCCCCACAGACAAATAACCCCAAACATTGATTTTGATGCTTTCTTCAAATATTTTGACAAGAAATTCAGGCATTGGTACCAGGCTGATTATTGGATCCATGATCAAAATGAAAGCCAGGTCAATGATCGCCAGAATCGGTAAATAGATCCACTTAAATTCTTTTTGTCCATCAAATAGGAAGGACATCTCGGCTGATTTGAATTTCAGAGCAACCATGATCGTAATGACATTGATCGCCAGCATGTTTACAAACACAAATGCTGGCTGATGAGCTGCAGACATGGTGATCATTGCCATCAAAAATGTTGCTGCCAGATATATTCCAAAAATCCCGAAGGATTGTTTGATGTTGGGGTAAGAATGATTCATCGGCTAAAATTAGCTCTATTCCTGAAATTCGAGCAATTATTTAAAAGTGATATGATTTTGGCCTGATTGTTGACAAATACTGTTTTTCGTTAATTAAGCGTTATACCCCTAACAACAATACTATGAGTCCAAAAAAGAAAAAGTCTTATCTCAAGTTTGTAATTCTATTAGTACTGAATTGCATCATGCTAATCCTAATGGGAAGAAATTGGAACAAAGTAGGGGATCAGCCTTCGGCAAAGGAAAATTTCGAGGAACAGGCCGATGAATTGGAGGAGTTTAGTTTTATCTAAGCTTTATACTTGTCATTAAGCCCTTGCTTCACTTTAATCATTGGGATGATTTTATCTAATCTTCTGAGTCGTGTTACGGTCTTTTTCGCATCACTGATATACTCAGCATATTCCTTTTTGCATCCGGGTGTCAATGATTCGAAAGCTTCTGACAGTTCTGCATCACTGCTTAATACTTCCTTCATTTCATCAGGAATGATGAGCGGTTTCTTTTCCGGTTTGATTTCTTTTCCGTCTTTCTGATTCTGAATGGCTTCCAGTAAATATTCCCGAATGATCTTTTCATCGATTTGATCAATTGAATCAAATCTCATTTGTCTCTGCGATCTTGTTTTGCCATCCTGAGCATTGATAAGGAGCCTATACTCGTCCTTCAAAAATGAACCATTGAAAAACCAGAGCCCACAATAACTTTTGAAGGCTCCGATTCCAACTACGTTTTTATTGTTGATGGTGTATGTTGGGATTCCCCATTTTACCGTTTCTGTCAGCTCCGTAGAAAGAATGATTTCTCTCAGTTTGTGAAGTTCCACGTGGTACTCTTCATGTT
Source organism: Bacteroidia bacterium (assembly GCA_030425425.1). Lineage (GTDB taxonomy): Bacteria > Bacteroidota > Bacteroidia > Cytophagales > Cyclobacteriaceae > Marinoscillum. The sequence goes on along the minus strand of JAUIAO010000007.1, from coordinate 43,740 downwards.
TCTGGAGATATTCTTCTACGGTTTTGCTCATTTCCATCTTTCAGAAATTTAGACAATCCAATTTTTCTTGATCGCTTGATTGCTCAGGATAATTTGATATGCTCCAATAAATACAATAATCAACGGGAAAATTGCAGATGTAGCTCCTTTTAATTCCAGTACTCCGGCTGCAAACAGCGTATAAGACATTTGGACAATTACCGCAATTAATGATAAGATAAACAGTGGCATGGCCCATTTCTTCTTTAGGATCAATGCCAAAGAACCTAAAGTAGCTCCAAAAACAGCCACAAAATATGCTCCCGTAATCCAGGAAGGGGTATTTCGATAAATTTCCTGATCTTCTGCAGGCATTGCGGTAAGCATTTCTTCAGTCATCATGGCTTGCATCACAAAGGCCATGATACCAAATAAGTCCCAGATGAGCAGAATGATAGCCACTACCATAAACCAGCTCGGTGATTTTACTTTTTCCATTGAATTAAGATTGGTGATAAACATTGAAGATAATGAATATCTGATAATTAAGGTGAAATCTATATCGACTATAGATTAAAGGAAGATTCGGAAAGAATCAATAAAGATCTGGATTCACAAAAGGAACAAGGGCAAGAAGAACGGGCTGAACATAATACTCTGTTCGGTTAAGCTCTCCTCCGGTCAATGATCCAACAGCTCCTCCTTTGTGTTTAGAATTTTTTTCACCAAATACCTGATCATTGGCATATCCTAGTTCGACTCCCTGATGAATCAACTCTTTGACTTTCGGTGGTAGGTGAAATGTACTTGTCCTTGACCTTCCTTCCTGATCAGCTGATAGGATAACCACCCAGGCAAAAGCCATCATACCATGATCGGTATCTTGGATTCCTCCCTCTATGCCAACCCAAAAATCCGCTTCTGGTTCCTCTTTTTGAGCATTTTTAGCTCTATTCGTCGCTCCTTTTAAGGTTTCTTCGTCTGTCATCGGCTGATCAGATACATCCGAGGAAACATCAATACTTCTGAATGCAAAATCTTCTTTTGGCAGCATTTTAGCGAAACCTTCTACAGATGCATTCACTTTTACAGGATTTTTAGAAGCTACAACAACAAGTTTGGACATTACGGAAAAATTTGACGGCAAGTTAAAAGGATCAGAACAGATAAAATGTAACTCTGATATATACCTTTGCCAGATTATTGATTTTATAAATTATGTGGATTTTACTAGCAATAGCTTCAGCAATATTCCTTGGTTTTTATGACATTTTCAAAAAATTATCGCTTCAGGAGAATGCTGTACTTCCTACACTTTTTTGGTCTACAGTAGCTGCTTCGCTAGTAATGCTAAGTATTGTTGGTTTTTCGGAAATCGGCTTGATTACTCCAAATCACTTACTTTTTGTTCCTCACTTAGATTTTGAAGGGCACTTGAGGATGCTACTGAAAACATTCATCGTTTTGAGCAGCTGGATCTGTACGTATTTTGCTTTGAAGCATCTTCCTCTGACCATTTTTGCTCCCATCCGATCCACAGGACCACTTTGGACTACTCTGGGAGCTTTCTTATTTTTCTCCGAAAGATTAACGGCCTTGCAGGCCATCGGAGGCGGGACCATTTTCATCTTTTTCTATTTATTCTCCACTGAGGGAAGATTGGAGGGATTTTCATTCAAAAGAAATAAATACTTCTGGTTGATGATTCTGGGTACTTTACTCGGATCAATTAGCGCTCTATATGATCGGTTTTTGCTTCGAGAAATGAACGTAATGGCTGTTGAAGCATACTTTACGTTCTATCAGACACTCATGCTTATCCCCATCCTTGGATTACTTTGGTATCCCAAAAGAAAAAACAGCACACCATTTCAATGGCGCTGGACGATTCCATTTATTGGTTTGTTTTTGTTGATTGGAGATTATTTGTATTTCTACAGCATTTCGCTTCCTGATTCTTTGATCTCCATCATCAGTCTGGTACGCAGATCCAATGTATTGATTGTGTTTCTTTTTGGTGCGGTAATTTTCAAAGAGAAAAATGTGAAAAGAAAAGCACTTTACCTCGGGGGAATATTGATCGGTTTGATATTTCTGGTGATCGGAAGGTAGTGTTTCGTTTGATAAATCTGATCGCTGTTTTCCACTTAGTCTATACATATCCAAAATCTGTTTTGACAAATTAATTTCACGTGGAACATAAAAAAGCCCAGACAATTGAATCTGGGCTCGATTTCAACAATAAGCAGGTGTTATGATTTTAAATATCTTTTGGTAATTCACCAGTCAGTGATTTTAGGAATGTCTCAATTTCTACTACTTCCTGGTCTGTCAAATCTTTGTTTACCTGAAGTTTGGCCATGATTTTGATTGATTCTCCTAAATCTTCAATACTACCATCGTGAAAATAAGGTCCTGTTTTTTCTACGTTTCGCAGTGATGGTACTTTAAACATGAATTGATCCACCTCATTTTTTGTCACAGCATATCTTCCACTATCAATTCTTTCACTTTTTGTGTGTTCCCAATAGTTGCCAAATAGACCAAATTTCTGATACATATGACCACCTAGCATGTTACCGGCATGGCAGGTAATACATCCTGAGGAAACAAAAGTTTGCAAACCTTTCTTCTCTGGTGAAGTGAGTGCCTGATCATTCCCTTTCATAAATTCATCAAATCTAGAAGGTGTCACTAATTTTCTTTCAAATGCCCCGATGGCCTTTTTCAAATTGTCATAGGTGATTGGTGAATCCTGATCCGGAAACGCTGCTGCGAACATTTGTTGATAATCTTCTACCGCTGAAAGTCGCTTTACTACGGACGCTTCATCTGGCATTTCCATTTCTACAGGATTGAGGATCGGGCCACCGGCTTGTGCTTCTACATCGGGTTCTCTTCCATCCCAAAACTGCGCCATATGAAAGGCAGCATTGAGAACAGTTGGCGAGTTTCTTTCACCTAAACCACCATTATTTCCAGGCGAAGTTGGTTTGTTATCCACACCATAGGTTTCCAGGTTATGGCATGTATTACAGCTTTGGGTGTTGTCTTTTGATAATCTGGTATCGAAATAGAGTGCTTTTCCAAGTGCTACCTTTTCTGGAGTAATTGGATTGCTGGGGTTTTCTGCTACTGCTGGCAGTGCGCCGAAGATGGTTCTTGCAGACTTAGTGATTTCCGCAAATTCTCCCGGAGCAGTCGGTTTTTCTGTAGTTGTAGCTTTTTTCTGGTTTCCACCACATCCAAATAGGAATGTGGCGACTGTGAAGGCTAGTAAGATGTTTTTCATGGTACTTTTAAAAAATTGGTGAAAAATTCTACTTAGAAGCAGAGCCATCGAGGCAATTGATCATTTATCATGAAATTCATCTAAATCGTCGATTCGCTATGCCTACAAGTGGAATTCAAAGGTAAATCTAGAGTAGAAAAATGCTGACTTTTATAACATTTGTTACATAACCGATGAGATGATTTATGTCAGTATTTATTGTCACTGACCTGCCGCAATGGTGGCTATAAAAATGTTATTTACTGGAAATTTGGAAATTTCACTGACTAATTGCCCTATGGTGGCACCAGTAGTCAGCACATCATCAACGATTAACAGGTTTTTACCCTCAATTTGCTCTGGTTTATTGATTTGATAGACCGAATCCAGATTTTGCCATCGTTGTACTTTTGACTTTTTAGTTTGAGTGGTCGTCTTCCTTATTCTACTGGCAATATCTTTTTCAACTGGAATCCCAAGAACTTCGGAAATTCCCAATGCTATTTGGTCACTTTGATTATATCCTCTTTTCTTCAATTTAGAAGGATGTAGAGGTACAGATATGATCATATCAAAATTCCATTTTGCCTCCTTCAATTCCTGAGCATACCATCGACCCATCATAATACCAATTTCTGGCCTGTTGTTGTATTTCAATTCATGAATAATCTTCTGTGCAATACCGAACTTATTGAAATGCATATAGGTTGCTACTTCCTTGACTTTCGGCTCTGAAACAAATTTTTGAAACAAAGGATTATCCTTTTTCAAATGAAATCCGGTTTTTGGGATAGAAAGTCGGCAGGCCGTACAGAGGTGTTCTTCCTGATAAACTAATATTGTGCGACAATTGATGCAAACACGTGGAAACATCAAATTGAAAAAGTCATTGGCATATTCTCGTATGTTCTTCTTTAGAATCATACCTAAATATAGAATTTCAAATAATGGTATACCAGAAAGATCTTGAAATAGAAAGAAATTGGCAAAAATTGCTTTCATTTATCGATTCGGCAGTGGGCAAGAAGCCAAAAGATCTCAATTCGGTGTTATTTCTAATAGGTGTTCAGGAACTTGGCCATGGAGCAAAGAATTTTGAAAAAGAAGAAAAACAGGATTTAATGCATATTGGCATCTGTAAAATTTTATCCTATGCTGGATATTATGAACTAGATGGCATTGATCAGGAAGGATGGCCACATTGGAAACTATTAAAACCACTTCCTCATTTTGATTTGATAGAACAAGAAAAATTATTGAAAATGCAGGCTTTGGAATATTTTAATCAGGAACTTGGCTTTCAAGCGTGATTATAAAAAGCCTATTTTCGTATTTTGATATATGTCACAAGACCAACTAAAAATCAATCTTAACAAGTACAAGAGAAAGTACTACCTCAATTTGATCACCAGAAGATCATTGCTGATGGTTGTCTTATTTCTACTTATATGGTTGATATTCAGTACTTTAGAAGGTTTATTTTGGTTTAGTTCCTCTTTCAAATCAATCCTTTTTTATGGAACCATTGTTGGGTTGGGCGCTTACCTGAGTTACTTCATTCTAATTCCACTGTATAGACTATTGAATATCTCATCTGGAATTTCTGATGAGTTTGCTGCTAAAGAGATCGGTAAACACTTTCCTGAGATTGATGATAAGCTGCTCAATTATCTGCAGCTAAATGAGTCTGGTACTCAAAGTTCGTTGCTTTCTGCAGCTATCGCACAAAAATCTGAACAACTAAAAATATTTGATTTTCCTAAAGCCATCAACATCAAGGTAAATCTAAAATGGTTCTACTATGCTCTGGGATTAGTGTCAATGATTACACTGTTTTCTTTTATCAGTCCTGATTTCTTTGGGTCATCTACGGACAGATTGTTGAAATACAACCAAGAGTTTTCTAAGCCAGCACCGTTTCAATTTGAAATACTCTCTGATTTAGTAGCTTTTAAGAATGATGAATATACACTTCAGGTTAGAATAACGGGAACTAGTTTACCTGAAGAAGTCCGTTTATTGGAAAGCGACAGAAAATATCCAATGAAATTTCAAAATGGCATAGCATCATTCACTATGCCTAATGTTACTCGAGATCGTGAGCTTCAATTAGAAGCTGCAGGCTTTTACTCAGATCTTTTTGAACTTAAAGTTCACAGCCGACCAGAAATAAAATCAATGATCATCAATCTTGATTATCCCAATTACACTGGAATCAAAGATGAAGAAATCATCAATAGTGGCAATCTCATCATACCGGAAGGATCCATTGTAAAATGGAATATTAATTGTTCGGACGCTGAGCAAATCTTATTCACTTCCACAAAAGATTCACTTTTAGTGGAGCCTACGACAGATGAGTCTTTTTTCATTACGAAGAGAGTGAAAGAGAATTTAGGTTATGAACTCTTGCTTTCGAATGAATACGCACAGAATAAATCACCTATCAAATACAGCATATCTGTTATTAAAGATGAGTTCCCAAAAATAGAAGTTGATTTTTTACCAGATACGGTGACTTATCAATCCATTTTCATTTCAGGCAATATTTCTGATGATTACGGTTTTAGTCAATTGAATTTGAATTATACACGGTCCGGTGATTCAAAAGTGATTCGTCAGCCTGTTTCCTTCAATAAACAACTGAACAATCAGCAGTTCTATTTTAGGTGGAATTTGGACTCTCTGGATTTAAGACCTGAGGAATATCTGGAAATGTATGTATCCATTTCAGACAATGATGGTGTGAATGGCCGGAAAACGAGTGATTCTGAAAAATATTATTTCCGAATGCCTAATGATGAGAAAGTCGAAAACATGATCGCAGAAAAAAGCGAGCAATCAGAAGAACAACTCCAGAAAACAGAGAGCAAAGCACAGGAGGTTAATGAAAGACTGAAAGAATTAGAAGAACGTCTCAAAAACCAAAAAGAGCTGGACTGGCAGGATGAAAAGTTGATTGATGAGTTGATGAAAGAAAAAGAAAAACTCAATGAAGAAATTAAGAAACTCCAGAAGCAACATGAAGAATTGATCAACAGCCAGAAAGAATTCGGAAAACAAAATAAAAAGCTGCAGGAAAAAGCTAAAAAGCTTCAAGAATTGATGAATGAGGTACTCGACGAGGAAACCAAAAAGATGTACGATGAACTTCAGCCACTGCTAAAAGAAAATAGTGAATCAGACGAAGTGTTGGATCAACTTTCTAAAATTCAGCAAAAAGAAGAAAATCTGGAAAGAGAATTAGAACGAGCTATTGAGCTTTTCAAAAGAATGAAGTTGGAAACTCAAATGGATCAAACAGCTCAGAAATTGAATGATCTCGCAAAAAAACAAGATGATTTAGCTGAGCAGCAAAATGATAAAAATGCCGATGCCGAGGATATAAAATCCAAACAAGAAGAAATCAAAGAGGAATTTGAAGAAATAAAGAAAGATCTGGAGGAAGCAGAAGAACTCAATGAAGAACTCAAAAATCCAGAACCTCTTGATAATCTGGATGAAAGCCAGAAAGAAATCAGCAATGATCTGAATGACATTGAAGAAAACCTCAATGAACAAGGGGATCCTGAAAACAATAAACAATCAAAAAAGCAACGTCAGCAGAACAGTCAGCAAATGAAAAATGCTGGTAAGAAAATGAAAAAGATGTCTGACCAGATGATGAGCATGATGGAAAGTGCTGAAATGAATATGATGCAGGAAAACATGGATGATCTACGTGACATCCTGGATAATCTGGTAAAGCTCTCTATGGAACAAGAAAGTATAATGGATGAAATCAAGGCTGTCAATCAACTGGATCCCAGGTTTATAGAATTATCACAAAACCAATTGCAATTGATCAGCAATGCAGAGGTCATCAAAGATAGTCTGCTTTCATTAGCTGATAGAGTGGTTCAGATTAGCACCTTTGTTACGAGAGAAGTGAGCGAAATGAATCGACATTTGGACGAAACAATGTATGAATTGCGAGAACGTAACAAGGGAAAAGCAACGAGCCACCAGCAGTTCGCTATGACTTCCATGAATAATCTTGCATTGCTACTAAGTGATGTACTCAAACAAATGCAGATGCAAATGTCTGAAGCTATGGGAAATCCTAAGCCTGGTGGAGAACAAAAATCTATGCCATCTATGTCTCAGCTGCAGAAACAATTGAGTGAACAAATCAAGCAACTAAAAGGTAGTGGTAAATCAGGAAGACAACTATCTGAGGAATTAGCCAAACTTGCCGCTGAGCAATCAGAACTCAGGAAACAGCTCGAAGAAATGCAGGAAGGATTAGATGGCCAACCAAAACCCGGTGGTGATAAAGAAGGAGAAAATGGAGAAGAAGGTAAAAAAGGTGGAGCCGATAGCAAGCTGAAAGAAGCCATTGAAAAGATGGAAGAGAATGAAGTGGATCTGGTCAATAAAAGAATCACGCAGGAATTGATCAATCGCCAGGAAGAAATCATGACCAGATTACTTGAAGCAGAAGAATCTATGCGAGAGCAAAAACAGTCTCCAGAAAGGGAAGGCGAAACTGCAAATGATATTTATCGTAAACTTCCACCAGAAATAGAGGAATATTTAAAAGCTAAAAAACAGGAAATCGAATTGTTAAAAACAATACCTTTAGATTTGATTCCTTTTTATAAGAACGAGGTAAACGAATATTTTAGGCGCATAAGTGAATCGCAGGAATAATGAACAACAGCATACAAATACAAATTCCATCACTTGCTGAGAACATCAGAATTGTAGAAAGCTTCATTGACAATGCTCGTGAAAGGTTTTCACTAAATGATGACATCTATGGCAATATCATGATTGCTGTCACAGAATCAGTAAACAATGCCATACTACATGGCAATAAATTGGATGCTAAAAAGAATGTAACTCTTCAATTGAATGTTGATGATTCTATGCTCAACTTTACTATCATAGATGAAGGAGTAGGTTTTGATTTTCATAATCTACCAGATCCAACCTCTCCAGAGAACCTGGATAAGCCCGGAGGAAGAGGAATATTTCTTATGAAACATCTATGTGATGAAGTGGCTTTCGAAAATGAGGGACGATCTGTAATCTTAACTTTCTATCTGAATTAATGGAAGAGATCAATTTCTTTAATGAAGAAATCAAATTCGATCTCATTAATGCAGATAATATTAGGAAGTGGATCACTAGTGTCGTAAAGTCAGAACACTCGACAATAGAAACAATTAACTATATCTTCTGCTCAGACGAATATCTTCTAAAAGTCAATCAAGAATATCTTAACCATGATTATTATACAGATATTATCACCTTTGATAATTCAGAAATTGCTGGAGCAATATCATCTGATATATTCATTAGCATAGATCGTGTAGAAGAAAACGCTAACATTAACCAATCAGATTTTGATAATGAATTACACCGCGTGATGATACATGGGGTTTTACATTTAGTTGGTTATAAGGATAAAACTGATGAGGATAAAATAATAATGAGAGCTAAAGAAGATGCGTATATATCTTTGCTCTCTTAATGTTCCACGTGAAACACCTAGATGTGTTTGATGTGGATTTTCTAACTGTTTCACGTGAAACATCTATATAAAATATGTTCCAACAATATGATGTTATCGTAGTAGGTGCTGGACACGCAGGATGTGAAGCTGCAGCTGCAGCAGCTAACATGGGATCAAAAGTTCTACTTGCTACAATGAATATGAATACAATTGCCCAAATGTCATGCAATCCGGCAATGGGAGGATTGGCAAAAGGACAAATTGTAAGAGAAATAGACGCTCTGGGAGGATTCTCAGGAATCATCACTGACAAATCAATGATACAGTTCCGTATGCTCAATAGGAGCAAAGGTCCAGCAATGTGGAGTCCAAGAGCACAATCTGACAGAATGAGGTTCTCTGAGGAATGGAGAAAACAACTTGAATCAACTCCTAATCTTGACTTTTGGCAAGAAATGGTAACAGGAATTACAGTTGATAAAAATAAGATCACCGGTGTTACCACATCTTTAGGCTTAAATATAAAAGCAAAAGCCGTCATTCTTACAAATGGTACATTTCTCAATGGTATCATACATATAGGAGAAAAGCAGTTTGGTGGTGGTAGAAGCGCAGAAAGAGCATCTACAGGAATTACAGAACAACTAGTCCAGCTAGGATTTGAATCTGGAAGAATGAAAACAGGAACTCCTCCAAGAATAGATGGGCGTAGTTTGGACTATTCAAAAATGGAAGAACAAAAAGGAGATGAAGAACCTGAAAAATTCTCATATTCCTCAATCACAACACCATTAGTAAATCAGAGAAGCTGTTGGATTACCTATACTAATAATAACGTACACGACATATTGCAAACTGGATTTGAGAAATCTCCTATGTTCAATGGTCGTATAAAAGGTATAGGGCCAAGATATTGTCCTTCAATAGAGGATAAAATCAACAGATTCGCAGAAAGAGAAAGACATCAAATTTTTGTAGAACCAGAAGGATGGAATACAGTGGAAGTTTATGTAAATGGCTTCTCAACATCACTACCAGAAAATGTACAGTATCAAGCCCTACAAAAAATACCGGGTTTTGAGAAAGCAAAAATGTTTAGGCCTGGATACGCCATAGAGTATGATTACTTTCCACCAACACAACTCAAACTTACACTTGAAACTAAATTAATAGATAATCTCTTTTTTGCTGGACAAATAAACGGAACGACGGGATATGAAGAAGCAGCATCACAAGGGCTAATAGCTGGAATTAACGCACATCTCAATATAAATTCCAAAGAACCATTTATACTCAAAAGGAATGAAGCATACATTGGCGTACTTATAGATGATCTCATCAATAAAGGTACAGATGAACCATACCGTATGTTTACCTCTAGAGCAGAATACAGATTACTATTAAGACAAGATAATGCTGATATAAGATTGACATCTAAATCTTATGAAATAGGTTTGGCTACAGAAGAAAGAAATAGAACAACAGAAAATAAAGTTGATCAAACCAAAAATCTTATCAATAAACTTAAATCAACAAAATACAAACCACTCTCAATCAATGATAAATTATCTTCTATTAACACAGCGCCGATAAAAGATAAGTCTAGCATATATGATCTATTAAAAAGACCGGACTTGAATCTGGATAAACTAAAAACCATAGATTCTGATACAATAGAAGGAATTCATAGTCAATATGATAGAGCAGCCATTGAACAAGCTCAAATTCAAATCAAATACGAAACATATATTGCCCGTGAAAAAGAAAATGCCGACAAAATGATCGCATTTGATTCACAAAAAATCAATCCCGAATTTGATTATAATCAGTTAACCTCACTATCATCTGAGGCTAGAGAAAAATTGCTAAAAATAAAACCTTCTACACTCGGTCAAGCTTCAAGAATTAGTGGAGTATCACCAGCTGATATGTCCATCCTGATGGTATATATGAATAAATAAAATGTACGAAAAACTCGATCATTGTCCAGCATGTGGTCACACATTGTTTAAAAACAGAATTATATGCCAAGATCATGCGGCATCTAAGGAAAGCTTTGCACTAGTCGAATGTGCCAAGTGTACTCTAGTTTTTACCAATCCAAGACCAGATGAACAAAACATTGGTAAATATTACCAACATGAGAACTATATATCCCATACAAACAAGGCAAATAATCTTACTAACACCCTTTATAAAATAATACGTAATTATACACTAAGTCAGAAGCTTAGTATTGTCAAACGATTTTCCACCAAAAAAAGAATTTTAGACTATGGATGTGGCCCAGGAGTTTTCGCAAATAAAATGATTCAATCCAACTATGAGGTTACAGGTTTTGAACCATCCGAAGAAGTAGACCACTCAGAATATTCAAACAAAATTAAATTTATTAAAAGTTTTGAAGCTCTTCAAAAAGAAAACAAATTCGATATTATAACTGCTTGGCACGTAATAGAACATGTACATAGACTAAAACCAACCATAAAATCACTGAGAAAATTATTAGAATCAGATGGGCTATTTATTATAGCCGTTCCTAATATCAATAGTTACGATGCAGAACACTACAAAGAAAAGTGGGCAGCCTATGACGTACCAAGACATCTGTATCATTTTTCACAAACGTCTATAAATAGTCTACTAATTAAAAATAAATTTGAACTATTGGAGACTCTACCTATGAAATTTGATTCATTCTACGTTTCTCTACTAAGTGAGAAATATTCCAACTCCAATGGTTCATTATTAAAAGCTTTCAAAACGGGTCTACAATCAAATCGTAAAGCAAAATCAACCGGAGAATATTCTAGTTTGATTTACGTTTATCAAAAAAAATGAAACAACTCATTATAGCCATTATTGGCATCCTAATAATTGATCTACTAACCAACAGTTGCGCGAATCCAATCTCACCCACAGGTGGAGCTAAGGATACAATTCCACCAACATTAGTAGAATCAAACCCGGAAAACCAAGCACTAAACTTTTCATCTAAAGAATTAATCCTGGTATTTGATGAAAAGATAACAGCTGATAAACTCAGATCTAATCTCATAATTACACCCTTATCGGAAATCACATTTAAATCATTCGTTAAAAAGAATACAATAACAATTACATTCGAAGAAGAATTTGAAGATAGTACAACCTATACGCTTAACTTCTTTGATGGTATCACGGATATCACCGAAAAAAATCCCTCTGAAAATTTAATACTAGCATTTAGTACAGGACCATTCATAGATTCATTAAGTATCAATGGGAAAATTCGAGATCTTTTCACGAACAAAGAATCATCTGAATATATAATTGGCTTATACAAAATCACTGATACACTAGATTTTAAAAAGAACAAACCAACATATTTTACTAGTTCTATAGATGATGGTACCTTCCAGATAAACAACATCAAAGCTGGGAAATACAAAATATTTGCTTTCAAAGATGAAAACAAAAATCTCCTATTTGAAGCGCAAAATGAATCATATGCTTTCTACAATGACACACTTATACTGTCTCAAGAAAACATTGATTCCATTTCTTTAAAGTCTTTATCCTTTGATGCCTCAAAATTCGATTTTAATTCGTCCAGACCTTCTGGAACTAATTTCGAAATTCGTTATTCGAAACAAATCAGTGAGTATAAAATCAAAAATGAACTAGATCTATTTACACCGTCTAAAATCGTTGGAGAATCAGATGTAATAAGAATCTACCCATTTGCCAGTCCATTTGATAGCACACGTCTTATAATTACAGCACTTGACACATTAAAGAATTCCAGAACTGATACAGTATTTGCTATGTTCAAGGAATCTTCAAGAAAACCCGAAGATTACACTTCCAAATTACTTCCTAAAAATAACGCATATATTAATCAAAATACTTTATATCACATACAACTTAATAAACCATCAATTCTTGCTGATACTAATTTTCTTTATTTAGCAATTGACACCCTTGCAGATATACCCATCACTAAGACCAAATCCAACTTTGATGATCAACACATGGATTATCAATTCTCATTTCAAATTGAACCAGAAGAGATTAACCATATACTTGATTCAATAAAACTCTTGTTTCCTTATGATAGTTTAACGGCAGATTCAGTTAATCTACCAATCCAGAATAATCTAGGCAGAATAAAAAATGAATCCTTCAACATATTCATTAAACAGGGAGCCTTCATCTCTGTAGAGAATGACACATCAGACATTATAGAATCTCGATACAGATTTGAGGAACCAGGTAAATACGGTAAGATTACCTTGACCGTAGAGACTGATAAAACATCTTATTATGTTCAATTAATGAAAAACGATCAAAAGATTAGAGAAATATATAATTGCAAAACATGCCTATTCGAGGATTTAGATCCTGATGATTACTGGTTTAGAGTATTACATGATAGTGATAATGATTCAACATGGACATACGGAAATTTCAACCAAAATATAGAACCAGAGCCCATCTATTTCTTTCAAGAAGAAACTACATTAAGAGCAAACTGGGAGGTAGAAATCAACATCTCATTTTAAATATGTGTTAATAAGTAGAGCAACCCATGTTAATAAAAGCAATCGGTATCCACAGTAAGAACAAACGATGAATTAAACACACAATCAGAATAATTATCCATAATGTAATAAGGATAAACCAGATATTCACAATCCAGATTCGATAGCATAAACGATATCCACTTACTCACACAACACAAAATAATTACATGATATACAGAGACTTAACTCAAAAAAAGAATGTGAATAAAATATGAGTAATCAAACAGTAATAAACAATCCAAAAATACAAACTCAAATTCAAAGAACTTTCCCACATATCCACAGCCTTAATAATAGAAAAAACAATTTTTTAAGTTTCATTTTTTATTAATTAGTATTTCGGAAAACGTGGATAACTCAAGATTCAATTACATGAAGACATTCTTAACCGGTTTTTTGATAATAATCATGATCATTGCCCAGGCACAACCCAATGATGCCAAACTGGCAAATGAATATTATCAACAAGGAGAATTTGATAAGGCATTGAGCCTATATAAGGATTTAGAAAAAAATAAATCTGCTATTCCGGTTATTCACTCAAATTATCTGGAATTGTTACTCAAGAATGGTGATGATAAAAGTACTGAGCGATACATTAAAAAAGTCATTAAAACCTTTCCCAATAATCTCAAATATGAAGTAGATCTAATCTACTATTATCAACAGACCAGTCAAGCAGAAGAAAAGGATAAAATCTTGAGAGAATTACTCAAAAAATATGACAAAAACCAATATCAACTTTCCATGGTAGCCAGACAATTGGCAAATCGTCAGTTTAATCAGGAAGCAATTAATTTTTATCAAAAGGCGCGAAAAATCAATAATAATCAATTTGTTTTTTCATTAGAAATGGCAGCAATCTATCGAGCGCTGGATCAAAAATCAGAAATGCTCAATGAGTACGTCAATTTCGCAGAATCACGTCCGGCAAATGTCAACTATGTAAAAAACTTATTGCAGAATATTCTCACCGAGGAAAGTGATCAAAATTTACTGGAAACCCTCTTGATCAATAAAATACAGGATAATCCAAACGTATTTATGTATTCTGATTTACTCATTTGGCTGGAATTACAACGTAAGAATTTCTATGCAGCTTTCATTCAGGCTCGGGCATTGGACAAGAGAAATAAACGCCCGGGTGATGAATCTATGAAAATCGCGCGAATTGCTTTTGATAATAAATCATGGGATGATGCCATAGACATCTACCAATATGTAGTAGATCAATATCCAAATACTTCCAACTACAATTATGCTCGACAGCTCCTTATCAGATCAAAAGAACAAAAAATAAAAACCACATTTCCTATAGATACAGTGTCTATTCGCAATTTGGTTAATGATTATGCTCAGCTCTATCAGGATATAGGACCGAATATTACCTCATTGGAAGCGCTCAGAAATGAAGCCAGATTACATGCCTTTTATTTAAATTCATTAGATACGGCGATATCGATATTAAAAACTGTTATTAATCATCCTAGATCATCGAAAATTCTGGTTGCAGATTCAAAATTGGATCTCGGTGATATCTATCTTCTAAAAGACGAACCCTGGGAATCCACACTTTTGTATTCACAAGTCGAAAAAGCACATAAAGAATCACCGATCGCATATGAGGCTAAATTGCGAAATGCAAAACTTAATTATTACACAGGAAATTTTGCTCTAGCCAAAAGCCACCTGGACATTCTAAAATTAGCCACCACTCGCACAATTTCGAATGATGCCATAGCAATGAGCTTACTCATCAATGACAATACAGCCTTTGACTCTACAGATCAGGTGATGCAGGAATTTGCATCTGCAGAATTGCTGATTTTTACTAACCATAAAACAGAAGCAAAATCAAAATTGAGAAAGCTACTAGATGAATATCAGGGACATGAAGTTACTGATGAAATTTATTGGTTGCTGGCACGATTGGCTTTAGAAGAAGGAAAACCAGAAGAAGCCATTGATCATTATCAAAAAATATTAGATCTCAGTCAGATGGATATTTTGAGTGATGACGCATTTTTCCAAATAGCAGTCATCAAAGAGGAAAATCTTGATCAGATTGAAGATGCCAAAGAATTGTATCAGGAATTCCTGCGAAAATACCCGGGCAGCCGCCATGCGGCAGAAGCCAGAATGAGATTCCGAAAATTGCGCGGAGATTTGAATAATTGAAAAGTTGTCTAAACCAATAATCAAAACAGATTAGATCAAATAGAATTTGCTAAGCCCTCTTCTACAGGATATTTTAATAAATCCCACTGTGGTTTAGATTAAAATCAACCTTGAATCTTGTTTATTCACATTTTGAGCAGAGAGAAAACTATCTGATCTAATTAATTATTCTTATATCTATCAAAAATCGTTTTTCTCCTTCTGGAGTCCATTCTGTCATTATGACTATTTAAATTATCAAATTGATTATCTCCGAAGAACAATGAAACAATTAAATCCAAAAACTTGGTGATTACGGATTTTCTATCTGTCTTTCCGAATTCTCTCATATTACCGTTAATAAAACGCCCTAGTGGCTCAAATCAAAATCAACCTTGGATCTGGCTCATTCACATACGGTGAAGTAGGGAAATGCTTCTGATAAAATTTATTGAATTCATCGCGCGTTTCCGGAGATAGCAACTCCTGGATTTCATCCAGAATATCATCACTAATCATGTAAGGTTTCATGGCAGGATGTACCTGATCACCCAGACAAAACGCAAAAATCTGGTACTCCGTACATTCATCCGCCGGCTTGTCGCTGATCATGCATTTTGAAATACTAGCCGAATAATCATCTGTGGACTGATTCATTTTCTCAGGATCCACTTTCGATTGGAAATACTCTTGAATTTTCTCCTGACTTTCCACGGACATTCCTTTCTGTACATCCATTGCACAGTTCATGCACATCGCATAGTCGAAAATCACATCCTTGGCAGTATACCCCGGATAATTGCGGACAGCTTTTTCAATAACATATTCACAATCATCTTCCAACAGTGACCTTCCACAATCAAGACAGTGTGTAAAAGGACCTTCGTTTTCGAACGAATGAAATTCTTTAGGAATGCTCATGAGCTAATAGTTAGATTCTTATCAAAATTATAGAGGATGGAATCCTCATCCTAATAAAATAGTATGCATGCATAACATATTTTATATATCTTTGATCAAATAGACCGAACGGAATGAAGAGAGAAGAAACAATAGATTACAACATCAAAGTAGCTTGGCATGCAATATCCAGAATGTACAATCAGTACGGAGCAGATTTTGATGTCACAGCCTCTACAGGTTTTGTCTTGTTAAATATAGACATTGAAGAAGGAACACCAGCCACTAAAATCGCTCCATTGATGGGACTGGAGGCAAGATCACTTACCAGAATGCTCAAAACCATGGAAGATAAACAGTGGATTTATCGGAAAAAAGATGAGAATGATGGTAGATCAGTAAGAATATACCTGACAGACCTGGGAAAAGAAAAAAGAGCATTTTCCAGTAGAGCTGTAAAAGAATTCAATGCCAAAATCCGAGAACTAGTATCTGAGGAAGATATCAAGTCTTTCATTGAAGTCACCAGAACAGTGACACATCTAATTGAAAACAAAAACCTATTTGATAAACTAGCAGAAGCCTTTATTTATGAAACGAAACATTAAGAAAGCGGCAGTGCTAGGATCAGGGATTATGGGATCCCGGATTGCCTGCCATTTCGCAAACATTGGTCTGGAAGTATTGCTTCTAGACATCAGCCCCAAAGAACTATCCGATGCAGAAAAAGCCAAAGGATTATCGCTTGACTCAAACATAGTCAAGAACAAAATAGTTAATGAGTCTTTGAAAAACGTACTGAAATCAAAGCCATCACCGGTGTATCATCAAGATGTAGCTAAACAGATTACTACAGGAAATTTTGATGATGATTTACAGAAAATCGCAGAATGCGATTGGGTAATTGAGGCCATAGTAGAAAATCTCGAAATCAAAAAATCGCTCTTCGAGCGAGTGGAGCAATTCAGAAAACCCGGCACATTAATTTCATCCAATACATCTGGTATTCCAATTCATCTGATGATGGATGGCAGAAGTGAAGATTTTCAGAAACATTTCTGCGGAACGCACTTTTTTAATCCCCCGAGATATCTGAAACTTCTGGAAATCATTCCTACAACCAAGACAGATCCAGAAGTAGTTGATTTCTTCATGCAATATGGAGATCTATTCCTTGGGAAAGAGACTGTGCTTTGCAAAGACACCCCAGCTTTCATTGCCAATAGAATCGGAATATATGCGATCATGTCCGGGATGCACACCATTGAACAAATGGGACTTTCCGTCAATGAAGTGGATAAACTCACTGGTCCGGTGATCGGTCGTCCAAAATCAGCGACTTTCCGTACAATGGATGTGGTCGGACTAGATACGGCAGTAAAAGTGGCAGCAGGTCTTTATGAAGGACTACCGAATGACGAATCTCGTGATACTTTCAAATTACCGAGAATTGTTCAGGAACTTTACGATAAAAAATGGTGGGGAGATAAAACCAAGCAGGGCTATTACAAAAAAGTAGTCGCTGATGGAAAGAAGGAAATTTTAGAATTGGATCTCCAGACAATGGAGTATCAATCCAAATCTAAGGTGAAACTGGATATTTTGGATAAAACCAAAAATGAAGAAGATCTCAAAAAGAGACTGAAACTCGCCATTAATGAATCAGGAAGAGAGGGAGATTTCTACCGCGCTACATTCTTTGACATGTTCAGATACTGTACGCTGAGAATTCCGGAAGTTGCTGATGAATTGTACAGAATAGATCAGGCAGTTGCTGCTGGATTTGGCTGGGAAATTGGTCCATTCGCTACATGGGATGCCATGGGAGTAAAAGAATGTGTAGCCAAAATGAAAGAAATGGATCTGTCACCAGCACCTTGGGTAGAAGAAATGCTCCAAAATGGTGACTCATTCTACAAATTCGAAAATGGTAAAAAGCACTATTGGGATATCCCAACTAAATCTTACAAGGTAGTTCCCGGAACTGAAGGTCTTGTTTACCTGGATGCTTACAAAGACAATGTGGTCTGGAGCAATGATGGTGCAACGATATATGATATTGGTGATGGTGTCATCAATCTCGAATTCCATACTAAGATGAATTCCATCGGTGCGGAAGTAATCGAAGGTATCAATACAGCAATCACCATGGCTGAGAAGGATTATCGAGGAGTAGTAGTTGGTAATGAAAGTCAGAATTTTTCGGCAGGAGCCAATCTGGCCATGCTTTTCATGTTTGCCGTGGATCAGGAATTTGATGAGATCGACTTAATGATTCGCCAATTCCAGAATACTATGACACGTGCGAGATTTTCTTCGGTACCAGTTGTGGCAGCTACTTCGGGACTGGCACTCGGTGGCGGCTGTGAATTATCACTTCATTGTGATGCCATTCAAGCACACGCCGAAACATACATCGGATTGGTAGAATTTGGTGTTGGTGTGATACCTGGTGGTGGAGGTACAAAAGAATTGACGCTCAGAGCAGCAGATCAATTCAAACCTAATGATCCGGAATTAAATGTTCTGCAAGAATATTTCATGAACATCGCTACTGCGAAAGTGGCTACTTCTGCTTATGAAGCAAAAGGCATGGATATCGTCAGAGATTCCGATAGCATTACACTAAATAGAAGTAGACTTTTGGCTGATGCTAAAAGCAAAGTGATCCAACTTTCAGAGGCTGGCTATACCCAGCCAACGATGAGAAATGACATCAAGGTTTTGGGTAGATCCAGCATGGCAATGTTTGAAGCAGGAATTACCGGAATGCTCTATGGAAACTACATTTCTGTGCATGATGCAAAAATTGCCAGAAAACTGGCGTTTGTGATGAGTGGTGGGGATTTGACTGCACCAGCAAAAGTTTCAGAACAGTATTTATTGGATCTCGAAAGAGAAGCTTTCTTGAGTCTATGCGGAGAACCTAAAACATTGGAAAGAATCCAGAGTATTTTGTTCAAGGGAAAACCGCTTAGAAATTAAGTTAGCAATAGGCAAAAATCAATATGCAAAATGAGTTTCCGAGGATTGACTGTTTATCAAAAAGCTTTTCATTTAGCAATGGAGATATTCGAAATATCAAAAACATTTCCATCTGAAGAGAAATATTCTTTGACAGATCAAATACGAAGGAGCTCAAGATCAGTTTGCTCATCAATAGGAGAAGCTTACAGAAAAAGACAACATGAAAAGTATTTTGTCAACAAAATAAGTGATGCCGATATGGAAAATACTGAAACCCAGGTTTGGATAGAATTTTCATAAAAGTGTACTTATATCGATTTAGAAAAGAGAAACAGACTCACTTCTAAGTCTGAAGAAGTAGGGAGATTATTGAATCACATGATTCAGTATCCTGAGAAGTATAAGAAAAAGGAGGATAAATGATTTGCCTATTGAATGTTGCTTACTGCGTATTTTCAAGAATGCGATTCAAATGAGAATTAAAAAATTTAAAATATTACAACATTAAAAAGATTACAAAATGGATGCATACATAGTTGCAGGATATAGATCAGCCGTTGGCCGGGCTAAAAAAGGAGGCTTCAGATTTTATCGGCCAGATGATTTGGCCGCAGATGTGATCAAACATCTCGTCAATTCGATTGATGGATTTGATGCAAAACGAGTAGATGACCTCATCGTTGGAAATGCAATTCCTGAAGCAGAACAAGGAATGCAGATGGGTAGAATGATATCTCTTCTTTCTTTACCGGTAGAAGTTCCGGGTATGATTGTCAATAGATACTGTGGATCAGGTTTGGAAGCCATTCACCTGGCATGTGCCAGAGTACATGCAGGAACAGCGGATTGTATCATTGCCGGAGGTACAGAATCTATGTCATTGGTACCTATGCTGGGATATAAAACTGCTCTCAACTGGAAAATAGCTGAGAAAAATCCAGATTACTATCTCAGTATGGGATTGACAGCAGAAGAAGTAGCTGTTGATTACAAGATCAGCAAGGAAGAGGCTGACGAATTTGCCATGAAATCTCACCAAAAAGCAGCAAAAGCAATTTTGGATGGAAAATTCAAAGACGAGATTGTTCCGGTTGAAGTAGAAGATATTTTCATGGATGGTGATAAGCGCAAGAAAAAAACATATACTGTTGACACAGATGAATGTGTTCGACCAGATACTACGGTAGAAGGTCTTGGAAAATTGCGACCGGCATTTAAGCAAGGAGGACAAGTGACCGCCGGAAATTCTTCACCAACATCTGACGGTGCGGCTTTCGTGATGGTGATGTCAGAAAAAATGGTGAAGGAATATAACCTCGAGCCAATAGCGCGAATGGTGAGCTATACAGCTGCTGGTGTAAGCCCAAGAATAATGGGAATCGGTCCTGTGGAGGCTGTGCCAAAAGCTTTGAAACAAGCAGGCATCAAACAAAATGACCTTGATCTGGTAGAACTAAACGAGGCATTTGCTGCACAGTCATTGGCAGTGATCAAAGGATTGGATCTAAATACTGAAATACTCAATGTAAATGGTGGAGCTATTGCATTGGGTCACCCACTTGGTTGCACAGGTGCTAAACTGTCCATTTCTCTTTTCAATGAATTGAAGCGTAGAAATGGAAAATATGGAATGGTTACGGCATGTGTAGGTGGTGGACAGGGTGTTGCCGGAATCTACGAGATGTTATAAACTTTAAGAATAGCCTAATTCAAATGAAAATCACGTTGGCTTGAGCTGACGTGATTTTTTTATAAAAGATACTTTTTCTTCACTTTCTGAATTTCTGCGTTCAACTTGACATTTGCATGAACCAGTCCGTATAAGTCTAAAACGGCCTCCATTGGATAGCCGAGTTTTTTGGCCATGGACATGCAATAAAGGATTTCCTCATCAAACACTTTTCCATCTACTTTCATCAAATGAACCAGATTATAAAGAATTTCAAACCGATCCTCATTGCTGAGATTATCAAAATCAATTGATGAATCTGGTGAATTGATTTCCTTTTCGATTTCTTCGGCGCTCATGCCATGAGCACCTCCAATTTGATAAATCAATCCCAGTTCTCGTTCGTCTAGAACACCATCAGATTTTGCCAGTTTTACTAATAGGGAAAGTTGAGTACTCATATCCAGATTTGATATTGAGCAAATTAAAAAGTCTCTTGCTAATACGTACATACAAGAGACTTTTAATTTTTTGTAATCCTCTTCAGATTACATCGTAATCATATCGAATAAAGTAAGTTCTACCGATAATCTCTTGTAAGAAACAGAGAATAGCCAAATGGTTGGAAACGAAAAAAAGAAGAGTAGAAGCCGTAAACGTGAAGAGGTATGGTATTACAACAGATTAAGCGAAACTATTTATGACTTCCCACTCTTCTTAACCATCAACCTAAGTAGCATCTAGCTACAGTTCAAAAGTATGGTTAAAAACAAAGCGAGATTTTCAAAAAAATTGGACTTAAAATTGAAAACGCCGATTAACGTTTAAAAACGAAGATTTTAAAAAATCTATCTACCTAAAAAAGGGTAGAAAAATACCCAAAAGTGGGTAGATTAGAAAGTGACGATTTTTTGTTGAATGGCATACTTCACCAGGCCGACAGTGTTTTTGGCATCTGTCTTTTTCATCAAATTTTTTCTGTGGGTTTGCACTGTTTGTTCGCTCACCATTAGTACGTCACCCACTTCTTTCATGGTCATTTCCTGGCAGATCATTCTAAGAATCTCAATTTCGCGCTTTGTGAGTTCACTTTGTTTGATGAATTCTGGTTTGGAGATGATATCGCCCTGCATCTTTTCATGTAGTGCCTTGGATACCAGCTGATTATAATAAAAATCATTATTAAGAACGGACTTTATTGCACGCTGCACTTCACTTGGATCTGAGCTTTTCAATAGATAGCTATGTACCCCGATTTCTATAAGATCAGAAATCAATTTGAGAGAATCATGCATAGATATCATGATGATATGAACAGTAGGATGTTTTGATACTACCTTTCTGGCAGTTTCCCATCCATCGAGTACGGGCATTTCCAAATCCAGAAGCAGTATGTCATACCTGTCTTTGCCCAATTCATCCAAAGCAAGTTTTCCGTTCTCTACATCTTTTACTTTTCCAATCCCTGGAAATGTTTTGACCATCATGGACATACCCTTCCGAAAAAGCGTATGGTCATCAGCCATCAATACGCTAATTTTTTTCTGCATTGTTACTCTTCACCTGAAGCTAAAACTAAAGAATAACAACCTCAAACCGAAATCTTATATACCAGTTTTATCTTTGAAAAAATAAGATTATGAGAACAAAAATCATATTGATACTGGTATCATCATTTATCTTATCATGTATTCCAGATCAAAATAAAATTGTTACTGAATCGGAGTTGTCATTCAATACCACGGATGCTTCGGAAATGTATTTTAAAAATTTGAGGCAATCAGCATATGAGGTGGAGAATCGTGATGAAGTTGGAATAAAGGTTTACAAGCATCGAAAACTTAAAAATCTGAATTGTATGCTTAAACCGTCATTAGTTTTTAACTGGAGAATAGACAAAGCCTTTATCATTTTTGACAGTCTTGAGCATGACCAATACCATTTTAAAATTGGAACAAGTGAAATTGATTTTGATCCTTCTAATCAAAAAAATCATGCATTACTTGCCTTAAAAATTTACAACGCAATCATTTTGAATGAATCAATAGAGGTAGATACAGCGCAATCAAACTACCATTCTTTTTTCTATGATGCTGAGGCAAAAGATATCTTTAGAATCACAGTATACGATTTTCTGAGAATGGTAGAAATCAGATAAACCTACCAATCAAAACTATCTATTGTAACTACAGACTAATCCATACACTTGTCAACTGTTAAATACATTATTTGGGTTAGTTTTGCGTAACTTTTCAAGCCATTAATTAAGCTTAATTCCTGATGAGCAAATTCCCATTCAAAGACAAGTTGAACTACAAGTTTGACAATTATCTATCAAAAGGGACAATGGCCATGATCAATGGACTGGCAATTTTGTCGCTGGTGATCATTTCTGTCATTGGTGTTTTACTTCTAATATTCGGAATACACCCTACGGATCATGAACTTACGGTATCCCAGGCGCTGTGGGATAGTATGATTCATATTTTGGATCCAGGAGTAGTAGGTGGCGACCCAGAAGTATGGACATATCGTGCATTCATGATGGCTTCTACATTGTTAGGTTTGGTACTGATATCTACACTCATTGGTTTGATCTCTAATGGTATTTTGACAAAAATGGATGACCTCAGAAAGGGTAGGTCATTCGTGATCGAAAAAGATCATTTGCTTATTCTTGGCTGGTCTTCAAAAATTTTCACCATTATTTCGGAAGTATGTATTGCCAATGAAAATCAGAAACGTGGAGTTATTGTAATACTGGCGGACAAGGATAAGGTGGAGATGGAGGATGAAATCCGAGATAAAGTAGGTAACACTGGTAATACTGTAGTGATCTGCAGAACAGGTAATCCGATTGATGTTCATGATTTGTATATCGCCAACCCATTCGACACCAAATCAATCATCATTCTGGATAAGGACAATGAAAACTCCGATTCTCAAATCATCAAAACGATTGTAGCAATAGTAACCAATCCAGATAGAAGAAAAGAGCCGTACCACATCACTGCTGAAATGGAGGATAAGAAAAACCTCGAAGTAGCAAAAATGGTAGGAAAAGATGAGGTCGAATTGATCTTGTCTGATGAAATCATCTCAAGGATCATGGTGCAAACATCAAGACAATCTGGCTTGAGTGTGGTTTACATTGAATTGATGGACTTTGGTGGGGATGAGATTTATTTCATGGAGGAAAACTCGCTTGTTGGAAGAACTTTCAAGGAAGTGTTGTTTGCTTACGAGGATTCATCCATTATGGGATTACAATATGCAGATGGTACTGTCGTGATCAATCCACCCATGGATACTATATTCAAAAAGGGAGATAAGGTAATTGGAATTACTGAAGATGACGATACACTCATTCCAAATGCTCCTCTTAACATAGATCTGGAAGAAAACAAGATTGTTTATACAGAACCGGATCATGAAGAATCTGAATCTATTTTAATTCTGGGCTGGAACAACAGAGCAAAATACATCATTAAAGAATTGGATTATTATGTGCCGAAAGGCTCTAATGTAAAAGTCATTTCGAAATTTGATGATGCGGCCAAGGCAGTGAACAGAATATCCAATAAACTGGAAAACATTAATATCTCGTTCGAAACTGCAGATACTACAGATCGGGAAACGTTGATGGAAATGCACTTGAATCAATATCACTACATCATATTGTTGTGCTACCAAAACTACTTTCCAATACAAGAAGCAGATGCCCAGACATTGATCACCCTGCTTCACTTAAGAAATTTCACGGAGCAACACGGAGATAAATACAAAATTGTTTCTGAAATGCTTGATATCCGAAACAGGCAATTGGCAGATATCACCAGCGCAGATGATTTTATTGTAAGTGATAAACTCATTAGTTTGTTGATGAGCCAAGTGTCCGAAAACAAATATCTCATGAGAGTATTTGAGGATCTTTTTGATGCTGATGGATCGGAAATCTACATTAAGCCTGCCAAGCAATATGTCAAAATAGGAGAAGAAATAAACTTCTATACGATACTCGAATCAGCAGCACGCAAAAATGAAGTGGCCATTGGTTACCGCGTAATTACGGAGGCAAAAGATGCCAGTGCGGGCTACGGAGTTTATGTTAACCCACCAAAATCAAAGAAATTTACGCTCACCGATGAAGATATGGTGATTGTATTATCAGAAGATTAGAGACTTATTCTCTAGTTTACTTTATCCAAAGCTTCTCGAATTTGCTTCATTGCTTTTCTTCGATAACGCTTAGTACTATGCATTCGATGAGGTAATTTTTCAAGGTAATCCAGTACGTCAGTTTTCTGGTCACCGTTCAGGGATTTTAACCTGTTGATGATTATATCATCAATGGAGTTTTTAGAAGTATTCATATTATTGGTGGTTTATTCTACTAAGTTAACGTGAAGAAATTATCAGATGTTTAGCTACACGTCACCATTCAATTAAATAGCTACCTCTTTCATCAAGTTTAACTTTACTGAAATCGACTTAATAATCTGATCAAAATATTCTATCTTAAGCATGCATTAACCCGCTAAAACACCATTGAATATGTCTGATTATTCTAAGATCGTTGATGGATTTGTCAATCAAGTCAGCCAGCGTAACCCCCACGAAAAAGAATTTTTGCAAGCTGTAAGAGAAGTTGCAGATGTAGTTATTCCATTCACAGAAGAACATACAAAATATAAAGATGCGAAAGTGCTGGAGCGCATCTGCGAGCCAGAGCGTGTCATCATGTTTCGGGTGCCCTGGATGGATGATCAGAACCAGGTTCAGATCAATAGAGGATTTCGTGTTCAGATGAATTCTGCAATTGGTCCGTATAAAGGTGGACTCAGGTTCCATCCTTCAGTAAACCTTTCGATACTGAAATTTCTGGCCTTCGAGCAGGTCTTTAAAAACAGTCTTACTACCCTGCCATTAGGTGGAGGAAAAGGAGGAAGTGATTTTAACCCAAAAGGAAAATCAGATGGAGAAGTCATGAGATTTTGTCAAAGCTTTATGACAGAACTCTCCAAGCATATTGGAGGCTTTACAGATATACCTGCTGGAGATATAGGGGTCGGTGCAAGAGAAATAGGGTTCTTATTTGGCCAATATAAAAAAATCAGAAATGAATTTGCAGGAATACTCACTGGAAAGGGGTTGGAATATGGAGGAAGTTTAATCAGACCAGAAGCTACTGGATACGGAGTAGTATATTTTAGTAAAGAAGTATTAGAAGCACAGGATGATGGATTGGATGGAAAAGTATGTGCGGTATCCGGGAGTGGTAATGTGGCTCAATTCACTATAGAGAAACTACTAGAACTGGGAGCAAAACCCGTAACTGTTTCGGATTCTGGAGGTGCTATCTACGACAAAGATGGTATTGATGCGGAAAAACTTGATTTCATCAAGGAATTGAAAAATGTAAAACGTGGTAGAATTCACGAGTATGCTGATAAATTTAAATCTGCAGAATACCATGAGAAAGCAAGACCTTGGAACTTTGAAGTGGATTTGGCATATCCATGTGCTACACAAAACGAATTAGATCTGGAAGATGCGAAAACCCTTCACAAAAATGGATGTAAGGGAATATTTGAAGGAGCCAACATGCCAACTACCGAAGAGGCGTTTCACTTTATCAAATCAAATGAAATCATTTTCACCCCAGGAAAAGCATCAAATGCAGGAGGTGTGGCCACATCTGGATTAGAAATGTCTCAGAATGCTCAAAGATTATACTGGACCAGAGATGAAGTAGATTATCGTCTGAAAATGATCATGAAGAGTATTCACCAAAACTGCGTGGAACACGGTAGAGGAAAAGGATCTTATGTAGATTATGTGAAGGGTGCTAATATTGCCGGATTTGTGAAAGTCGCAGATGCAATGATTGCACAAGGAGTCGTATAAAAATTTTATTAATCGAGGATAAAGCTGAAAGGACTATTATATTTGCGAGAAAAACGCGCAAATCATGGCAATGCTCATTTTAATTATCGTTCTGTTTGTAATGGCAATTGTTTTCTCATTTATCATTCCGAATGAGAAAGTAAGCGATCACAAAAGAGATCACGTATAATCTTTAGTCACAGTTTTCTTCCCAAAATAGCTGTTGGCTGTTTAGTTCAAAACACAACAGCTTGCCCATTTCTGATCTCTGTCCATCATAAACACATCCATTATCTAAAGGGATAATGTTATTTTTTGATTTAATAGCTGCAATGATCTCTTTTAATGACTTGGGGTTGTGCCCATGAATGATGCATCTATCTCCTGCCTTTTCCTGATCATATTCGAAATCTCTGATATTTAGTAACTCTTCTTGGTTTTCGAAAAAATCTTCAGAATCAAAATTGAAGCCAGCATGTACTAGTATATATTCTTCCAAAACATAGTATGAAGGAAGAGACTGCAGAAATTTTAAATACTTCCTTTTTTTTGAATCTTGAAGAAATTGAAATTCTCGAAGAGTTTCGGGATAAACGTTGGTGCTCAAAGCATCAAGTAGAAGAAGATCATGATTTCCGAGTAATGGAAAAAAATTCGATTTAGCACTTAATTCCAGTAGTAACTCTAAAGTGTCAATCGATCGAGGCCCTTTATTAACATAATCCCCAAGCAGGAACAGCTGATCTTTATTAAGGTCCAGATTTACTTTTTTAATTAATCTTTGAAAAGTACGGTAACAACCATGGATATCGGAAATGACAAATTGCCTTTCCGCATGAGAAGTTATGGTAAGACCCTGGGGTATATGCGTGATGATTTAGTCCTGCTCTTTTTGAGCTTCTTTTCTAAAATCGATGAGAGATACTGCCGCACCAAAAGCAATGAGTGCAACAACTATGTTTACGAAAAGATTTACACCGTCTGTAACTGCAGGATTAGTAATGTCCATTATCAAAATATTTTAATGCGAATATAAAATGGTTTCCGTACAAAAGTAGAAATCAAAACACGAATGCTCCAAAAAAAGAAACTTTATGCAACCCTAAACCACTTTACAACGGAAACAAGCCATTCGGCTATTTGATTCGTGAATTCATTATCAGCTCCTCTTCCAACTATGTATAACACAAACATAAAATAGAGAGAAAGGAGAATGTACGATTTTATCTTTCCAAAATGACTTCCAATGATGAATATGATCAGGACTAAAGCAGTAAGTAACCAAAGCAAAAACCTTAATTCACTACTCAACTCTACGATCTCTGGTGACATTTGAATGGGTCCATTGATCATGGTAAAAATGAAAAGCGGAAAACCTAAAGCAAAACAGATGTCGAAAATGTTACTTCCTAAAGCATTTGAAATAGCATCGTCATACTGACCTTTTTGAGCATCTTTGAGTGATATCATAGTATCTGGAAAACTAGAGGCAGCAGAAGCTAAGATTAGCGCAACAAACATTACGGGAATTCCCAAACCATGAAATTCTCCGAGAAATGGTACGGTGTAAGTCTCCAAACCGATCCATTCGCAAGCCAAGACCAACAGATAGCAAACTGCAGCGATCGCAACTGTAGATCCTATCAGCAAAGGCCATGCAGTATTGTCAGATAATTTTTTAGTGCCTACAAAAACGCGCTCGAGATCCAATGTAATAAGACCCCAAAAAAAGCTTTTATGTTTTCGGTCTTCCAAATGATCTAATTCATCAGTATCGACATGGCTTTCTTCCAGCATTTCCTCTCGCTCAGATTTATCCATGGACCAAAACATGTATACAATGTAAACCACGTATACAAGCATCAGCAACATTCCATGGTACCAGTACAAAGTGGATCCGCTGATAAGTACGATGAAAATCATTTCGGCTATTAGGAGGCTGATGCCATCACGAAGCATCACTTTTTTGGATACTTTCACTGTCTTGGTAAGACCCATTCCAATTACCCCCAATACAGCGACAGCCGGTATAACCATACTATTGAAAATAGCAGAACCAGCAGTAGTCCCTATACCACCAGAAAAACCATCTGCATCTTTTAAAATAAAGAGGAAGAAAAGGGAAGTAAATACCTCAGGCATAGAACTGGCAATTGCATTGATGGTTGCACCTCTCACTCCATCAGAGAGATTTCTTCCGATGTATTCAGATGCTGTCATAAAACCATCACCTGCTCGCCAAATTACCAAACAAGAAATAGTGATGAGAATTAGCGGTATAATAATGCCCATTACGAGAAATTTTTAGGTCTTGGAATTACCCAAAGCTGATTTCGCTAAATTATAGGATTTAGCTGAGCTAAAATAATTTTAATCCCACCAGTGGGTTTTATTCCCCGACCCTATCGAGAGAAATAATGTTTGCAAAGAAAAACCAATCAACTACCTCGATGGCTCTGCCTCGAGGTAGTTGATCATACTGAGGAGATATTGCGCAGTATTCAGATGTCAATTAATCATAGTGGAACAAAAAGAAATATTCATTACTGAGGTTATATGAGATTTGAATGTATCAGACATTGCTTAATTTGCCAATAGATCATTTTATACGACTTAACCTATGTATATCAATCTTTCAGGCTTGAACGTTTTGGTGACCGGAGCCAGTCGCGGGATCGGTAAAGCGATCGCGACTAAACTAGCTGAAGCAGGAGCTACTATTGCCATTCATTACAATAAAAATGTGCGTGAAGCAGAAAATCTGGCCCATATATTAGGCAATGAATCCAAAGCCTTTCAGGCAGACCTGTCCCAACCAAAAGAGGCTGCAAACTTGTTTGATCGGATTATTTTGGAAATGGGTAGTATAGAAGTTTTGATCAATAATGCCGGCATTGCTATACCGGCTCCCATCCAGTCTCCGGAAGAAGACTGGCAGAATGCCTGGGATACTACTATGACAGTAAACCTTACTTCTTCGGCTATTTTGTGCAAAATGGCGGTAGATCACTTTCTGAAAAGAAAATCAGCGGGAAGAATTATCAATATAAGTAGCAGAGCGGCTTTCAGAGGGGATCAAGCTGAATACCTGGCATATGCGGCGAGTAAGGCAGGATTGGTGTCCATTACAAAATCAATAGCTCGTGCTTATGGCAAAGATGGTATCAAAGCTTTTGTGGTTGCTCCTGGTTTTGTAAGAACCGACATGGCACAGGAATTTGTAGAAATGTATGGCGAAGACCATACTAAAAGCGATGTGGCACTGGAGCGACTCACCGAACCCAAAGATTTGGCGCCATTGGTTACTTTTATTGCCAGTGGTATGGTGGACCACTCTACAGGATCAACATTTGACGTAAATGCGGGTAGTTATATGCACTAGTCATGATGAATTTTGAGATTAATGTCTTAAATTGAATTCACTAAAACCATCGCTTATGGATAATTTCAAAACACATCTCACTGCCTTAATACAATTGGCTATTTCTGATCAAAACTTTAACCCCGAAGAAAAAAGGCTTATTTATGGAATTGGGAAAGCACATGGTGTGGCGGAACAGGAGATTGATGAACTGATCAAATCGAACTTGTCGAATAAAGAAAATGAAGAGATCTCATTTACAGCCTTGAGCTTTGATGAAAAGTTTGAATATTTGATCGACATTATCCAATTAATGAAAATAGATAGCAAAGTATTCTTGAGCGAGATTAAGTATTGCGAAGAGTTGGCTCAAAAACTAGGCTTCAATAAAAAAGTGGTTAAGAAATTGTCCAGCAGGATTTATTCTGACCCGTCCATTACAGGCAACAGAGAACTATTAGTTAAAATTGCCAAAAAGCTAGAGATATAGACATAACAATAAATCAGATTAAGAATTATCACTAAACTGACCGACCGATCATGAGTATAAAATCACAATTAAGTGCCCTTATTCAATTAGCTAAAATCGATGGTGATTTTGCTGGAGAAGAAAAAGCTCTCATTATGATGCTGGGCAAAGCCAATGGAATTACAGAAGAGGAAGTGATGCATTTGGTAGATAACCCGGAACCTTTGCCACCACTCTCAACAATGACAGAAGACGACCGTTTTGAGTATTTGTACAACATCGTGCAACTAATGAAAATTGATAGTCAGGTTTATCTGAGTGAAATCAAATATTGCGAAGAGCTGGCAGAAAAATTAGGATTCAAGAAAAGCGTAATTGCTAAGATTAGTTCGAGGGTATTCACGGACCCATCGATTACGTCCAATAGAGAATCCTTGAAACGACAGGTAATGAAATTTCAACATTAATTCATAAAGGCTCCGATGAGCCTTTTTTTATGATGGATACATTCGATTGGAAACCGATGCAGCAACTAGACCCTGAAGATATCAGGCAGACAAAGTCTATGGTGCACCAAGCAATTCAGAATGTGGCGTCTGTAGGTCGTAAGTTTTCACCTGTTCATCCTCGTGATTTTAATTCACGTATGATTTGGGTACCGGCTCTTAGTAGAATGGCTGGAAGTTGGGTAACAGGCAACACCTCGTTTAGAAGCTCCCTGAGTCTGGAAACATTTGAAGTTTTCCTGGTAGATCGGAAAGTAAACACCCTTGCTTCATTTAAACTGGAAGGAAAAACATATCCCCAGCTCATGATCTGGTTGGAAGAACAGATTGGAAAATATGGGCTGGATGCTTCTAACCTTACCCTTAATCTCCCTTATAAAATTCCCGATCATCCGGTACAACAGGGAGACCCTTTTCAGATCTCATCAAAGAGAGCACTTACAGAGTTTTCCAAGTTTTATCACAACACCTATGTAACGCTGAGGAAAATCAAAGAAAAACATGAAGGAGCTGAAATATATATATGGCCGAATCGATTTGATATTTCTCTTGAAATAACCCTCAAAGAAACCGGGGATTATGAGACCAATACCAGAATTGCGTATGGTATGTCGCCCGGAGATAAGACATTCGAAAACCCGTACTTTTATGTAAGTACCTGGCCAAATGTGGATACAGAGAAATGTTCTAAACTTTCTAGCAACGCGATCTGGATGAGTGAAGACTGGACAGGCGCGGTGTTGTTATCCAAGCACATCTATGAGGGAAGTCAACAAGAAAAACTCGAGCGATTCTACCAAGAATCAAGTGAACAATTAGTCAAACTCCTATTGGAATAGTTCAGTGCTTGAGATTCCAAAATTTTCTTGTAGATGATACAGAAACTCATCTTCATTCATAATCTTTTTCACTTCTATTTCTCCTGAGAGGTTTGTTTTTAATTCACGGTTGGTCAACGTAATTCTTCCGTTAGGAAAAAGTTGAGTAATCAGTTTTCCGTTTCGGAAATGAGAATCGATCGACTGCTGATGAAAGTCGCATCTCGGCAAAAACTCTATGAGTTGCCTTGGCCTAAGATCAAACTGATAAACAGATTCGTATAGATGATTGTCCTTAGACTTTTGTAGAATCCACTCATCATCCGGGTTTTTGACCAGTCGGAAGTAGGAAGTATAATCAAGCTGTGGTTCATTGAGCACAATTCGTTTAGGAAACCGCATTAATTCGCCAAAGCCAACATCACAGAGGAAAAGTTCTCTTTCATATTTGACTATGACGATCATGTGATCAAATTCCGGAGCTAATTTTCCATTTTCAAAAGGTCGGGCAGATGTGATCATCACTTCAAAACCCAGCTGTGAAAGCAGGTGATAAAAAAGTCCGTTCAATTCATAGCAGAAGCCTCCCCTATTTCCTAGTATTATCTTTTTAAAAATTTTCTGGTAGTCGAGAATGATTGGTCGGTTGTAATGAATATCCAGATTTTCGAAAGGGATGTGGAGTAAATGCTGAAAATGAAGGTCTTTTAGGAATTGTCTGGAAGGTTTTGTGACCTCCATGTAGATTCTTTTCAAATAAGCACCAGCATCCAAAGCAGTTAGTTTTGGTCGATTTCCTTCAGGGTGAAAATTCATTATTTATCAAAATCTTCCTTGAGGTGACCAAGAAAATTCTGCAGCGCTTTTTCCCAGGAGACATCCGCATCCCAGGCGATGCCCGTATGCACATCTTTCACGATGGTCTGTTTGATGTAATACTTAGTGACATTGGCATTTACGGGGATTTTTTTCAACAAGTCCTTGCCATTTACTCCTTTGGCTTCAGAAATATAGTGAGTCTCTGCGTTTTGGGTTTTGTAATTCAATATCTCCTTAATAGAACGACCGGTACTACTCAGAGGAATGAGGGCATACTGAAATCCCGCATCGTAAAGTTTGTCCTCATTGGTTTCTTCCACTATTTCATATTTGAACTTGTAAGATTTCATGATTTCAGCCAGAATATTGTTTTTGATTTCTACCGTCTGGTTGTAAGCATCAATGATTTCATTGGGTTCTTCCACCTGCACTTTCTGAAATGCCACAACGGCCAACTTTTGAGAGTATAATCTGCTAGGGAACGTTTCTAACAAAGTACCGTCAAACACTTTGATGTCTTTCACAAAATCTGGAATTTCAGGAATCAGGAAGTTACTTCTATCCAGGTCTTGTCTAAGTACCTGACGGCCCAGAGTAACCATGAGTCTGTCTAATTGATTGTGAGTGGCCCTCCAAGCTACTTGTCCACTTTTGATAAAATGTTCAGGGTCGTATTTACTTATTATGAGTTTATAGCTTTCATTGGGATAGTTGCCATTTACCTGGAAATAAACGAGGTTTTCTACTTGCCGAACTTTGAAAAGCTTCAAGTAAGCACTGGTGACTTCTGGTCCGGCATTAAGGTCATCCTCATAAACATATGCAATAGCATCTATACCAATTTGCCTGATTGAGCCATGTACTTTTTTGGCTAGCGTTTTCCAATCTCCCCTTACTTCATAGCCTCCTTTATTTTTTGTGGGCATTGAAATGATCACAATCGATCTTTCAGATGTCAGGTTTTCTGGTAGTTGATCTGTAAGCGATACATAGCCCACACCACCTATGTTGATTACTTCTACTTGAGCAGAAACGCCAAAAATTGTCAGAAAAAATATTGTGAATAAAAAGTGTCTCGAAATCATATCTAAAGAATCAACGATAAAATTATAGAATATTGAACCGAAGGAGTTGATCCAATGACAACATTTTCAAATCTTGTTTTCATTGAATTTTCACCTAAGACAACTATTACTCATAAAACCGGTCAGAAAAAGCATGAGAACAGAACCTATTATACTTGAGTTTTTACTTTTGCAACCGGCGTAAGCGTAAAACACGAGACGTGAATATAGAATGGAAATGAAAGAATCAACAGATATATTGATCATTGGAGCAGGGCCAATTGGTCTTGCATGTGGAATAGAAGCTCAGAAAGCTGGATATAGCCATGTTATTGTAGATAAAGGCTGCCTTGTCAACTCGATATATAATTATCCTCAAAACATGACTTTCTTCTCCACCTCTGATCGATTGGAGATTGGGGATATTCCGTTCATATCGCATAACCCAAAACCAACACGGGCGGAGGCATTGGAGTATTTTAGGAGAGTAGCTACTTCAAAACAGCTGAATACCAGGTTGTATGAAAATGTAGAAAGCGTAGAGAAACTAGGTGAGGCGCAATTCAGGATAGTTACTTCAAAAAAGGAATATCAGGCTAAAGCTATCATCATAGCGACTGGCTTTTATGACCTTCCTTATTTGCTCAATATCCCGGGCGAGGAGTTGCCTAAAGTAAAACACTATTATGACGAGCCACACCCTTATTTCGACATGAATGTGGCAGTGGTAGGTGCGGCAAACTCCTCTGTGGATGTGGCGCTGGAGACATTCCGTAAGGGAGCAAAGGAAGTTACAATGGTGATTCGGGAGCCGGAAATTAACCCCAGGGTGAAATACTGGGTGAGGCCAGACATTGAGAATAGAATAAAAGAGGGTTCAATTAAAGCCTATTTCAATTCGAGCATTACACGAATAACAGAAAAAGCGATTGAAATAAAAACACCGGAAGGCGAGATCACTATCCCAAACGATTTTGTATTGGCGATGACTGGTTATCAGCCGGATTTCAAGTTTCTGGAGTCAATAGGTGTGAATATTGGCGATGACCCCTTCAAAACTCCCGCTTATGATGATAAAACAATGGAGACGAATGTGCCAAATGTCTATCTGGCCGGAGTGATTTGTGGAGGGCTGAAGACCAACATTTGGTTTATTGAAAACTCACGGGTGCATGCTGAAATGATTTTAAAGGACCTTTCCAACAAATTAACCTGATCAGTGTTTTAGGAGTGTAAATCCCACAAGTGGGTTTTATTCCCCGCCCCTTTGGGGCGAAAGAATTTATGATTGCAAAGCAAACTCCCATCAAATACCCTGATGGCTCTGCCTCGAGGTAGTTTATCCACTGATTATGAGTAATTCAGATATTATTATAGAAGAGAGAAGCCGGGATATCGGTGATTTTCTCGTAGGCCGTCTTATACCATTTAGAAAGAAAAGAATGGTAGGCCCATTTATCTTCATAGATCACATGGGGCCCAGTACTGTTGGCCCTGAAAAATATCTGGATGTCGATCAACATCCCCACATTGGACTATCTACGCTCACCTACCTGCTTGAGGGGGAAATTGTACATGAAGACAGCATAGGAACCAAACAGCTGATTACCCCTGGATCCGTGAACTGGATGGTAGCCGGAAAGGGAGTCACTCACACGGAAAGAACACCAGAAACTCTCAGAAATGGTCAGAAGCATCAGATCCATGGATATCAAATCTGGGTAGCCTTGCCAAAAAACCTGGAGGATTGTGAGCCGGAGTTTCATCATATCAGCAATTCTGATTTGCCACAATGGAAATCCGGAGATACATCCTTCAAACTTGTAGCAGGAAAAGCGTTTGGAAAGGAGTCTCCTGTGCCGGTTCATTCAGATTTATTCATGGTGGAAATTCAAACGAAAGAGGCATATGAGCTGAACATTCAGGGAGAATTGACTGGTGAAATAGGAATATGTGTGGTGCGGGGAAGTGTACAAGCTTGTGAGCATCAGGTCCCTGAAGGGAACTTGTTGGTTTCTAAATCTGAAAATGCATGTTCGCTATTGTTGAATCAAAATACGCACATTTTTCTATTTGGAGGAGAACCTTTTCCTGAGCGAAGGTTTATAGAATGGAATTGGGTCGGTTCAGAAAAATCCACGATTGATCAGGCAAAGGCCAACTGGAAGAGCAAAAACTTCCCGATGGTAGATGGAGATGACACTTATATTCCTTGTCCTACCTAAAACCATTCGGTAGTAGATTTCTGCAATTCACACTGGTTTTTCGTCAGTTAACATCAAATTCATATGAATTTCATAACTATGACATGTTGGTTGCGTAAATCCTACAAGCCAAAAACTCAATAAAAGAAAGCATTTTGAAAAGACTAAACCTACTTCTGGTGGGGTTGATGCTATTTGCCTCAACCATCGCCCAGGAAAAATATACCCTCAGCGGGTATGTCACGGATCAGACCAATGGAGAATCACTCATTGGTGCCACGGTATTGATCGAAGACCTTGGATCAGGAAATATCACTAATGTCTATGGTTTCTATTCTATTACTGTGGAGCCTGGAGAATATACCGTTTCATATAGATATATCGGATACGAAGCAATCAACCGATCAGTGTCACTTCAGGGAGAAAATGTTAGGCTCGATATCGAATTGGCACCATCTGAAAAGCAACTGGAGGCTGTGGTCATCACTGGCGAAGCTGAAGATGAAAACATAGCTAGTGTAGAAATGAGCACTGCGGAACTCGATATTGCAGAAGTAAAAAAGATTCCTGCTTTTCTGGGTGAAGTAGATGTGGTGAAAAGTTTGCAACTACTTCCTGGTGTCACTACCGTAGGTGAAGGTGCTTCCGGCTTCAACGTGAGAGGAGGAAGTGTAGGCCAAAACCTTGTGTTGCTAGATGAAGCTCCGGTGTACAATTCTTCTCATATGTTTGGATTTTTCTCCGTGTTCAATCCTGATGCGGTAAAGGATGTAAAACTTTACAAAGGAGGAATCCCATCCAAATACGGAGGTAGACTTTCGTCAATTCTTGATGTAAGAATGAAAGAAGGAAATATCAAAGAATTTGAGGTTAATGGAGGAGTCGGCACCATTTTTAGCCGCTTGGCCCTGGAAGGACCGCTAATTGAAGACAAATCATCATTCATATTGGCAGCCAGGAGATCATACATCGACGTGCTGGCTCAGCCGTTTCTCAAGAAAAACGACCTGGACGGAGTTGGGCTGAGGTTTTGGGACCTGACTTTCAAGACCAACTATTATCTATCTGACAAAGACAGAATCTATCTATCGGCTTATGCGGGAAGGGATGTTTTTAAATTCGATGCAGAGCAAGGGTTTGACTGGGGCAACAAAACGGCTACTTTGAGATGGAATCATTTGTTCAATGATAAGATCTTCTCCAATACCACGCTTTTCGTCAGTAATTATGATTACGGTTTTGAGTTTGGAGAAACTGAAGATGATAGCTTCAGCTGGCATTCTGAAATCTTTACATATAATTTCAAAGAAGAGTTCTCATATTTCCTGAATACACGTAATGAACTCTCTTTTGGAGCGGAAGCTATTTTATATCGATTTGCTCCTGCGGAAGTAGTAGGTGTCAGCGACGGGGAAACAAGTGATATCAGCCTTGATGAAAGAAAAAGTATAGAGGCATCGGCCTACATTGGTAATCAACAAAAAGTATCAAATAGACTATCTCTGGAGTATGGACTTAGGCTTTCTACGTTCAATTATGTTGGTGACGGGTCTGTGTTTTATTATCAGGAACCTGAAACTCCGGGTGAAAGAAAACTACTTACAGGAGAAGAAAAAGTTGATGATTGGGAATCCATCAAATTCTACTCTAATCTGGAGCCGCGCTTTTCATTCAATTATCGGGTGAATAAGAGTACATCCGTAAAAGGTAGCTATAACAGAATGGCACAATACATCCACCTGATCAGTAATACGGCAGCTTCTTTACCAACGGATGTATGGATGCCGAGTAGCAACAATATCCAACCTCAGCTAGCAGATCAGATAGCTCTGGGAGTATTTAAGAATTTTAGAAATAACAAAATAGAGTCTTCTGTGGAGGTCTATTACAAGGAAATGCAAAATCAGGTCGACTACATTGATGGTGCGGAAATTCTGATCAATAGATATTTGGAGGCGGACCTACTCAGTGGTGATGGTCGTGCATACGGAGCGGAGTTTTATCTGAAGAAAAATGGAGGAAAAGTAAATGGTTGGGTAAGTTATACTTTAGCCAGAACAGAGCGTCAGGTAAATGGGATCAATGATAACAACTGGTACCCAACACGATACGATCAAACTCACAATCTAAAAGTGACAGCCAATTATGATGTAAGCGATCGATTAAGTTTATCAGCGAACTTCACCTATATCACAGGAACACCATATACACTCCCTTCTTATCGCTACGAAGTACAAGGCTACACTATCCCGGGTGTTCAGGGTCGAAACAACGGAAGAATACCTAACTATCACCGACTGGACCTGGCTGCTACGTGGTATATGGACAAGTACAAAAAGGATGGAAGCCTGAAGAAGCTGCAGGATTACTGGGTATTTACTGTGTACAATGTGTATGCAAGAAGAAACCCGTTTTCCATATATTTTGCTGAAGCACCAGATTTGGTCTCTCCGTTAAACCAAAATGTAACTCAAGCAACTCAGGTGTCGATTTTGGGAACATTTGTCCCTGCCGTGTCATATAATTTCAAATTCTGATTCTGATGAAAAATTTATATATCATATTATCCCTAGCAATACTGACCTTGATGGCCTGTGAGGATCAAGTCAATATTCCTCTAGATGAAGCAGAACCAATGGTTGTGGTAGATGCCTGGTTGACCAACACTTCTGATACTCAAAAAATAAATGTGGTTTATTCCAGGCCATATTTTGATAACGAATTGCCAGACCCGGTTATAAACGCAGAAGTCTCAGTGATCGAACTGAATGAGAACATATTGAATGAAGATGGTTCATTTTCCTCTACTAATATTGAAAGCTATATCGAGAATTTTTACGAATTCACAGACTCAAACCAGGATGGCACGTATGAGTGGATTCCTTCCGCAGGAAGCTCTTTCGGAAAAATCGGGAAAGTTTACGCTTTACAGGTACAATTAGAAAACGGGAATTTGTTTGAATCATTTACTCAGATGGATAGCGTACCGGTTATTGATAGTATCACTTTCGAATACAATAAAAAAAATCCGGGATTTGAAAGCGATTGGTATTACGCCGAATTTTGGTCGCGCGACTTACCAGGTACAGGCAATACTTATTGGATCAAAACTTTCAAAAACCATGTACTATATGATGAACCTGAAGAAATCAACATTGCTTATGATGCCGGTGGTTCAGCCGGAGCAGAGGTAGATAGTTTGATTTTTATTCAGCCTATCAGAATTGCCATCAATGATTTCGGTGATGACGCTGCTGCGGCATCTCCATACATATTTGGAGACACCTTAAAAGTGGAATTACACTCTGTTTCTGAGGAGGCCTGGTTTTTCTTGTATCGTGTGATTGATGAGACAAGTCCAATGCCGAGCTTTGCGCAATTGTTTGCTAACCCACTTTCTAATGTACCAACTAATATTGCGGCTACCAATAATGAAGAGCAAGTATTAGGGTTTTTCAATGTAGCGGCGGTATCATCCTTAGAAGTGATCATGAATGAAGATAATGTAGTGGATCGTGTGCCCGATTGATGAAGAAAATCATCTCTCTATATAAAAACGCCTTTGGCGGATTGTCTCCATCAGCCTGGATGTTGGCATTGGTAATTTTTATCAACAGAAGCGGGACCATGGTGATCCCGTTTTTGTCTGTTTACCTGACAGGTTCGTTAGGTTTTTCGCTGGTGCAAACTGGCTGGGTGATGGGCTCTTTTGGTCTTGGTGCGATTGTAGGTTCATACATTGGCGGCTGGCTTACAGATAAAATCGGTCCATTTATAGTGCAGTTAGGCAGCTTGCTCGGTACGAGCATTATGTTTTTATTGTTATCACAAGTCACCACTTTCTATCCACTACTTTTATTCATTTTTCTGGTCAGCACGATCTCTGAGATGCTCCGTCCGGCCAATCAGATTTCAGTTTATTCCTATGCCAAACCAGAAAATGTGACTCGTGCCATCAGTCTCAACCGGATGGCGATCAATCTTGGTTTTTCTGTGGGGCCAGCTTTAGGAGGTTTTTTGGCAGCCAGTTCATACAACTGGCTTTTCATAGCTGATTCTGTCACTTGTTTGGTCGCAGGAGTAGTCTTCTTTTTTTACTTTAGGAATAGAAAATCTAATCAAATTCCGGAAGAATCCTCAAACCATATTGATGCCCCTTTCGAGCAAAAAGTTTGGTCAGATGGAGTGTTTTTGGCTTTTGTCGGGTTAGTGTTGGTATTTGCATCCATGTTTTTTCAGCTCTTCAGTACCTGGCCCATCTATCATCGTGAGGTATTTCTCCTTTCAGAAAAGGAAATCGGGTTTTTACTGGGCTTGAATGGACTGATAGTCTTTTCATTTGAAATGATCCTGGTTTACACCCTCGGTGAGCGAGTCAAAATTCATCAACTGATGGGATTTGGTAGCTTGTTGATGGCAATGGCTTTTCTTTCTTTGTATATGAGTGATCAAAAGGTTTCACTTTATTTGGCTTGTGTGTTTATCTCTTTCGCCGAGATTTTTGCAATGCCATTCATGGCTACTTATACCATTCAGCGGAGCGGAAAAAACAACAAAGGATCTTACATGGGACTTTATGCCATGGGTTTTGCAGGTGCATTTATGATTGCACCAATGGTTGGAACGAATTTTATTAGTCTTTTTGGTTTTCAAAATTGGTGGTTGGTCGGGTTCCTTCTATCAATTGTAGTAGGGCTTTCATTCGTTTTGCTCATCCGGCCCAGGAAACAACTTGCTGCTCCATAAACACGTAATTTTTAAAGAGAGAAAGTTCAATTGGTTCAGTTATTGCTTTGTTAATTCCATCTATTTACTTACCTGATTATGAAGAATTTATCCTTTTTACTACTATTCATTTGTTCGGTTTCTTCTGCACAGTATCTCGTCCCAAAGGATTACAACTTGGAATTAGACAATTATCAATCTTTTATCTCTGTAGGAGGGGTGGATTATTCTATGGAGTTCATTACTTCTGACAATGGCCTGGTCAGTTTTTGGTTCCATATAGAAAATGCTGGAGATAATCAGGTAGTTCTCGCAAAGCCTGTTGCAAAGCGCTTGGCATCCGATCAATTTGCAGATGTAACTGCTGATAATGAGACAGCAGATGCGCTCAACAGTAGAGATGTAAAGAAGTATTATGAAAAGAAAATCAGAGATGCAAAAACTGCAAAAGTAATTTCAACGATTTTCAGTGTAGCATTGATAGTAGCTGATGTGGCAGCAGATGCAGATGATTCTCAAAAATTTGAATGGACCAAATCAGACGAACGAAATTATGTCACCAGAAAGGCTTTTACGGGTTTAGGCCTTGGAGTGTCAGATGTGGTAAACCATGCCTCACATGAACGTATGTGGAATGCCAAAAACGAATTGCAATACCTACCTCTGGAATTGTTTGACCAAACCAACATTAAGCCAGGAGAGTCCTATGGAGGAAAAATTGTGTTTAGGGAACCATTCTTGAAAGATTACTATAGGGTAAAAGTCGTAGCAAATGGAGCAACTTTAAACTTTGACTTCAGAAAAGCGAATCGAAAAGAACGCAAATTCCTGCGAAAGTTGAAATAAGATTAAAAACCAACCTGGAGGCCGAGGGCCAAGATCAAACCTCCAGGGCGCAAAACCTCCATCAATACCTTTTCTTCTTCAGATAATGGGCCTCCATCATTGACTCTGTAAAAGTTAGAACCCCCTGTAGGCACGGCATATCCTGTTTCAAGGAAAAAGATTTTTTCGTTTTTAAGAACGAAATTATAATTCAATGTAAAATTGATCGTACCTACCTGTAGATAGTCCACATTAAATTCCCTAACGCTAGCTCCTCCATTGTTATATTCCAAATCCATATCATCTAACCCCGGACAATGAGAATAGCCCAAACCAAACCCAAAACCACTTTCAGTACGGCTACCATATTTAATTCCACCACTCAACTTCGTTCCCCAGGAGCCCAATCCCGCACCAGCTCTTAAACTGAATTTTTCATCGATAGGAATCATCGCACCGATACCGATAATTCCTGTGTGATTATTTATTCCGGAACTCAAGTCCAGATAAAAAGTAGAAGTTTCTACTTCCTCAGGAATTTGAACGGAGGGATTGTATTGACTAAAAGCAAAAGAAAAAGTAATGACCAAAAGGGAAAATAAATGGAATCGTATCATGTATTTGGTATTCAGTTCTGACAAAAATAACCGGATATTCTAAAACGACGGAATGAATATTATTTCAGTTTCCGAATTTTTGAAAAATCATCACAGCACTGAAATCATTTCTTTATAAACTCCCCGAGATATTCTCTCCACTCGAACAAAGAGAACTTATCAGCAATTAAGCCTTCTTTATCAATTATATAACAATCGTAAGAGCTATAGGCATTTCTGAAGAGTTTATAAAGGTCTTGATTTTCGTCTTCGGCTACATCTATTAAACTCTGTGGCCCGCTACTATTCTCATATTCCAGGCCAATTATCCCTAAATCTTTTGTGCTTTCTAAGAGGTTAGAATATTCTGTATATGAGCTGGGCGAGCAACCCGAAACATTTGCAATTAGCAAATATCCTCCTTGAAACTTTGAGCTTTCAATAGTATCTCCATTAAGATTTTTAAATGAAAACTGAGGTGCCTGAATACCTACCTGCACACCCACTTTATTCTCAAAATCTGGTGTTTTGACTAGAACCAAAGTGTGAGAACCGGCATAAAAACCATCAAATTGATAATAGTGCTTTCCCAGCTTGACATAATCATCAACTTTTAGAAGATC
This sequence comes from Bacteroidia bacterium, assembly GCA_030425425.1. Taxonomy (GTDB): domain Bacteria; phylum Bacteroidota; class Bacteroidia; order Cytophagales; family Cyclobacteriaceae; genus Marinoscillum. The sequence continues at coordinate 836 of JAUIAO010000007.1, read as the reverse complement.
CCGCATCAATATCGTATCCTTTTCGATTCCTGATTGACCTAATAGGATGAGTTTGGGGTCAAAATACTCAAAACTCCCAGGCTGAAAATCCACAATTCTTATATCAAAACTTTCACTATCTATGTAAACTGTAGTTTGCTCATGCTGATAGTTTGAAATCATTTTGCGGTTTTGTGCAATCCCAACCTGAATCCAGCTTATCTCTTCATAGGATTGCCTATCGGTATCTATAGAGTATTTTATTGGAATCCCCTCATTATTCACTATTTGGTCTAAATGTGTGAAATACCGAATGGTGTCATCTCTAAAGTCTTTGTTTCTGTTTTGATCAATTATGAATATATCCTGCCCATTTTTTACTCCTTTCAAGACTGGAACAAGATTTTCCATCTTATTGAAATCCGATTGATACTTTATCTCTCTATTTGGCTCATAAAATTTAAATGGTTTAAAGTTGATAGTCATAAAGTCCACTCCGATCTCATTTATTCCTTCAGGAAAAATTATACCACTCTTTAAAGCTCCTTCCATTTCACCGGTATCAGTAGAATGAATCAAACCGAACATGTGAGGAAACCCCCGGTCTCCTTTCATTTTGGTTGTTTGAATGATCAGGGTATCATCTGATGATGTGAATTGATTTTGAAAGTTTGTTTGAGCATTAAGGATAAAGCCAAGTAACAATCCCATGGAGAGTAATAATGTTTTCATACTAATCCTACTTTGTCAAGTTGAAAAAAAGGCAAAGATAAGATCAAGTGACGGCAGTTACTTGCTATCTTTGCCTTGACAAAATATTATCTTCAAACTTACATAAAAGGCCGTCATTAAAATAG
>JAUIAO010000072.1 GCA_030425425.1 Bacteroidia bacterium | reverse complement strand
TTACCTGCAAAAAGAAGACCTTGGATGGATGGAATTTTTTCTCAGATTTCATCCTTAAGCCCTCCTTTTGATTATTCTAATGCATAATCCGGGTTAAAACATAAAACTATAAAAAATGCCCGGCTTTCAGTAAACCGGACATTACAAACTTTACCTAACTATAAATTTTTAGTCAACCAATCCATTGATTGTTGGGGTCGTTCTCCTAATAGTCCCGTCTTCATTGAAGTTTAGCTCATCAATACAAACTTCTCTATGATACCCGGCAGCACCTCCCATTTTGATACCTTTTGGTCTGGTGAATCGGTGATAAACAATGTACCATTGATCATTGGCTTTTGAATAGACCGCAGAGTTATGTCCAGTGCCATATATTCCTTTTAATGGCTCCTTTTCGATGACCACATTCCATCTCGGGATTTCGAAATCTCCTAATGGAGAATCAGACATGGCATAGCGCACTTTGTAATTTGGGCTACGGGTATCATCCTCTGACCACATAAAATAGTATTTTCCATCCTTGAAAAACACTTCAGTTCCTTCTCTAAAAGTGCGGTCCGGTTCTAACACCTTCAAAGTGTTTTTCTTGATAGATATCATATCTTCATTGAGCTCCACTCCTGCCATATAGCCATTGCCCCAATACAAATACGTTTTCCCAGTTTGCGGGTCTTCAAATACATCAGGATCAATCTCCTGCCCCCCGTTTACACCAGATGGCCGGAAGTCAATCAGGGGTGCTCCTGAATCTACAAATGGTCCCCACGGATCATCTGCCACGGCTACACCAATCTTCTGAGCAGCAGTGAAGTAATAGTAATACTTATAAGAATCGCCTACCTTTTTTTCAATGGCGCACGGTGCCCAAGCATTACGATCCGCCCATGTTACGTCTTTTGTCAGATCAATAATTGTACCTTTATTCGTCCAATTGATCAGGTCTGATGACTCAAATACTTCAAAATACTTTCCTCCCCACCATAGGAATCCATCACTCGTTGGGTACAAGTAGTATTTGTTTTCTCTCTCTGAATAGATGATTTCAGGATCGGCATAATATCCATTCAAAACAGGGTTACCTTCCACCTGAACCTGAACATCGACAGTTGCCTTTTGATTGCCAATCTGATAAGTATAAGTCACCGGACCATTGGTGAAGTTCTGGGCACCAGCGGGAGAAATTTTCACCTCACCGAATACCTTCAGCTGTGGATCAAAACTACTCAAGTCAGTTCCTGGCAGCACTGGCAAAGTAATGAGCGTCTCCTGGATATTAACATTATTCTTTTTAACAGCAGGATTTTCAGAGCCATGAGTCAAACCATCAACCTTACCCCATTTAGAAAGCAAACGATTCATCTCCTGCCGGGTGATTGCCACAACTGATCCATGACGCGGATGAAAATTCATATTAATATCAGCATCAATAACCGTGAAGTTTTTCAAATCAGTAGTCTCACAAAACTGGTACTTTCCAGAGGTGTACATATCGTACATCAAGATGTATTTATCAGAGTTGATCAATTTGAATGTTCCAGAGCCTTCTACAGCCTGATCAGTCTGATCTACAAAACCTTCCTGAACCTCATAACCTTCATTGATCTTATCAGAAATAGCCAACATGATCCCTTTTGCCCCATCGTCTTCATTCTTGAAGAAAAAGTAATATTTACCATCCTTATTGACAATGTCACCATCGATACATGCCCCTTCTTTGAAAAGAAGCTGTTTTGGCACAGATTCCAAACCAGTAAAGTCTTCATTGGCATAAGCGTAATAAATAATATCTCTTCCTCCTGGCTGTAACATAGACCAGTAGAGCATATATTTTTTTGCTTGTGGATCATAAATCGTCTGTGGAGCCCATACGCGTCTCACATCGCCAAAAGTCTCTGGAAAAACCGTCGGGATATCAATGATTGAGTGAGACCATTCGATCAAATCTTTAGATTTCAGCATAATCATTGCTGTATTTTCCCAACCCATTTCAGGAACATACAAATCAGTAATTACCATGTAAAACCAGCCGTCTTCTCCTCTCAAAATATGCGGATCGCGCACTCCACCTCTGGTGCTTATATCACGAGAATCCAATACTTCATCATTACTATTAAGCGCATAATAATTGAAGCCATCTGTGCTCAATGCATACCGTACTTGCTCTTCTCCAGGGCCATTCCCAGTGAAATAGGCAAACAAATAGCCGGCATATTCTTGTTGATTTTTTACAGGTCCACACTGCGACAGACCAATGGATAGCACCATTAAAACCAAAAAGTGATTTCTAAATATTCTGGTCATTATTTTAAATTATGTAAAGATTAGATCTATTGATTTACTAAAGAAAGAAGGCTCCAATATGAACGATACCATAAAACCACCAATATTACCATTCGATTTTCAACAACGATATCCCCTGTGGCGGCATATCCAAATTAAGATTCAGACTTTCTCCAACTACCGAGTGCCATTCCGGAGAACTGAAAAGCTTCAGCTGTCCAGCTTTTTCCAATTCTTGAATTTGCTTTTCTGAAGGGTCTTGTGGTGAGCCCATTTTTTTCCATGCTGTGTAAGAATTACTAAACTCCTGATCTATTCTATAGTGTTGAATGAAAACACGCGTTTCTGGAATTCCTTCTACTTGAATATTGACTTCAGATGGCGCAACAGTGAGATCGTCATTGTCATGGTAATTCCAAATCATAATAGTCGCCTCATTTTCTGACTTTGCTGCAATGGCATTGATATCTTGTTCATTACGGACACTTTGGTCCCTTACATCCAGAAAATCATAACTTAAGTTGGATTGATCTACGTCGACTCTTTGTCCTTGCATCATACCGAACATCCGAAAAGTATTAAGAACCGGCTTATCCACACCATTAGTGGCCATATCCCTAAACCCCGCGTACCAAGGTTGATCTTCGAATTCAAAACCCCACGTAACAGCTCCAAGTAAATTAACTCCATAATGATCTGCCAACTGATATTTCCTTGAAAATGCTGCAGCCGTATAGCTGGCATACATAGTTCCGTTTCGATAGTTATTCTGGGGGTAATCATCAACAGAACATGCTGCACATCCTTCCGGGTCTGATTCCCCGATAATAATGGGTAAATCCTTGAACTCAGGAAATGAAGCAACAATTTCGAACCCCTTACTGATATCCCGAAGCTGTGTTCCCAGATTCATTCTGACCATTCCATCAACGAGTTTCGGACTACCTTTGGCATGGAAGGTGATAAAATCCAGTGGAATGTCCTTTTTGCCCGTGGCGTGGCTTTTGTCATCTCTTATATGCTCCAAAAACTTCACCAGCCAATCGGCAGCTTTGTCCCAACCTGGGCCTGTGGTCTCAGGACCTCCGACTTTTGCAGTAGGTAATGCCCGGCGGACCGCATCTACCGAGTAATCGTACAGCATGAAATACTCTTCCATTGTGCCCTGCCAGTAGCCGATGTTTGGTTCATTCCATACTTCCCAATACCAGCTCTCTACTTCTTCTTTGCCATATCTATCTACACAGTGGTTCACCCACTGATAGATTAATTCTGCCCATTTTTTGTAGTCATCAGGAGGATATGCCCATCCCGTATATATTTCCTCATATGGTGCTCCCGGATACCAATGATGACGGTAGGGTTCGGGTTTGGAAGACAATGCCTGAGGCATGAATCCAATCTGCGCGAATGGTTTCATCCCACGTTCTACATATGTATCGAAAATCTTGTCGACTATAGTCCAATCATAAACAGGACGACCTCTTTTATCCTCAGTGTAGGCGTTGGTTGAACCCCATTTGAGTGCATGGGTTCCTTCTCCGGTTACTAGTAAACTATGAGCGCGAACGTAAACAGGCACAGCACTCAGTTTGGAGATTTCGGTAAGCAATTTCTTTCCGTCCTTCATGTAGGTGTAATTGGGCTCATCGTAGCCCCACCACGCCCAGATAGGATTCATAGGACCCAATTCGTTGGTCAGATCAACGCTTATGTTAATTGGATCTTGCTCCCCTTGAGCTAAAACCAAATCGCCTGAATAACAGGTAGTTAATAAAATTGCAATACGAAAGAAGAATGAGTTGCGCATAGGTTTTTAAAGTTAGTGCCGGCATTTTTAGAAACTAAGAAGCCCGAATCATTGATCCAGGCTTCTTTTATATTTTCAAACGATTTTTATCTACTCCCAACTGTGGATTCAGCTTCAACACTTTTACTAATAAGCTTAATCACATAGCTGTAACTGTACTTTTCAGCCTTCATCAGGTACTGCTCGTGTGGGTAGGCTCCCCAGCTATTGTCACCTCCTACTCCTCTTTGATTAAGATCCACGTGTAATGTGATGTCTTTGGAATATCTCAAATCCGTAGGATGCTGCTGTTTCTTAGATAAACCCGGATCCAAATCCTCTGTTTTGATATTTAGTGCACTGAAACAAATTGGTTGAGCACCTTCTACTTTGATTCCGTTTCCTTGTTGATCACTCAATTGTAACCAGCGAGTATCTGTATGGTATCCAAACTCCTGAGGTCGAATGTACGGCATTCTATCTTCACTTACTTTTCCATCCCAAATTCCCAAGAAGGCTGCACTATATCGATCAGAATAGTTTTCTACTGGTCCTCTCCCGTAATATTGGAGATCATCGTATTTGCCGTTTATGTTCATTCTCATCCCAAATCTCGGAACTTCATCCGGTCTCTCGTCAGATGACATGTCGATAGATGCCGTCACTCGGATTGATCCATCATTTTGTACTAAATACTCTATCGAGTAAGGGAAATCCAAATCTGTCAATTCATAAGTAACTCTAATTGGCACACCTGCTTCTGTCTGCTCACCTACTTCTACTGACTTCAAATCTTTGTTATTGTGAGCAGTTCTCCAGGCTCCCAGTCTTGAAGGCATATGGTTTCCAAAATCATTATCGACGGGAGCTCTCCAGAAGTATGGCTCTGGAAGTCTCCAGATTCTTGTCTCTCCGTTTGAATAAGATTCAAATCCACCCCATTTCTTATTGAACGTAGACTTCACATTTCCAGATCTGAATCTTATTCGATCTCCATCATTCTCTACGGTCAAATTCCCTGCTGTATTAATATCAAACTCATAATTGGACATTATGAATTGCTCTTTGGCAATCTCATGTCCAGCAGGGATTAACTCGGTTGCAGACTTGGTATATGCATAAACATTGAGCAAATATTCCGCATCGTTTGACAGTGCCGGCAACTTAATTTTCTTATTCACAGTAGAATGTGGATTGGCTTTAATCGCCAGGTCAAATGTGTATTTAACTTTTCCATTCTCTAATATTTCATACTTGAAATCATACTCTTTCAAATTGGTAAAATCAAATAAGTTTTTAATTGATAGAGTACTTTTTGATTGGTCAAAATCGAATAGAATATTCTGATAAACCTTTTTGACTTCTGTCAATCCTGGATGGGGAGTTCTATCTGCGGCGACAACCCCATTGGCACAGAAGTTTTCATCATGCTGTAAGTTTAGGCCACCGAGATCACCTCCATATGCCCAATATGTACCATTATCATCTTCTGCTTTCAATCCCTGATCTACCCAGTCCCAGATAAAACCGCCTTGCATCTGAGGGCTGCTCATGATGATGTCCCAATATTCCTGAAAGTTGCCATTGCTATTACCCATAGCATGAGAATACTCACACATGATGAATGGACGAGTCTTTTCTGTAGATTCTGCATATTCTTTCATATGGCCAATCCACGGGTACATTGGACAAACGATATCTGTGTTTCTATTCTCGCCAGCTTGCTCAGATTGTACCAATCGGGTATTATCACGTTCTTTGATCCAGTCGTAACCTTCATAGAAAACAGGACCATTACCACACTCATTACCAAGCGACCAAATGATCACAGATGGGTGGTTTTTATCTCTTTCCACCAACCTTCTTTGTCTGTCGAGGTGAGCCGCAGCCCATTGTGGCTGGTAAGCCGGGTGGACGTCTTTATTGAACCAACCCTGCCATTCGGCTCCCATCGCGTGTGTTTCGATATTGGCTTCATCCACCAAATACAAACCGTATTGATCACAGAGCTTATACCAAAGGGGGTTCTGCGGATAGTGGCTAGTTCTTACAGCGTTGATGTTATTTTGCTTCATCAGAGTGATATCTTTCATCATGGTCTCTCTGGAAGGCACATGACCTGTGATATCATCATGTATGTGCAGGTTTACTCCCTTCACTAAAATATCTACCCCATTAATTAATAATTGTGCATTCTTTACCTCAACCGTTCTGAAACCGATCTGCTCACTGGTCACCATAGTAGTTTTTCCATCAGCATTCTTTAGAGTGATCACACAGTCATATAGATTAGGAGTTTCTGCGCTCCACTTTGCTACGTTTTTGATCGTAGATGAAAAACTGACTTTATCAGCAATATTGTCAAACGACTTGGAAGAAGAGAAAACTGACTTGTTAGAACCTACTGGAAAAACTTCTATCTGTACAGAACCAGAAGCTGTTGTTTCACCATCGAAACTACGAAGATCAACCTCAGCGTTGAACGTTCCATGTTTGTAATCCTCATCCAAACCCGCTTTTAGAAAGAAGTCCCAAACAGTTACTTCTGGCAAAGCATATAAGAAAACATCTTGCTCCAATCCGGCCAATCTCCAGAAATCCTGATCTTCGATGTAGCTACCGTCATGCCACTTAAAAATCTGAATAGCAATTTCATTCTTTCCAGTTTTCAGGTAAGGAGTCACTTCAAACTCTGAAGGTGACTTTGCCACCTTAGTCATTCCTACTTCCTCACCATTAATAAAAACCCTGGTGTAACCAGAAGCTGAAGAAAGATTGAGAATCACACTCTTTCCATTCCAGTTTTTCGGCAAATCAAAAGATCTTCTGTAGGTTCCTACGGGATTATAATCAGTACTGATGTAAGGAGGGTTTTTAGGAAATGGGTAAACGATGTTCGTATATATAGGAATCCCAAAACCCTCAATTTCCCAATTGGAAGGCACAGTGATATCGGACCAGTCAGAATCATCAAAACTCGACTTAAAAAAGTCCATTGGACGATCTTCAGGATCATCTACAATATGAAATTTCCAGGTTCCATTGAGTGATTGAAAGTAGGCTGATTTACTAAAATCATCTGCTCTTGCCTGCTCGGCATTATCATAGGCTATGAAATCCACATGGCCTTCCAGCTTATTTCTCTGATAGATTTCTGGATTTTCCCATTCATTTTGCCCGTATGCCGAAAGTATCATGAATCCACTAATCAGCCATAAAAAAGTCACTTTTATCATTTATTCGATAGTCTTAGTATTATCTGCTAATGATAGAAAGACTATCTTGATCAATTCAATACACTAAAACACAGCAAACTTTTACATTATTATTTCATAAAAACATTATCAACCACACTTATTCATCTGCTTTGTCATCAGTTTGATTGAATTGTTTTGCCCGATACTCCGAAGGAATCATCCCGAATTGCTCTTTAAAGCACTTTCGGAAGTATTTGAGATCCGAAAATTCCAGTGCAAAGGCAATTTCGGACACTGTAGAATCTTCGGTAAGTAGTAACTCAGCTGCGCGCTTAATTCTGATTTTCCTTATAAAAACCTGAATCGAAACACCGGTAAGTGTTTTGATTTTGCGGTAAAGTGCACTTTGACTCATCCCTAGTTCTTTGCAAAGCATGGGTACGCTAAAATCAGAGTTTTCGAGCATCTGAAGTGTTATGCTTTCTGCATTCAGGATAAACTCTATTTCCTTAGAATTGGACTGACCTACTGGATCCACCAGATCACTGGATTCATATTTGAGCTCCAACATGGCCCGGTTTTTCAGCAAGTTATTCACCCTGGCCATGAGTAGATCTGAAGAAAACGGCTTAGTGACGTATTGATCAGCTCCTACTTCATACCCTTTGATCTTATCTTCTTTGGAATCCTTAGCTGTCAGCATGATGACTGGCACATGACTGGTTGAAATATTGCTCTTGATTTTATCGCAAAACTCCAGTCCATCCATACCGGGCATCATCAGGTCAGAGATAATAATATCCGGGGTATTGTTGATCGCATACTCAAATGCATCTTTTCCGTTTTCTTTTTTTACTACATAGTATTCTTCATCAAACAAGGATTCCACATAGCTCAAAATGTCTTTATTATCATCTACAACAAGTAGCACTTTTTCATTTTCCTTGGCTTGCAAGTCGGCAATTTCTTCAGGCTCGTGATCACTGGTAGACAAAAGCTCTTCATCTCGTTTTTTACCATCTACAAACCGCACATACGACAATCCTTTGAAATGCTCTTTATCAGCCGGAATTTTTATGATAAAACTAGTTCCCTCACCAAGTTTGCTCGAAACATCGATAGTCCCTAAATGCAATTCAACGAAACTTTTACTTAGGGCCAGGCCAATTCCGGTGCCTCCTGTACCCGAAGAGTTACTGGCCTGAAAAAATGGAGAGAAGATGCTGCTAATTTCGGTTTTTTTGATGCCTACTCCTTCATCTTTTATTTCGATCACTACATCTCCTTCCTTCTCAAAAACACCGAAGTGTACACTTTTTCCCTCCGGGGTAAATTTTAATGCATTTGAAAGTAAGTTATTAAGCACAATCTGCATTTTCTCCAGATCTACCCATGCTTCCAGATTACTCTCCGAATAAAATCCGAACTTTACTCCTCGATCTTTGGCCAGATAACTAAAGCTCTCCGCTTCTTCTTGGGCCAGAATTTTGATATCATGAAGCCCCACATTGAGTACTGTTTTATTAATCTCAATTTTCCTGAATTCAAGCATCCTATTGATGAATTTCAAGATGATACCTGTGTTCTTTTTAATTAGCTGAAGATATTTCTTATCCCGTTTGTTTTCGGCACTTCGTAATAAATCATTTACCGGACCTTGAATCAGCGTCAGAGGCGTTTTCAATTCATGAGAAAAATTGGTGTAAAACCTGAGTTTTTCCTGCATCATCACATTTTCCTGTTCCCGGAGTTCTTGCTCAAATTCCAGTGTCTGACGAAGAGCCAAGCGACTATTATTGAACTGAATCAATCTCCAGATAATGATCATGGAGAGAATCAAATAAACCAGATATGCCTGCCATGTCTTCCAAATTGGTGGAGTGATAATTACAACCAATGATGTCTCAATACCTCCTTGGTTACTCTTCACTCGGAAAGTATAGTTTCCGGGAGGCACATTTCTATATGTGGCCACATTGGATTCTGCACCATATTGCCATTCACGTTCATAACCATCAAGCATGTACACAAAATCGTCTTTCTTTTGGCTGGTAAAGCCAGGATATGAAAACTGGAAAGAGAAAATATTGTCTGAATAGCTGAGGTGAACCTTGTCAGTTAAAAATATGCTCTTACCTGTAGGAAAGACCTCTGAGTTCATAGGGTTAACCACCTGATCAAAAATCTTCAGTTGATTGATAATGATTTTAGAAGATTGCTCTACACCCAGCAGTTCTTTCGGTGAGAAAACGTTCAGGCCTCTTACTCCTCCCACTGCTATATATCCTGAATTTGTTCTTAATATCGAGCCATAGTTGAAATGTCCGGATTGAAAACCTTCGTCGTTTCCAAACCTTTTGATTAAACCGGTGGCTTTGTCTAAAAAGGCGACACCATTGTTTGAAATCATCCAAATATTACCATTCAAATCTTTTTCGAGACCAAAAACAGACCGACCGGATAGCTTTTCAAAATATGACTCAGTCGAAATTTCATTAGCATGGTAATCATATTTCACAAGTGTATTCTGTCGGGTAGCTACATACAAAAAACCTTCATCTTCAATGATCCCAAAAACTACATCACGAGAATGAGACGGTGTTGATTGCCAGACAGTCGGTCTCAATTTATTGTTTAATATGTCGTATTTCATGAGCCCACGACCATAAGTACCCAACCAAAGGTTTTCTGGGTCTGTAGATTCAACAGCTCTAATATCAAGATTGCTGGTTTCTGTAATCAGTTGAATTTCAGTGCGATCTTCATCAAGATAATAAAGCCCTCCTTGGTTCGAACCAAAATACATTTCACCGGTACTCGTTTCGTGAATTGCCCTAATATCATTTACAGTAAGTTCAGAGCCCTCAGATCCCACTGTGAATTGCCTGACGATTTTATTGTCCTTACACATAAACAATCCGTCAGCATAGGTACCTATCCAAAGACGACCTTTCGAATCTACATATAAACCGAGCACAGCAACAGACCCTAGTGATGGATAAATATTGTTTTGAAGGCTTCCAGTATTCAAATCCAGTTTGCTCAATCCCTGCCCATCCAAACCGACCAATAACTGCCCATCTTTACTATTTGCAAGACCCCAGACTTTTTCAATAGCCAGTGAATTTGATGATTCTACTAACCGGTGCGTGACAATTCTTACCGTCTCACCATTTGGATCAAATACGTTGATGTCATTATTGTGATTCCCAAGCCAAATAGATCCATTAGTTGTTTTCAATATTTTACTTATTGATCCTGTAGAAATACTCTGCTCATCCTGCATGTATTCAAATTGCTGGATCAATTCATACTGATTATTCGGATCAATTCTAACTTTGAACAACCCCTTTCTTCTTGACCCAATCCACAAAGTTTCTTTTTCCCGATATGAGGACAAGTAGTCTTCATCTTTGGGGAGTATTTCTGATAGACTCAGGTCAATTTCGATTTTATTCCCAGTTTTAATTCTATAAACAATGCCTTTACTGGGAATCCAAATATTGTTGTCGTGATCCACTGAGAGGTTATAAAAATTGATACGATCTTTCCCGACCATCTCTGCCAGATTATAGAACTTTGTTTCTCCAGTAAGCAAATGGTATGACAATATACCTACCTGCTCTACTGTGGCCCATATCTGATTGCCGATCAGGAGCATATCAAGGATACTCGCATCCGAAAAATCTCGTCCATAGCCCTCGTCTTCAAGCTTGAGATGATCATATTTATCATTTGCTACTCTAATAATTCCTCCTTCTACTACCCCAAAGTAGCGCACACCCATTTCATCCTCTACCATTGAGCTCATTCGTCCGTTGATATCCTCAGGCTTGTATCGAATAATGGCGTCCTCCTGATAACTGTAATATGCGACCCCATCCTCGGTCATTAACCAGATGTTATTGGATTTATCCAAATAAAGCTTTTCTACATAGTTGTTGTGCAAGGAGTTAGCTCCGTCATTACGTTTGATAAACTGCTGAAAACCAAACCCATGGTATCGATACAAACCTTCTTCAGTAGCTACCCAGATCAAACCAAGTGTATCTTCCAAAATATCATTGACGAATGTATTTTCCAGACCATCAGTTTCATTGAGCCTGTGAAATTTGTACTGTGTGAAGAGCCGATCCTGAGCACATAGTAGTGAGGACACAAGCATCAGCGTCACCACCAACAATTGTTTAATGTTCATTTTTGAATTGATCATTTGTCACCAAATTAAAGTTAGTGATTTACTTGAAGTGACCTTAGTGAATTACACAGGTGACCACCGATCTTGCAGGCAGAATAATGGAACTTTTGGATGAAGCCACCGACGGTTTCAGGTTCTCACCCTGACCTTCTGCGGTTGTGTAAAGATTAATATCTAATTGGCTTTCAAATCCTTCCAATTTGATACTTTGATTTGCATCCTCTTCATTAATCATCACCACAATGATTTCTCCTTCTGGGGTTAAAAATGATGAAACCATCGGGCCAACCAGGTTTCTAGAATCATATCTTTCATCATCAGATTCAATGTTTATTCTTATTGATCCAGGTCTGATGAATCTGGAGTAATTACCCAAAGCCCACATGAGTTTTGAATCTTCAACTTTCAATTTATCATCTGGATCCAAATACACAAGACCATCTTTGTAATCACCAACACTCACTGCAAGCCACCACTGCCAGGTGCTAGAATTGGCAAATACCAAATCCGTATGAATCACTCGGGCATTGTAAAGTGCCGGATCAATTCCCAGGTCTTTTCCGGGTCCGACTACCTCCTCATTATCCTCCAGTAAGCAATACTCAGTAGCCCAATATTCTAGCTCTGGATTAATTGATTGAAGTTTGTTCCAAAACTTTATACGGCTTTCCACAAGGCGCTTTTTGTCCCAGGTACTGAAATAGCTATGTCCACAGATCTTAGGTGCCAAATGGTTCAAATTCAAAAGGCTGTTGTCAGAGTCTTTTGTAAAAAATTCTTCGAGCTGATTGGATCTTTGAGTTGGGGATTTTACTTCATAAAGAAAATCTATCTGAGCATTTTCGGTGATTTCTATTTTCGTATGAGTAACATCATTTTCTGTAAACGCCAGATCAATGAATCGTGTGACTTTTGCCAATTCATCATTGTTCCATGGAGTCCCTTCTTGTTTGCAACATTTCCACTCCCATTGCGGCTCATTAAAAGGACTCAAATAGTCAATTTTCACACCGGTGTTGGATTCCAAACCTTTGACTACAGTAACCAAAAAATCCGCATAATCCTTATAGTATTCAGGCTTCAGATTGCTTGAAAGCCCATCTTCAGACCAGGCTTTGTTATTTTTGGTGAAGTAAACCGGAGGACTATTCACAAATGCGATTACATCTTCCACTTCATATTTCGCTGCTTCTTTGAGAAACCATTGCTGTCCGGCTTGTTTGGACCAATCATAATCACCAGCAGAATCCATGAAGCACTCTGCTCGTCTCCAATCTGAGCGAATACCACTTTCTTTTCCTTGTTCGGCACTTCCTGCACCAATGTTGAATCTCCACGCCGTAAGCCCAACACCTTTTGGCTGACCACCTCTATCATTTTCTGTGCTAAACAGTAATTCGGCAACTCGCTCTCTCACTTCTACAGGCCAATCAGTTCCAATATTCTGGATACTCCACGCATCAGATGCTCCAAAATTGTGCATCGTCTGATAAGTAATTGATGTGTCTATACGAAAGACAATCGGACTGTCTGATGCATGACCTGACTGTGCTGACGTGCATCTAAACCCTACCAATAAAACCAACCAGAACACTAAAACCTGACTAATTCGCATACACTTAAATTATTTTGACGAATACATTTTCACCTCACCAGAGTCAAGTCCCTCGGCCTTCACTTTTAAAATGATTTCTCCTGATTTTCGGGTGCTTTTCACCACCACCATTGCTCTCCCGTTGCATGCTTTTCGTTCATTACTCACGTATGGAAATTCGTCAGCAAGATTGGAATTATCTACACCTTCTATCACTCCTTCTCCAGAGATCGTGAAATGGAGCAAATGATCTGCATTCGGAACAAGCTGTCCTTCTGAATCAACTACCTCAACCCATACAAAAGACAGATCCTGTCCATTTGCAAATAATTCTGTCCTATCAGGGGTTAATTTGATGGCATGAGCCTCTCCTGCCGTTTCAAGGATGGTATTTTCTACCTCTGCACCATCGTCTATTCCAACGGCCTTCAGCGTTCCCGATTCATATACTACATCAAATACCGCTTTGAATTGCTCTTCTCTGTTAGTTGGCTTTTGGCCTATCAATACATCATTTAGATAAAGTCTTACTGCAGAATATTTGGAGTATACTTCTACCTGAATAGTTTTCCCTTCATATCCTGGCCATTTCCAGCTTTCCCATGTAGGCCAAACTCCCCAATCAGTTACTGTAATGTCACCAGAATCAGGACTTGGCTCTTTCACTGCCATGTAGAGTTTTTCATGATCATTGTAAAGCATAGATCGGTAGTGATTGATCGGTTTTCTCCAACCTATCAGGTCGATATCACCACAATATGCACCGTGTATTGGGAAGAAGTCTTTTTCCCAATGCTGACCTGTCAACTCACCGGGGTAGAAATAGCGTCCAATACCGGACTCTCCCAGATAATCAATAGCTGTCCAGACAAAGTCACCAATGATGTAAGGATGTTTATCGACCAAATCCCAGATGAAAAAGGCATTTTTTGGATATGATTCAGTATTTACAATTACACGATCAGGGACTCTCTTATGATCATCCTCTGCTCTCCAAAGCTGATAATTGTATCCAGCAATATCATGCTCTGCCATCAATGGATCAAATATTTCCCATCCCTGCCCCCAGGTAGTCATTGCAGAGGTTACCGGTCTGGTAGAATCCAATTTTCTCACATGGTTCGCCAGCATCCGAGCTGTTTCTACTGCTTGTGGCTCAGTCCGCTCTATGATTTCATTCCCAATGCTCCACATCACTATAGATGGATGATTCTTGTCTCTCAGCACCATCGCCTCTATGTCTCTTTGCCACCATTCATCAAAATGAAGTGAATAATCGAAAGGAGCCTGAGGAGCTTTGGCAGACCTCCACCCATCGAAAGCTTCATCAATCACCAACAGACCTAATCGATCACAGGCATCCAAAAAAGCTTCAGATGGAGGGTTATGAGAGGTACGAACAGCATTGAATCCACCATTTTTGAGCAATTCCACTTTTCGCTCCTCCGCCCTATCATAAGCCTTAGTACCTAAGCTACCATTGTCATGATGTACACATCCACCGTTTAGCAAAATGGATTTACCATTTAGTAAAAAGCCTTTTTCAGCACTATATTCTATGGAGCGAATACCAAAATGCTCAGTCATTTTATCAAGTATCTGACCTTCTTGATCCTTCAAGATAACTTCTGCTGTATATAAGTATGGGTCATCAGGTGACCATAAATGGGGATTATGAAGCTCTATTTCAAATTCAGTGTTTTTAATAGCCTTTGGCTGAAAGGAGAAATCATCGCGATGTGTCGAGTTGCCTAAATCGTCTTTGACAGTTACTTCTACTATCAATTCTTGCGAGTCTTCAGATTCATTGACCACATCTGCATTCACCATTATCAGAGCTTGCTCATCAGATACCTGCGGTGTAGTAATGGTCACTCCCCACTTTTCAAAATGCACAGGATTTTCCACATTCAACCATACATGACGATAGATACCTGATCCGCTGTACCATCTGCAGTTTTTCTGAATGGAGTTATCCACTTTGACGGCAATCACATTTTGCTCACCATATTTCAAGTAAGGAGTGAGATCATAGCTGAATGCTGTATATCCGTATGGCTTCTTCCCGAGAAACTGCCCATTTATATATACCTCAGAGTTCATATAAACTCCTCCGAACTCAATGGAAACAACCTGACCTTTCCAATCGGCGGGCACCTCAAAAATTTTCCGATACCAACCAATTCCGGTAGGAAAATATCCCCCATCATTTCCCATAGGATTGTCTGCAGCGATAGTTCCCTCAATACTCCAATCATGAGGTAGGTCTAGCTGCCGCCAATCGGAATCATCATAATTTGGAGCAATTGCAGCACTATCATCCGTTAACTGAAAATTCCAGTCAAAATCAAAGAGTTGCTTTTCAAAAAGAGCTGTATCAGGATGTGGCGAAGTGCACGCAGAATTCGTGATAACAATTGCGGTGAAAATCAAAGCGGAAAATAGCCTCATATAATAAAAATACTTGTTTTTAATGTCGTAATTACTCAATTAAAGGCTCCGCTCTAGCTCCTAATACAGGAACTATAGAACTTTATTTTGATCAACTCAAAGCGGGTAAATGAGAAATAGATCGGGAATCAAAATATTCTGAACAATTCGCTTAAAGACTTTATTGAAAAGTCATTCCCCAATGTGCTGCTAGTTTTTGCGCTTCTGATTTCGTCAAATGAATCACTGCCCCATGCTTAGGTGATGAAAAATTGGTTGATTTCATGACACCTTCATTCAATCTACCCAGATCTGTAAACGCCTCGAAATCTGAGGTTTCACGAAATGCAAAATTATGTGGGTGAATGCTGTAAACATCATACATCAGTACCCATTTTTCTTCTCCAATCCGCTTCCAAACATTGGGCGCTTCACAATGCTTTGGTTCGGTATCAAACCAACGGTCATCATAGACATATCCTTCATTCACCTTATCCGAAACGGCTTTTTTGATGCCAGGATAGCCATCATGTGGGGTATAAAACATCTGATAAGTCTCTCCAAATTTTGATATATCTGCATCGATGTAGGTAATATCTTTTGGATATTCGAAAAGTAGTTTTGGTTCTGTTAATAATTTATCAAACTCATCATTTACATAGCTGTAATACAGTTTGTTTAGTCCATTGCCAAAACGCATTGTAAAATAGACCATCAGCTTGTTCTCATCCTCATCATAAATCGTTTCAGGTGCCCATGCGCATCCTATCTCCTCATATCCCGGAAAAGCTTTGCTTACATCTACATTGGCAATTGACCAATTGATCAAATCCTCGGATTTCATCAAGACAAAACCGCGATTATTTCCCCATCCGAATTTCGCACCATCTCTGTCCCATTCTGTGTCTCGGTAACCGTCACGCTGAGCGAAAATATGCAAATCAGTCATGGCAAGATAGAAAGTACCATCAGGTCCACGGTATATGTGTGGATCACGAATACCCTTCTGAACTGCTATAGTATCGCCTCCGATTACTGCATTTCCCTGATTAATGTCCGTAAACGTGTATCCGTCTGAGCTAAGCGCCATATGAAGGCTATGATCATCATCTTTGAATTACACCATTAGGTAAGCGGCAAGTGCTTCGTCTTTAGATTTACTCGTCATTTTCTTTGAAGAAGAACACGATGCAACAAGGACTAAAACGGCAAATGCCAATATTGGAGAGAATTTCATTTTTAACATGTTTTACTATCTATCTGGTTGGTCTATTATTGTTTCAAAAATCTGATCTGGTAACGGCTTTTTTCACTCATTAAAACATCCAACATATAAGTTCCAGATTCCAGATCTTCCAGGTTCAATTCGAGCTGTGATGTTTTCAACGACTTGAATTGCTTAATAAGTTTTCCAGATAGGTCCAGAATATTGATCGAACTGATCATTTTCTGAGTCTCAATCTTGACACTACCAGTTGTAGGATTAGGATAAATGTGAAATTTCCAACCTGGATCAACTTTCAATACGACCTGCTCTACTTCTTTTACCACTTCAACGAAAAGAGAAGTTTCCAGCGAATTCCCGTAGGTATCAGTACAGGTAAGATGAATATTGGTTGAACCCAGTTTGAACGGCTCCAATCTCAATGAATCGCCGGAATTGACTCTTGCCTCCAGAATGTTTTCATTCTCAACTTTTACTAAATAATTCAAACCTGAAGCATAGGGATAACTAAAAATCGACTGCATTGGTAAATAAGTCTTTTCCTGACCTATTTCAATTTGAAAACTTTCTAGATTTTCTATAGTAATTTCGGGGTAACCTGTTGGCATACTCACACCTTCTAGTTGGTCATCCATCCATTGCCAGCGCTTATTTAGAAATTCCTTCAAATAATCAACTTCTTTCTGATAGGTATCTCTCTGTTCAAATCCGGTGGTTTCGCGCCAGATGAATTGACCTAATACATTCCATTTAGTAAACTCACGTGTTTGAGGCACAGTGAGCTCTGCAGCAATAGAATCTATGAAAGCAAAAAGTCGTTCATTGCTAAAGGATGTAGCCCTCATTTCTTCCCATCGAAGTTTCAATGAATACTTGAAAAAGGGATCAGCGATAAGCTTTCTCCAAAAGTCAGGAACATCCTGTTTGCCAAAATGCTCAATAAGCCATTGTGTGTGGTCAGCATCATCCGGATAACTGGAGTTACCCGCCGACTGATCAAAATCCCAGACCGGTCCTGCACTGATCAGCTCATTTTTGTCTTTATAGAAATAAGCACTCCATGCGTATGCATCGCTGTTTCTCATTGCTTCCTGTACAATCACTTCATTGATAAAAGATTTCACATTGATGTGACTGACATACCCGCTGTTTGGATCAGAATAAGTGCGAGAAGATCTGGACATTAAGTTTCTAAATGCATCATCAGAATTTCGGATATAATTCAACTGTTCACTGGTAATTTCATCAGACTTTGGATAAACCAGATTTCTATTGTTCCCAAATTCATTTTGAAACCCATCTACCTTCCAGATGTAACCTCCCGTCACCTCTTCACCATCTATATCGGTTTCTTTTAAAGTGGCAATATCCAATCGGTTTTCATCCTTTTTGATTTGTTCCATCAAGAGATATATTCCTAAATACTCCCCATTAACTACCAGCTCGACATGTCGGGTTCTACTGGCCCAATTTCCCAACAACATGGACATGTGAGAAGCCAAAGAATTTCTAATAAATGTATGGTCAAAATAACTAGCTCTTAGAATCCAGTCGTTTTCTTCAGGCATTCCCAGCAAACTAACATTCAGGTTTTCACCATTCTCGTCCCTTGTTTCTAAATCAAAAGGTTTTTTGGGGTAATTCTGAGTTGAATTCCCGCGATGTTCAATACCAATATATCCATCATATTCGTTGTAAGCATCATCAATAGAGTTCATATTTCCCGGCCCATTATTGATAATTCCCATATGTGCCGTAACCTTTGGCTCGTCAGAGATTTGTTGCTGACTTTCGGTTTCTATAATCACAATCGGCAGATTACTCTCCAGGTCACCTAAAAAATCCACCGGAGCAGAAAACCATGATGGGGTACTCAAATAATCAGTTGATTCTTTGGATAATCCGACATGTAGCCAGACAGATGAAGAAAAATCAGATGAGGTATTACTTGCATTATGCACTTGAATGGCCAAAACATTGGACTGTGAATTGAGTAATGATAATATCTCAGAATCATCAAAAATAAATGTTTCGGGAGTTCCTCCTCGATACAATTCAGCTTCATGCTGAACTGATGAAAGTGCATCAAGACCAGGATATTCTTCTTCCAATCCAGCTGATCGCGCGATTTCTATACCATTGAGATAGGCAACGAAAGCATCATCATAATCTACACTTATGGCAATCTGTTTAATATTGGAGAGGTCCTGAAGTACGAATGACTTTCTTAAAAAGACCGCAGACACTCCATTAATGACAGTACCGTCATCTCCGTCACCATATCCTATTCCCCCTACTCCTTCATTCCAATTAGAATCATCAAAACCTACTTCTCTCCAATTAGTAGCCGGATCGGAATCAAAATTGGTCACATATTTAAACTCCGCGTCAGTATGAAAGACGCTGTACCAGGATTTGGTCTGGGCAGTGGAAATGAATATCATGCCTAATAGCAGGACAATAGACACTATCATTCGACGAACGTGAACTTTTACTGTCTTATTTCTATTCTCAACCATTAACCTCTGTTTAATTTTTTATCCAGTTTTTATTTTTCTTCCTATACTCAAAGAGATTATTTCGAATTAGAATACAAGAAAAAGCAACTTTGAATTTCACACCAATCCACGAATACACCAAAATTTTCAGTTCAAGAGAGGTTTAAGGAATTTCCTTCATTGATTTTTGGTATTCCAAAAAGATATGCACTGAGCTGATGTATCAATTGATGTTTAATCGTCTTTGTTTATTAAAGAATTGAATTCAAAATCCGTATATGAGTTACTGGAAAAAATTTAGTCCTCTAATCACCTTATCAATAATCTTGCTGGCAATTACTCTGACAAATTCTGCTAATGCTCAATTTGGTCCAAATCCTCCTCAGGAAGTAGAACTCAAAGACATGCACTGGAGAGATAATTGTGTATTACCAGACAAGGCCTCTGGATATTACTATATGGTAGGTCCGGGAGGAAAATCAGTACTGAGCTATCGAAGCAGAGATCTTATACATTGGGAGAATCCCACAAAGGTTTTTACTATTCCAGAGGGATATTGGAACAATGCGGATATTAATAGCATTTGGGCTCCAGAGATGCATCTCTACAAAGGAAAATACTATCTTTTCCTGACGATTGATACTAACGAAAAATTTTCAGAACAATGGACAGATTGGCGTCCAAGAGTAGTTCGTGGTTCTCAAATTTTAGTAAGTGAATCTCCTGAAGGTCCTTTCGTTCCTTTCGAAGATCAATCTACTTTACCACCTGAAATGATGACTCTGGACGCTACTCTTTGGGAGGAGAATGGAGTACCATATATAGTTTACGCACATGAATGGGTACAGATCTCTAATGGTACCATTGAATACATGGAGTTAAAACCTGACTTATCAGCTACTGTTGGTGAACCAAAAAGAATACTCAGGGGAAGTGATGGCCCATGGGCTTGTATCACAGAAAAAGAAGGCGCTTATATCACCGATGGCCCCTATCTCAAACTTATGAACGATGGTAGATTGATGATGATTTGGACAAGTTTCTGTGAGGGCATTTACAAAATGGGCGTTTCTTTCTCTGAAAGTGGTAAACTCTCCGGACCATGGACACATCAGGCAGAACCTGTTTACGATGAACACGGAGGACATGGAATGCTGTTCGAAACTTTTGAAGGGAAACTAATGACGGTATTGCATAGCCCAAATAATAGAAACTCCAGACCAAGAATATTCGAACTGGAGTATTCGAACAAAAAACTAAAAATCAAAAAAGCACTTATTAAATAAACCTATACATGTTGAACAACAAGCTACAATTGTTAAAAGTAATTCTAACGATTTTACTTATTGGAAACTTACCCAGTCTGGCACAATCTCAAACATTAAAGCACTCCTATGATTTTGAAAGTGGAGATGCAACAGATCAAACAGGAAATGCTGATGGCACTCTACATGGTGGATTCATAGAGAATGGCCGATACACCTCCAGCTTACCAGGAAACTTTATTTCCCTGCCAGGTGATCAAATCAAAATCAATGAATATTCCTCTTTGACCCTGGAAGCTTACGTACAAACCCCAGCTGGTAATGGGACAAACACCATGTTGGCCTATTTTGGACGGACATTGAGCAGTAACAATGGCGCGGACTATCTGTTTTTATCTGCTAAAAACGGAGGAAATACAGCGGCTGCAATCAGCTGCAACAACACCACAAACCCATGGACCACTGAATCCAAATTAACAACCACAAGTTTGGAAGACAATGAGCTTCACCATTTGGTATTGACTGTGGATGGTAGTACCATGAAACTTTTTGTGGATGGCTCAAACGCGAGTACAGTCACACTATCCGCTCAAAACAAGCTATCAAACCTAAGCAATGAACTGATTTATCTATGCAAAGGTGGCTATACCGGAGACGCTACCTGGCTGGGCACTATTGATGCTTTCAATATCTATGATGGTATCCTTTCCAGTACTGACATACTGATTAATTCTAATACTTATATCTCAACCGCGCGAATCATTTCATCGCAATACGGTCAAATCAATTCTAAATCTCAGAGCATCAATGACGTACCCGAGGTATCCATCTCTGATTTTATGAGCGGGCTAAGTGTCCCAAAAAATGTAACCAAATTTCTTCTTGATGCTGCGGGTAATGACATTACCAATTCATCAGAAATGATCCAGACAGGTATGCAGTTGGTGCTTTCAGGACTAACAGACGAAATCTATGATATCAACGTGTATGAAAAAAGTAATCAAAACCTCGTGCTATGGGCATTTGACTGCAATATCGATCATGAATTGGGTTATATGTTTGATTTATATGAAGGCTTGCAAACCAATCAGTTCCAGGCTGCACTTAAAATCTCAGAAAAGGCTTCAGTTCGTCTTTTGGACAAAAGCAATAACTTATTGGAGTCAAATCATATCATAAGTAATCAGGATAAAGTAGAAGTAACTGCAGAGAACGGCGACATAAAATCATACACCATTTTTGTCAAAGCTGATGTTCAATTACCAGATACAACGATCACGGACAGTAATCAATCCTTTTTTCAATTACCAACTGCCAGCTACAACCTCGGAGATGGAGTAGAATGGTATATTTTGGATGGTGAAAACCCACTTCATGGTTCCACTATCAACCTGACCGGAGAAGATGTTTGGGTTTACTTTCCTGAAATCAAGCCACAGACTTTACACGATGAGTATTTTGATTTTATCACTGTAGATGGAGCAACACCTCAGGTTGATGTAAATGTCCGATTGGTTCAATATGGCAATGGATGCGTATTGATTGGTCATTCTTCGTCTTTTCAACCACTTACAGTCTATGCAAATAGCGATCTGAGTGGAGATTCTAAAGCGTTGGGGTTATATACCTATTACAAAGAAGCTGATAGCTACAACACTACCCCTCGTGAATCTTTAGGAGCATTCGATGACAACATTGAATCTTTCGTACTGAAAAAAGGCTATATGGCCACATTCTCAGAAAATACAGATGGCACAGGTGCTAGTAAAGTTTATATCGCTGATGAAGAAGATATAGTATTAACCAACATGGAAGCAGGACTGGTAAACTCCGTTTCTTTCATAAGAGTATTTCCATGGAGATGGGTCAATAGAAAGGGGTATGTGGGGAATGCCGCTGACGGACAAAATGCAGGTTCACAGTGGGTATATTGTCACTGCGATAGCTGGGGAGAAGAGTCTTCTTTAAACGTAGAATTTGTACCCTTAAGGCATAACCCGGGTTGGCCTTCGTATGGAACGATTCAAAGCAAGAGAAACATGACACATGCACTGTTTTTCAATGAGCCAGACAACTCAGTAGATGACGGCTATGCAACAGTAGAAACTGCCATTAATCAATATCCGAACCTGCTCGCGTCAGGATTGAGAATGGTGAGTCCGGCCCCTACAGATGGCGGTGCTGGATGGCTATTTGATTTTGTAGCACAATGCAAAGCCAAGAATTATCGCCTCGATGCAGTAGCTATCCATTTTTACAGAGGGTGTCAAACTCCTCAGAGTTTTTATGATTTCCTGAAGTACATTCATGACAATACCGGGTTACCTGTATGGATCACAGAATGGAATAACGGTTGCAACTGGTCTTCATCCAATTGTATTCCTACGTCTTATGAACAGCAAGCTGCTGTCATCAAAGATTGGGTAGACATGCTGGAGGCTGCTACTTTTGTGGAGAGATATTCGATTTGGCCTGGATGTACTCAATATCAGCAGTTTTACATGAATGATGGCACTGGCTGGGTACTCACACCGGCAGGAGAAATCTATCGTGATAAGAAATCAAAACTAGCCTACACTTCTGCGTCAGAACATAATTACAGATATGCACCACAGAATAATTCCACTGAAATAGCAAGTAAAAACCTTTCATGGATACCAAAAGGCGGGACTAGTGCTCAGCTTGTTCATTTTGGAGATACTTATCCACCAAAGTATGTGGCTCAGGTTAGTTCCGGTTCGAATCAGTTTGAAATACCACCATTAGAATTTGGGAAAACTTATTATTGGAGAGTGGACGAGCTCAATTCCAATGGAAGCATAGTGACAGGAGAAGAACTACAGTTTACTTCTTATAATTATGCAAACGCTGTTGATCCCAATCCGGAAAATGCGGCAATGACATCAGTGAGTACAGATGAATTGACATGGACATCAGACCTATCGTTGAATCCAAGTCATGTGGTCTATTTTGGTGAAAGTGATGAAAACCTACAGCTAATGGGAACTTTGGAGGCAGAACAAATGAGTTTTTCCATACAAGATCTGGAACTGGAAATAGGTAAAACATACTATTGGAGAGTAGATGAAATCATTACCGTATCAGGAGGAACACAAATGACAGGTAAAGGAGACGTTTGGTCATTTACTGTTTCAGAAATCCTATCAGCTGGAGAAAAGAGCCAAATAGTCATTTATCCAAATCCTGCAACGGATCGCCTTCATATCAGTGGCCTCAAATCAGAAGCGAAAATTGCCATTTATGACATCACTGGTCACCAGATTTTAACAACCAAATCGGACGGAAGGATTGATTTACCTGGACTACAGTCAGGTGTCTACTTCTTACATATCAATGGTGCTAAAGCAGCAAAATTCATCATTGAGTAAACAGAATTTTTAATTTTTAAGCCGGGTGAGCAATCATCCGGCTTTTTTCTTTGAGGACTATTCCATCAGTCAAGTTTTCGTCAACAAATCACTGCTTTTTGCTTCGAATAAATGTATTCGAACAAAATCTTATTTTATCCCCCCCCCTGCAAATCACCTGAACGAAATCTCACCATCGTTTAGCCCAAACAAATTAACTTCTAGATGAGTGCATTGCCAAAAAGTCCGGGGATGTTTGTATATACTAAATGGCCTTGCGATTCACTCCCTGCAAAAATGTATAGGTGATTCGGCGCTTCATTTTTTAACCCCAATTATGCATTAGGGAATTAGAAGTTGAGTGAAAACTTCGATTATTCAGGTATATGAGCGATTTTGGTGCTATTATCAAAATCACCAAAATGGTTAATCGCAAGGAGATCAATTTGC
>JAUIAO010000071.1 GCA_030425425.1 Bacteroidia bacterium | reverse complement strand
AAAAGTAATAAGTAAAAATAAATGTTAAATCCGTGGGGACATCTTTTGCCTTCTCAGAAGGCAAAAGCAAATTATCCCCTTAAAGGGGTTATAATAATTCTACATCCTCTGGATGTAGTTATTTAATTTCATATCATCCGTAACAGCAAGAATCCATTTTGTAGCCAACAAATCCTTAAATTTGATTTTGGCAAAAGCAACTCGATAATGATTTGGCTCAACTTCTGATATATATATTTTCACCGGGTATTTTCCAGGATTAACAGATCTTGAAAAGGGTTGAATATCTTTTGTAAAAAAAGGATCACTAGCAATAATTCTACCGGTAGGTAAATTTATTTCACCAATTTCCAATTCAATTAGGTCATCAAGATTAGAATCTGAGAGGTCATATTTTAATTCCAATTCTGAATGACTTATTTTCTGTTTTTTATTCCATCCAAATAATCTCATACTCTTTTCCCTCCTTGAACAACTTAAAAGAATAAATGTAAAAAATATGAGTATGTGAAGTTTATTCATCAGAGTAATTTAACTAGTGAGCCTTTCACTACATACTTCAATTAAGAGATTTATTCTGACTTACTTTTTGTCAGATGAAAATCCCATTAATTTGCGGACAAATTTTTAAACACCATGGAAAGCGAGAAAAAAGAATCATTGAATTTCATCGAACAGATGATTGATAACGACCTGAAATCTGGTAAACATCAACAGATTCAGACACGCTTTCCACCTGAGCCAAATGGTTACTTACATATCGGTCATGCCAAGTCTATTCATTTGAACTTTGGCCTGGCTCAGAAATTTGGTGGCAAATGCAATCTTCGTTTTGACGATACCAATCCAGAAAAAGAAGATACGGAATATGTAGATTCTATTAAAAGCAACGTGCGTTGGTTAGGTTTCGAATGGGATGGTGAACACTACGCTTCGGACTATTTTCCGCAACTATATGCATTTGCAGTGCAGCTGATCAAAGAAGGCAAGGCATATGTGGATGACCTGACGAAGGAAGAATGGAACGAAATAAAAGGAACCCCAACTGTTCCAGGCAAAGAAAGTCCATTTAGAAGCCGTTCGGTTGACGAAAACCTTCGCTTGTTTGAAGAAATGAAAGATGGCAAATATCAGAATGGCGAAAAGGTGCTTCGTGCCAAAATCGACATGTCATCACCTAATATGCACATGCGCGACCCGGTACTTTACAGAATCAAGCATGTAGCGCATCATCGCACAGGCAACGAGTGGTGTATTTATCCATCTTATGATTTTGCACATGGTCAGTCCGATAGCATTGAACACGTGACTCATTCACTTTGTACTTTGGAGTTTGAAGTACACAGACCATTGTATAACTGGTGCATTGAGCAGTTGGGTATTTTCCCTTCTCAGCAGACAGAGTTTGCAAGGTTAAATCTAAGCTATACTGTAGTGAGCAAGCGAAAACTTTTGGAGCTTGTAGAAGGTAAATATGTAGCCGGCTGGGACGATCCGCGCATGCCTACCATTTCCGGTATCAGAAGAAGAGGGTTCACTCCTGAGTCCATCAAGAATTTTGTGAAAAAAGTGGGTGTAGCCAGAAGGGACGGCATCACTGATGTAGCGCTCCTGGAGCATGCCGTAAGGGAAGATCTAAACAAGAAAACTAATCGTGTTTTCGGCATTTTGGATCCAGTGAAGGTGGTGATCACTAACTGGGAAGAAGGAAAAGAAGAGATAATGACAGGTGTGAACAATCCGGAGGATGAAAATGCTGGAACTCGCGAAATGCCTTTTGGTAGAGAAATATACATTGACAGGGCAGATTTTAAAGAAGATCCTCCGAGCCCTAGAAAATGGTATCGTCTGGGACCGGATAGAGAAGTAAGATTGAAATACGCATATATCATTAAGTGTACTGGGTTTGACAAAGACGATAATGGCGAGATCAGTACGATCTATGCAGAATATGATCCACAAACCAGAAGTGGTCAGGACACAAGTGGCAAGAAAGTAAAAGGTACTTTGGGCTGGGTATCTGTCCCCCATGCGGTGAAAGCGGAGATCAGACTTTATGATCGTTTGTTCAAAACAGAAAACCTGAATACCATCGAGGATGACTTCAAAAATCATTTGAATCCGAATTCTTTGGAGATCAACACCAAAGCCGTGTTAGAACCTTCATTGAAAAATGCGAAGGTGGGAGATCAGGTGCAATTTGAGCGAATAGGCTATTTCAGGGTAGATGAAGATAGCACAGAGGAAAACCTTGTATTTAACAGAACGATTACACTAAGGGATAATTGGTAATTGGTTACTGGTTGATTGGTTATTAAGTTATTTGGAAAATAGTATTTGAAGGCACCACGTGGTGCCTTTTTTTGTATATTGCTCGGCATGAAACCAATCATTGCCATACTTCTTTTTTCTCTTGCTTCAAGCTGTTCCTCCCACCGGACTCCTAATTATGACATTTCGGAAGACGACTTAATTGTCGTTCTCAATTTTAAAGAATACAGCCGAAATCAAATCGGTGAGCAGCTTCAGAAGCTGAGCCAAAAGAATCCCACAGTTGTTGGTATAGATGCAGGTTTTTTTGAAAATAAGGAACCGAAAGGTGATTCAATCTTACTAGAGGGATTGATGTCATTAAGAGATAAAGTGGTTATAGGATGCAGCATAGCTGGATGGGAAAAGAACATAGCCCGTATTAATTTTCCAGCATCAATATTTTTAAAAAAGGGAATTGTAGTGGGGCATTATTACTATTCTTATGACAGTCTGGGGAATTGGTTTCAAAAACCTTACTTACCTACTGATTCAGTGGAACAAACAATGATGACCAGTTTTGCCCATTCGGTGGCTACATTATATGATGATAAGAAATCTCTCGAATACATTAATATTTTTAATGAAAGAAGAATGATAAAAAACAAAACCATCTTGATAAAAACTGGAGATGAATATCCCTCCTTTGACTTGATGGATGTAGAGAAAATTCCTGAGGGAAGTTTATCAGGCAAAATAATGCTGCTGGGATATACTGGTCCATCCAATGAGGATAAAAAAAGAACAACCCTTCGTCACAAAATGGAAACCCCCGATCCATTAGACACCTATGGTGTTTATATAATTGCCAACCAAATAGAGCAAATACTAAGAGGTGAAATAGGGATGGATTAGTTCTGAAGATGATTGTAGTAGTCAGACTGTATAATTTTAAACAGATAATCAAAATTATTTCGATTATCTGCGGCAATTCTCACAATATCAGGTGCTATAAACAATCTTGGAACAGCTAGCTTTTTGATACTTTTTCCAAAAATCATTCAATGCAAGAAGTATTTTCATGATCTTACCGAACACCTGAAAGGTGTAGCAGAGCCATTTTGATTAAGCTCAAAAACCTGTGGTAAAAAGTCTCCTTGCACCATTAATGCCACATTTTTGATATTGGTTGTAAGACTGGGCTGCCCGTTCTTCAATTGCTGCTCCGTTTTCTCCAGTAAGCCAGCCATCAATTGCAGATTTAAGGGAATATGCTTCTGGAGCCATAAGGTGTGTCGTCCACAAAAGAGGATTGGCTTGAGCATTCTGAATCTCATATTGAAAGTAATCTTTGCTGTAGCAAGCAAGAATAATAATATCTTTTGGTTCAGATACATTGTTGACATATTGTACATTCACATGAAAATCCATTAATCCATCATGGCCGACATAGGCAATTAAATCAGCATCTCCTCCAAATTTTAAATCTAATGAGTCCTCTTTAATAATAAGTGGTAGTTGGCCATTAGAACTTTTTAGAAAATCTGTTGTGCACTTTTCGATCATTTTGCCGTCATAAGCATCAGCTAATAAGTAGATATCTTTTGATGAATGTTTAAAAAGTACACGTTCAAGAATAATCGAATCAACTTTATATGTGTTTGAAATTAGTATCCAATCAGCTGACTTTTTAAAATAAGATTTAACACCGTAGGCAGCACCCCAATACAAATTACTATTGGGTTTCTGGCCATTTCCTAAAAATTCAGGAACTGCAACAATACCTTGATTTATATTGTCACAAAGTGATACAAAGACATGAATTGTTTTGATCTGAGCATTACTCTGTAATATGGGAAAACATCCTAAAAAAGCTATCAAAAAATACTTAAGCACGTGCCCGCTCATTATTTTGAATACAAAAGACATCTAATATTCCTTCAAGGTTCTGTTTGTAACCTACTCTTTAAAATTTGAGATTTACCCCTGATCAGCCGTAGCAAATGGTTGATGGTAATACCGCTTGCCAGTTGCCTGATAAAGGGCATTTGCCAATGCACCAATTGCCGGTGGCAATCCAGGCTCACCCAGTCCGGTTGGAGCAATCTCATTTTCTACAAAGAACGTTTTTATTTCCATAGGTGCCTGACTGTGTTTCATCAGCTGATACTTCCCAAAATTGTCCTGCTGAGGTTTCCCATTTTCAAAAGTCATGGCACTGTACATCGCATGACCGATTCCATCTAAAATACCCCCTTCGATCTGGTTTCTCGCACCTTCAGGGTTCACCACGATACCACAATCCACTGCCGCCCAGACTTTCTTGATTTTCGGCTGTCCATTGACCATGACCAGATCCAACACTTCGGCCACATAGGTACTATGACAGAAATAAGCTGCTACTCCACGAAATACGCCCGGCTCATTACGGCCCCAATTGGCTTTTTCTTTAACCAATTTCAGCACCCCGGCATATCTCTCAGCATCATAGTCGTTCTTTTCTCCCACTGGATCGTTGATCGCTCTATCAAACAGCTCCAACCTGAATTCAATCGGATCTTTTCCTGCTGCCTCAGCCACTTCATCCAGAAAGGCCTGCTCCACAGGACCTGTAAAATGTGAGCGCGGTGCTCGCCACGCGGCTGTGGTGATATTCGTTTTCAAAGGTATCTGGCCAGCGAAGTAGTGATCAACCGTTCCGGCAGGAAATCGATCAGGAAAAACCGGACTGGAAGGTAATCCAGCACCCTTTACAGAAAATGCAACAAGGTTATTGTATTTATCCAAACCGGCCTTGTAAGTGGATTGATAAGCGGGACGATAAGACCCCTGCGTCATGTCATCTTCACGTGTATAGATAAGCTTGATAGGCGCACCCATCTTTTTGGAAATAGCTGCCGCTTCCGTACCATAATGCACATATAGTCTCCTTCCAAACCCACCACCAATTCTGGTCATGTTGATCGTAATGTTTTCAATAGGCATATCGAGCAATTTAGAAACCGCTCTCTCAAGGCTTTCCGGGCTTTGGGTAGGCCCAATTAGTTCAGCAGAGTCTTCTTTCACATCTGCAAAGAAGTTCATTGGCTCTAGCGTATTGTGAGCGATGAATGGTGAAGTATATGTCCGCTCAACGATTTTAGTAGCTTTAGCAAACGCCTCGTCCGGATCACCGTCAGTTCGGCTTCTGGATACATTTCCGTTCTCCACTCCTTCTTTGAGCATTGCTGCATGCATTGCAGAATTCTCAGGAGGACTTACGGTTTCATAAGTTGCTTTGATAGCTTTTTTGGCATTCATCAATTGCCAGGTGCTATCTCCCACAATCGTAATGAGTTGTGGAAATGCATTAGTATCACTCCAGCCTGGTTCGGGAATAGTCGTGTCAATAATGAAAGCATCTTTTACTCCCGGCATGGATTTGATCTCATCTTCATTGAATCCAGTTACTTTCATGCCAAATGCAGGTGGATGCTGAATCATGGCCAGCAACATTCCTTCTCTCTGAAAATCAAGTCCAAAGAGCGGCTTACCAGTCACTATTTTTTTACCTTCTACATTCTTTGTTGGCTTACCAATGAGCTGATAGTCTTTTGGCTCTTTGAGCTCCACCTCTTCGGGTACTTCTATCCCTACAGCTTTAGCGGCAATGGCTCCATAACCGACTGATCGTTCTCCATTTTTTTCTTTGATGACTCCCTTTTCTACTACCAACTCAGAAACATCCGCACCCCATTCTTTGGCAGCAGCCATCATCAGCATCATTCTCCCTGTAGCACCTGCCATTCTCAGCGCATCCCAGCTCAATCTGATAGAAAGACTACCTCCCGCAAATTGGTTCTGATAAAAGCCAGTATTCAACGGTGCTTGCTCCACCACCACATTTTTCCAATCTACATCCAGCTCTTCTGCCACGATCATCGGCATGGAGGTACGGACATTCTGACCGATTTCTGGATTAGGTGAATAAATGGTCACCAGGCCCGTATCGCCAATCTTGATATATCCATTGATGTCAAACCATTCACTCGGTGGGGCTACAGGTTTTTCTCCAGTAGGAGAGCAGCGCGTCAGCCAACTAAAGCCAATGAGCATTCCGCCACCGGCAGCTGCAGAAACCTTCAAAAATGAACGACGATTGTATTGAGTTTTGATGAGAGTCATGATCAATCAGTTTGGGATTAAGAATTGGCTGCAGCCGTTTTTATGGCTTTTTTGATTCTGGTGTAGGTACCACATCGACAAAGATTGCCATCCATAGCACCATCTATTTGCTCATCCGTAGGATTCGGATTAGAATTCAGTAGTGCCACAGCACTCATGATCTGACCTGACTGACAGTACCCACACTGTGGCACATCATGCTCCAGCCATGCTTTTTGTACCGGATGGTCTGCATTTTCTGATAAGCCTTCAATGGTCGTTACTTTCCGATTCCCAACCGTAGATATTGGCAACTGACAAGATCGCATAGCGATACCATCCAGATGGATTGTGCAAGCGCCACATTGAGCGATTCCGCATCCATATTTAGTACCGACAAGTTTGAGATTATCACGAAGAACCCATAGCAGAGGAGTGCTGGGATCTACATCCACCTGGTGTTGTTGGCCATTTACGTTTAGGTTGAATACTGACATGAGCTGAAATTAGAAATGTGTATCACTAATTTACAAAATCTCAAGGGGAACGAATAATGGTTTACATGAGTGGAAAAATCATTATCTATCCTTTTTACCCCTACGCTCCTCCTGAATGATTTGATAAGCTGAAAATGTCTTGGTCTTTATTTTTTTGTAGTTAGCATAAAAGCCAATGAGTATAGAGGAAGGAATAAGTAATGACAAAATATCCAATGATTCCTCATTACCAAGTCTGTAGATATTGAATCCAAAACCAAGGCAAAAAATAAGTAGCGAACCGATTAATTGATTTCTTGCAGATGCTAATTTCTGTTTTCGGTAGAGTAAGTCTATTTCTTCATTATCCAAAAACCTAAAAATAGAAGAAATCTCCTCATCTGATACTCCAGAATTGCTCAGGTAGTTTCGAATCTTTTCGTAGGAGTTTCCCTCCATTTTAAGGGTTTTTGCTTTGTCAAGATAATAGGGATTCATATCCTATATAGGATTAATTAGCACTAAACTCACAAATCTTTAATCTTCTTCTTTATCTGATCAATTTCGTTATCCAATTCGCCCAATGACTCGGCAACAAATGAGTAAAAATCAGTTGATTCTTCCTGCATTTCAATGAGTGCATTTTCCATGCTTTTCTGTCTATCCAAAATAAACTGGAACTTAGCCTCAGTCACATTTTTATGCCGGTCAAAACGTTTAATCAATTCTTTAATGGTGTCGCTCATAATTCAATTTAACAACAAAACACTCTATAGTCCAAGCTTTTCAACTACCCCCTTCACCTTTTCCTCCAAACTCTGCTCTCCATCTATCCAATGGATTTCATGTCCTTGTTTCTCCATTTTGCGAAACCACGTCATTTGTCTCCGTGAAAACTGATGAATAGCGATATTGAGCCGTTCAAACATCTCACCATATGTCAACTCTCCTTTAAGGTGTTGTGTCAGGAATTTATATTCCAATCCTAACAATTTGAGACGATCTTCCGTCACTCCTCCTGCTAATAATCCTTCCACTTCTTCCACCATACCATTTTCAAGTCGGTCTCTTAGCCGCTGCGTAATTCGTTTTTTCAACACTTCCCGCTCAATCGAAATACCAAAAACCTTTGACTCAATGGCAGGATAAGTTTCCTGTTTGATCCGATTCTGGTGGCAATACCGTGCTATCTCAATTGCTCTGATTGTTCTTGATTTGATTTCAGTATCAGTGGTATTGTGCAGCTCACCAGTGTACATTTTTAGAATATCAACCAACTCTTCCTGAGTTTTAGATTCCAGATTTTCTCTGAATTCAGAATCTTTCGGCACAGGGTACAGTTTGTAGCCATCCAGAATCGTCTGAATATAAAGTCCCGTTCCTCCACATAAGATTGCTGCATTTCCCCGATCCAATATCCCCTGATATACCTGGTGAAAATCATGCTGAAACCGAAATACATTGTATTCTTCTACAAGATCAATAATATCGATGAGATGATACGGAATGTGCGTTTCTCCAAGAGTGTATTCTTCCAGGTCCTTCCCTGCTCCTATATCCAACCCACGATAAACCTGACGAGAATCTGCGCTGATGATTTCACCACCGAGCTCCTTTGCAACATGTACTGCAAGATTAGTTTTTCCAGAAGCCGTAGGGCCAAGAATGGTAATGAGTTTGTTCACGATGTAAAGGTAGGAAAGTCAATAATGATCAATTGACAGAAGGGATCATTCATTATAATGTAAAAACATATATGTACATACAGTTAAATAGATTTATTGATTACATTTGCATGTATATACATATATAATATCGAAAAAATGAAATCAAAACACATTATCAATTCATTATTCTTCGCAATTGTCCTATTGGCAGCTTGTGGAGGAAAGAAATCTTCTGAACAATCATCTTCAGAAAAGGATGAATCTGTGGTGGGAGAAAAGAAGGAATACGCGGTTGACACTGTTTCTTCTACGGTAACTTGGTTAGGAGAAGTAGCCGGCGTATATGGTCACAACGGGGAAATCGAAATCGCAGAAGGAACTGTAGAAGTAACTGGTGGAGTAATCACGGGTGGAAAAGTGATTATAGACATGACTACTATCCAGCCAATGGACTCAGCATCGTATAAAGATGAAGATGGCAGAAGAGCCTCTGACCTTGTTGGACATTTGAGTACAGGAGACTTCTTTCTAGTGGAGGAGTACCCAACATCGTCTTTCGTCATCAAATCTGTAGAAAACGGACAACTGATTGGTGATCTAACCATTCGTGGTATCACTAAAGAAGAGAAAGCTGAGATTACCTCTTTGGAAATCTCCCCATCTGGCTTAGAAGCGAAAGCTGATTTGGTATTTAATCGTCAGGATTACAAGGTGAGCTGGGTACACTTCATGAAAGATATGGTGCTGGCTGATGAGATTAAAATCGGTATCGAATTAGTGGCTAAACCATAATTAGTCCAATATTTACACTAAAAAGGCTTGCTTCGATCGAAGCAGGCCTTTTTAATGCCTCGCATTGTAATCACGAATGATCACCGGAATACTTCGGGATTCTTTTGTAGCCATATTAATAAGTGAAGGAATCAACATAATGGCTCCACCAACAAACACAGAAGGTGGAACACTCGCGGATTCATGAGTATCCATTTTCGCATTTTCTTCTTCCATATATTGTATTACTCCTATTAATGCTATCAAACCTCCTGCTCCGTAGAATCCAGCTTTGAGTAATCGATCATTTTTGCGTTTTTTTAATTTTTTCGAGCTTATCGGGTCATCGTTTACCAATTGCTCCAGTAATTGTTCGTCTATAAATTGATATTCTCCATATTCATTCAAGTGATAATATTCTGTGACAGTGGTGGTTTGCATCATGGGTGCTCCATACGGCCCTGCTCCACCTGATGTATGAGTAGTATATTGCTACTCGTAGGCTTCTATAGCTCCTTCGGCTATTCTTTTTATTCTGGTGTTTCTGTTGATCATCAGTCCTCTACCCATGTCAGCAAACCTGTAAAATCCATCAGCCGCCTGATAATAAGCAATCAAGTCCTTTTCAATTTTGTCTTCACCATTGATCAAAAGATATGATCGTGCCAAAAGCGGGGTTTTATAAACAATAGATTCTGGAAATAATACTTGTCCGGTTCTTAGGCCAACTTCCAGTTTTTTTTGGCCCATTGACTGATATGTGACCAGGATGAGAAATAGGATAGGTAAGTATTTCATAGTATTAAAAAGTTAAGAGTAACAAATATATATTGATCAATTACTTTATTTCAAAAACAGAAAAAAATCAACTGCTTTTCCCAAAAAATAAAGTTGAGAAGATCCTTTAGGTTATTGTGCTGCGGAATCAATTAATACTGATTTGAAACCCTGATTATCAAGATTATTCACCGGTTTCTCTATGTTTTACAAATTACCTTGCACATTATCTACTGTAAGAAATGAGAAATCTCTGGATCGTAATTTTACTTCTACTTTTTAGCTGTACTACAGAACAATCCCAAAAGCCTCATCCAAACATCGTTTTGCTCCTGGCAGACGATCTCGGATACGGTGATGTAGGTTATAATGGACAGGAAATGATCCAGACTCCTAATATTGATTCTTTGGCTCAGGAGGGACTGGTTTTTACAGACTTCTATGCAGGTGCACCAGTTTGTGGGCCTTCACGCAGTGTGCTCATGACGGGAATGCATACCGGGCATACCACTATACGAGGTAATATGACTATGCAAGGCGGCAAAGCTGGTAAAAAAGGAAATCGTATCGTCTATCGAGCCAATTTGCAAAAAGACGATTTGACAATTGGGAATATCATGCAGCAAGCGGGATATACCACAGGTATGGTAGGCAAATGGCACCTCGGAGGGTATGATTCTGCCGCTACTCCTTTACACAGAGGGTTTGATGAGTTCTCTGGTTGGCTCGTAAATTTACCTGAGACATATGCGAGTACATACTGGCCAGAAAAAAGATTTGTCAACGGAGTGGTAGAAGACATTTCTGAAAATCAGGGAGGCAAAAAGGGCTATTACCACACTGATATTTGTACAGATGAAGCCATTTCGTTTTTGGAAAAACATGAGAACGACGAACAACCTTTCATGCTCTTCGTCAACTATTCCAACCCTCATGCTCCTCTGGATGCACCAGATCAGGCAATCTTCACGAATAAAGACTGGCCAGATGATATGAAAACTTATGCTGCCATGATCTACTATTTAGATCGGTCAGTAGCTCGAATCAAACAGCGATTAGTAGAAACAGGTCTTTCTGAGAATACCATTTTGATTTTTACATCAGACAATGGCCCTCGATCCAACTACTCTGATCGGTTAACTGAAGTAGTTGACTTTTTTAATTCCAACGGAGATTTGAGGGGCTACAAACGAGATCTATATGAAGGAGGAATACGAGTGCCGATGGTAGCATGGTCACCAAAAATGATTGATAAAGGTGTAATTTCTTCGCCGTATTATTTCACAGATATGATGGCGACATTTAGGGATATCGCAGGGGGGCAGTTTGAATTAGTTACAGATGGCGTGAGCTTTTATTCTGAGATCATTGAAAGAAACAGAGCTGTAGATCCTCGTTATCTCTATTGGGAATTTTTCGAAAATGGGTTTGAACAGGCAATTAGATACGATCGATGGAAAGGAATAAAACGAAATGGCGAATATGAGTTGTATGATCTTGCTACAGATATTGGCGAAAGCCGAAATGTGGTGAATGATCATCCAGAAGTGATACAAGCCATGGAAAAATACTTGTCTGCTTGCAGAACAGAGTCTCCATATTGGAAAACCCCGACCAAATAGGGGACAAAAAAATGAACTCACCGTGACAAAATTCCATCTGATTTAATTCATCCTTTTTACCCGCACAATTATTAGTGGTGATGCGTTGTATCCATAAACTTTGTGCCCATGACCAAGATTCCTGTAACCTATTATCAAAAAACTGAAGAGCTTTTCAATGTAATCTCTCACCTCACAGGCTTGATACTGAGTATCGCTGCACTTGCTCTTTTAGTCACATTTGCCAGCATCTATGGCACGGTCTGGCATATCGTTAGTTTTAGCATTTTCGGGAGTAGCCTGGTGATCCTTTATCTGGCTTCCACCGTTTATCATGCGGCCAGATCAAGGGCGTGGAGGAGAAAGCTCAATGTATTTGATCACGCGGCGATCTATGTTTTGATAGCCGGCACATATACGCCATTTTGCCTGGTCACCCTCAATGGGCCAATGGGTTGGGTACTTTTTGGAATTGTATGGGGACTGGCCTTGGTTGGTATAATTCTAAAAATATTTTTCACCGGCCGATTCAATTTGCTTTCTACTATCAGTTACGTTTTGATTGGCTGGGTAGTACTGATTGCCATCAAGCCACTAATCGAAAACCTGGATGCAGGTGGCTTATGGCTCTTGGTTTTAGGAGGTATTAGCTATTCTGTTGGTGCTGTATTTTACGCCGTGGACAAAATACGTTTCAATCATGCCATTTTCCATGTATGGGTATTGATTGGAAGCATTTTACATTTTCTATCTGTGTTTTTTTACTTGCTCTAGAGAATTCGATTATTTCTATTCAATCTCAATTTCAAGCTCAAACAATTCAGCAAGCGAAATGCCCAATTCACGCATTTCATTGTTACTATTTGTTTTCCAAACGATTTCCACGTCTTTGGCCAGTCGTTTGTAATGTCTGAGATTACCAAGAAGCTCAAAGATCATTTTGACCGTTTTTGGGCAAAATGAGGTAAAATTCAATTCTACTTTCGCATGCCCATGTGTTAATAGGTCATCATAGATCTTCACAAATACTGGATGATAAAATGACCGGGAATGCTCCATGTAAGACTCTCCAATGATCGTCAATGTTCTGAATTGCTTATTGTAACGGATGAATGGTGAAGTTGCAGTTTGCTCTATCACCAGATCGCCTGTAGACTTAGTGAGCCGATTGATGTAGTCAAAAGTGTGTCGCATGTCGTTAATGGTTGCTGTAGCTGTGTTCATGGTCTTATCGTTTAGTGGATGATTGACAATACAAAGGTGGGAAAGAGTAAGTGCCTGTTTAACAGTAAAATTCGTAATCCATCAAAATACGTGATTCACACATTGTCTACCCTAAAGTGGGTAGTTAAAATTACGTGTTTCACGCACGAGACAGCTTAAACCCGGAATATGCATTAGAAAATCTATTACGACCCTAACTGACTGCAAATCAGTAAAATGTAGAAGTTTTTCATTCTCACCATAGCGGTGCTATGCCTAGTATGATAAAACTCCCTGATTTATTGCCACTTAGGTTCTCATAACGAAGTTCTAGTACATAATCCTGGTTAAAAAATGATATAACCACAAAAAAGGTACTGACCTGAATATCAGTACCTTTCACCAATTAACTACTCGGATTGATGGTTGAGTAATTGTGCTTTTGTGCTCCGATTATTGCTTTACGATTGTACAATCTTGATATCCAGATCGAAAATTTCAGCAAATGATAGTCCAAGATCTGCCATATTTTCGTCATTGGAATCTGCTTTCCAGAGAATATCAACTGTTTTACCGGTTTGGTTGAATGTCCTTAAGTTTCCAAAAAACTCAAATAACACTTTGGCCGTCTTTGGACCGAAGGATGTAAAAAACAACTCCACATTTGCATGATTTTTTGACATCAGATCATCATAAACCCGGCTCATAAATGGCTCGTAAAAATCATGAGCATTCTCTATGAATGAATTTCCCACGATGGTAAGTGTCCTGTTTTTGAAACTGTACTTCATGAATGGACTGTTTTGAGTGGGTTCTATTACCAGATCTTTCGGAGTGTTGGCTAGTTGGTTTGTGTAAGTCATGTCGTAAATAGCGTTAATTGGTAGAGCTGATTGCATTGTGTTAGTTTTTTGGTGTTTAATGACAATACAAAGGTGCGGAGGAAAAGAGACCTGTGTAACCGTGTATGGCCTATATCCAAAAAATACGCGTTTCGCCTATGTTGATGATCAATGTTTGGTTGATCGGAGTAATGCACTTTTCGTTCTTCGTGTTGCGATCAGTGTCAAGCGCTCTGCGAATAGCGTTCTCCAAATAACCCTATTACTAATTAACCAATTTCCTCACAATAGCTTCCATGACACGTTCTCCGTCCATAGCCGCTGAGGCAATGCCTCCAGCATATCCTGCACCTTCCCCACTTGGGTAGAGACCTTTTATCTGAACATGCTCCAGTGTTTGTGGATCACGTGGGATTCTCACAGGTGATGAAGTACGGCTCTCCACTCCAATAATTTGTGCTTCATTGGAAAGGTATCCTCGCATTTTATGCCCAAAGTCTTTGAAACCATCTTTGAGGCGGGAACTGATAAAATCTGGCAATACCTCAGACATCTGGGTAGAAGCCAATCCCGGTTGATACGAAGTGTCATTGAGATCAGAGGAAACTTTTCCTTTTACAAAATCTACGAGCCTTTGAGCTGGCGCCTGCTGTGTTTCACCGCCATATTTCCAGGCATTCTGCTCCACACTGGCCTGAAACTCCATAGCCGCCAGAGGGCCGTATTTCTGGAATGCAGGAATATCCTCAAGTTCCACAGCAACGACAATTCCTGAATTGGCAAACCGGCTGTCTCTTCTGGAGGGACTCATGCCATTTACCACGATCTCACCAGGTGTAGTTGCCGCTGGCACAATAAACCCTCCGGGGCACATGCAAAAGGAAAACACTCCTCGTTCTGTTTTTTGCCAGGTAGTTTGAGTAACGAGACTGTATGAAGAAGCAGGCAGATAAGGCCCACGACTATCACAGTGATACTGGATCTGATCGATCAATTGCTGTGGATGCTCTACTCTAACGCCAAGCGCGAAAGGTTTTGCTTCTATCAGTACATCCCTTTGATGGCAAAGACGGAAAATGTCTCTGGCTGAATGCCCAGTCGCCAGGATAGTGGCAATTCCCGTCACTTTGGTGCCATCAGCCAGCACCACTCCTTTCATTTCCTGATCTGAAATAATAAAGTCTGTCACCTGAGCATCAAACCTAACTTCACCGCCTGCTTGCAGGATGGTTTCACGAATGTTGGTGATGATCTTTGGTAGTTTGTTGGTGCCGATGTGGGGATGCGATTCGATGAGAATCTCAGGAGAAGCACCATGCGCCACCAATATTTCAAATACCCTTCGCACACTGCCTCTCTTTTTTGATCGGGTGTAAAGCTTACCATCCGAATAGGTACCGGCTCCACCTTCTCCAAAGCAATAGTTGCTGTTGGGGTTAACGATGTGTTCCTTATTGATAGCAGCCAGGTCTCTACGACGTGCCCGCACGTCCTTTCCGCGTTCCAGAACGATTGGCTTCAACCCGTTTTCGATGGCTTTGATCGCGGCAAAGAGACCCGCCGGACCTGCTCCCACAATGACTACTTCAGGTGATTTAGATACATCCTGAAATTTTTGGAAGTACTCTACAAACTCATGTTCCAATGGCTTGGCATCACATTGGATGCGTAGATTGACCTTGACATTTTTCTGTCTGGCATCTACTGACCTGCGAGCGATCTGAAAATATTCTTCTTTGGAAATGAGTCCTTTTTGAATCAAATGGCGGGAAAGGTTCTCTTCATCAAAACCTACCTCCGGGGCAACTACCAAATTGAATTCACGCATGAGCGTAAAATTAACTCCGAAATCCTCGGCAATCCTCTTGATTCACGCGAAAAACTAAGTGTATGCTGACTTTGCTCATAGGAAAAGTCCTTAGTGAAATCTAAATTCTAAGCCTTACTTCTAAATTTTTTTGTCATGTCTAATATTTCTACCGAGGATGCCCTCAAATATCACGCTACCGGTCGGCCCGGTAAGATTGAAGTGATGCCGACCAAGCCTCACAGCACTCAGTATGACCTTTCATTGGCCTATACGCCAGGTGTAGCGCTCCCATGTCTGGAAATCGAAAAAAATCCAGAAGATGCTTATAAGTACACCGCCAAAAACAACTTGGTGGCGGTAATTTCCAACGGTACAGCAGTATTGGGTCTCGGGGATATTGGTGCCCTTGCCGGCAAGCCAGTAATGGAGGGCAAGGGATTATTGTTTAAAATTTTCGCTGATGTAGATGTGTTTGATATAGAAGTGGATCAAAAAGACCCTGTTGATCTACTGAAAACCATCAAGGCTATTGCTCCTACTTTTGGAGGCATCAATCTGGAAGACATCAAAGCACCAGAGTGTTTCAATATTGAAAAAACCCTAATTGAAGAGTTGGATATTCCGGTTTTTCATGATGATCAGCATGGGACGGCCATTATTTCAGGAGCAGGATTGCTCAATGCTTTGGAAATTACCGGAAAGAAAATTGAAGACATCAAGGTAGTGGTGTCCGGAGCAGGTGCGTCAGGTATCTCTTGTGCCAATTTCTACATATCACTCGGTGTGAAGGCAGAACACGTGATGATGCTCGACAGTAAAGGGGTCATTTCTACGGATCGCTCAGATCTCAATTTCTATAAAAAACAATTTGCCAGAAAAACCCACCGTCATACTTTGGCGGATGCTCTGGAAGGTGCGGATGTATTCTTGGGTTTGTCCAAAGGCAATGTCATGACCGGAGAAATGTTGAAATCCATGGCTCAAGACCCTATAGTCTTTGCTATGGCTAACCCTACGCCTGAAATCAGTTACGAAGAGGCAATGGCAGCACGCGAAGATGTAATATTCGCCACTGGCAGATCCGATTATCCAAATCAGATCAACAATGTGCTGGGCTTCCCATTCATTTTCAGAGGAGCTCTGGATGTAAAAGCCCGATCCATCAATGAAGAGATGAAACTTGCCGCCACACGAGCACTTGCAGATCTGGCGAAAAAAGAAGTTCCGGAATCTGTCAACCAGGCTTATCACAGCAAAAATCTTTCTTTTGGCAGGGAATACATTATCCCAAAACCACTAGACCCTCGACTCATCACCACAGTAGCACCAGCAGTGGCCAAGGCTGCTATGGATACTGGAGTGGCGAGGAAGCAGATTACAGATTGGGATGCATACAAAGTGGAACTGATGAAGCGTATGGGCTTGTACAATAAGCTGACAGAACAGATTCACCTGAAAGCGAAAAGTGAACCAAAACGTATTCTTTTTGCTGATGCGGAAGAATACAATGTACTGAAAGCTGTGGAAGTGGTGAATCATGAGCGCATTGCCAAGCCGGTTTTGCTTGGGGATGAAGAGAAGATTCGCAAAACTGCTGCTGCACATCAGATCGATATAGACGGACTGAAAATCATGAATCTCCGAAATGAGGAAAAACGAAAAGACGAATTTGCTCAGATATTTTTCGAATCTCGTAAACGAAAAGGCTTGTATCATGTGGAGGCTTTCAAACTGATGAATGATCAAAATTACTTTGGAGCCATGATGGTGGAGACCGGCCAGGTAGATGGTTTTATCTCTGGCTATACCAATAAATATGCGGATGTGATCCGTCCGGCTCTGAGGATAGTTGGTGTGAATCAGCACTTCAATCATACTGCTGGTATGCACATAGTGATGACCAAGCAAGGACCATTCTTCTTTGGTGATACCACAGTGAATGTGAAACCATCCGGCAGGACACTTGCTGATACCACGCTGCTTATTGCCAATGAGGTGAGGAAATACAACATAGAGCCAGTAATAGCGGTAGTTTCATACTCCAATTTCGGTGCAATAAGAGAAGGTAGCCCTGCCAGAGTGC
This sequence comes from Bacteroidia bacterium, assembly GCA_030425425.1. Classification (GTDB taxonomy): domain Bacteria; phylum Bacteroidota; class Bacteroidia; order Cytophagales; family Cyclobacteriaceae; genus Marinoscillum. The sequence continues at coordinate 7,312 of JAUIAO010000071.1, read as the reverse complement.
ATGAGGCGGTTGGTATTTTGCACAGGGATTATCCTGATCTGAAAGTAGATGGGGAAATGCAGATGAACTACGCCATCAATGCTGAGCTACTCAAGCAGAAGTTTCCATTCTCCAAACTGGTCAATGAGAAAGTCAATACTATCATCTTCCCAAATCTGAGTTCTGGTAATATCGCTTACAAAATGATGCAGGAAATGGGTGGCTCAGAGTTGATCGGGCCGATATTGCTTGGTCTCAAAAAGCCTGTGCACATCATGCAGATGGGATCAAACGTGCGCGAGATCATCGATATGACGGCCATAGCCGTAGTGGATGCACAGTCCACCGTACAGGAAGACTTCTATGAAGTAAAAGGAAAGCACGATGAAGACGATCCTCGTGAGACTTACTTTCAGAAGGAAGAAGCTTTTGTATAAAGTATTTCGATTTTTTTCATCATGCCCGGGCAGTTGCCCGGGTTTGTTTTTATTTTTAACTCCATGAAATTGATATTGATAATATCATCATTCCTTATGCTGATTTCCTGTGAAGAAAAGAATGATCATTGTGTTCAGGAAATCCCGGAATATTGCTCGTCTATTCGATGCTCAACGGATAATGAACCTGTTTGCGGATGCGATGGGGTGACCTATCAAAATAGCTGTATGGCAGAGTGTGGGGCAGGTATTACTCAATACGAAGCTGGTGAGTGTAAATGATCATGGGTAATTTTTCCTGCTTGGTTTGATGTATGCGCCAAAAATCCTGAAGAATAGTAAAATGTACCTTCAAAAGGGCGGTTGGAATTCATTATCAATTGCTGTAGTAACTATCAACTGCAATCGAATCATTATTCACGGGTAGGGAATACTTCACTACTGGTCGGCAATGACTTCAAGAAGGACGGGGATGATTTTTGAGTGGTCGTCAGTCATTTTCTAACGGTCGTCAATGATTTTCGCACGGTAGGGAATAATTGATCGAAGGTCGATAATGATTTTCGGATGATTGTCAGTCATTCTCTGGTGGTCGCAAAGGTTGTCAGATGGTCGTCAGTCATTTGGAAGTGGTCGAGGGTCAATCACTACTGGTCATCAGTCTTTTTTGATTGATAATTCTTTGCCCATAGAGTCTTACTATCTGCCAACTGAAAATTCTTCGCCTCGTTTGGTGTCCTCACCAAACGAAGTGAGAAGTTTTTAAGAACAAATTATCAACTCGCTAGCTCATATACTCATAAAATTTATACAGCTATCTGGCTTGCGTTTTTATCAGAAATCAAACAAAAGAAACCAATTATGCCGTCATTCCTTATAGGGAATGTATCCGAATAACTGAACGTGACATAAATCATATTCCATTAATTGCTATTATACAGTCGAAGTAATAGTTTTAATGATTGTCAATGTATAGTTTAATGCTCCATTTAATGCACAATTAGGATCAATCATAAAAATCAATTAAAGTCATGACCAGATTATTAATAGCTTTCTATTTACTGCTTTTCATAATATCCATTGCTTGTAAGCAAGAAGATCATGTTCCTGAACCTTTGGAAGTAAGAAATGCCAAAGAAAAAATAATTGGTACATGGAAGAGGGATACGATCATTCAATATATCAATGATAGCCTCGTTTATCTAAATGCTGATAGTGTCGGTCGTACGATGCAATTAATTTTCAGAGAGGATTTAACGTATAGTTCTTTTTCTAATACTACAAGCCATCATGGTGACTATACCATAGAGTTGATTGATATGACGATAGATTCATTTTTAGTTCTTGATCTACCCTATGTGGGTAATGACGGGAGAATCTGGGGTGCGGCATACATCATTCACCATTTGGATGATCAGATGATGGAGTTGTGGCCAGACGGATCGGGTATATCTCCCTCATACATATACAAACGGCAGTAAAAAGATAAACCCCACCCAGGCGTAGATGATTCTACGCCTGGATATCTTTCGGCATACATAGCCGGTTTCGAAACGCGAAACAAAATTCCACATATAATTTATCGCCTACTGATTACAATCTTCTGAGTCAGCATCTCACCATTTTCAAAACTCAGACGGATCAGATAAATGCCATCTTTCAATTCATGCACATCAACTTGCTCTTCCTCAAACTGAATGAGCGTTCTCCCACTCAGATCAGTAATCACTCCTGTGTAAATATCATCTAAATCAATGGTCAGAAAATCACGGGCAGGATTCGGGTAAACCCAAAATTCTTTCACCTTTTTCACCACTGTGATGGTAGAAGCAGTATCGTCCACCACAGATATGGATATGTCTGCCTCAGCCTGACCTATGCCATCATCCACTGATATGGAAAGGAAAGCCTCGGTATTCGTCCATGCAGCTGCATTGGCTACAGACAGTTGACCTGTATTGCTATTAAGGTCAAAGATTCCAGAATCATTTCCATTGACTATGCTAAAAGCGAGCGGATCATTGTCTGCATCTGTTGCAGCTACAGTCCCTATCATCAACCCATCTGAGACTTCAGATGCGTTTACTTCAAAGGACTGATTCACCATCTCCGGAGCATTATTAGTACTTTCTTCCGATAGTGTCAATGTCCATTCTATAGCGGTGTTGCCAGTGGTTTTCCAATAGATGATTACCTCATCTCCCTGGCTCAGCTGATCGTAATTGAAACCTGACTCTTCTTTTACCAGCGGATTTGATAAGTCACAGCTCGCTAGCAAATACACAGAATCTGTACCCGAACTGGTAATCTCCAGAATCCTCGTTTCAGGCATGGTGAACGTGTACCAAAACTCACCATTGTTCCAATCAGGAATGGTGTTGTTACCAGAATTGGCAGTTTCCGGATGATCACAAAGCGTACCTGGAGCGGGAGAAAACTCGAGCGTCCAGTCAAATGCAGCCGAAGACCAGGTGCCATCCCAGTGAATGATAATTTCTTCATCCGGCATTATATTTTCCAGTGTCACTTCACTCTGGAATATTTCTGATACGCTATTGATGTCGTCATTTTCTGCAAGCACCGATCCCTCACAGCCATCCAAAACGTAAAGATCTGTGTCCGTAGTGGTGGTGTTGGCTGAGGAGATTTTTAGATCACCGCGAACTGGCGGAATATAGCTAAACCACTGCGGGGCTCTCTTGCTGGTGTTTGTTCCTTCTGTTGCTTTGAGCGCATTATCACAATAGTCCCCTGTAGACTTATCCAACAATGTCAATTCCCAATCGAATCCACCACCATTTTCTAAATCCCAGACGATATAGACTTCCTGTCCCTGTGTAATGTCATTGACGGAAAATCCCGAATATCCTTCCTGAAACACGTCCCCGGTATTACAGTCTTTTAATAAATAAGCGTAATATTCCTCACTCGCTGTTACCTGTAGGATTTTGTCATTGGCTGGCATGGTGAAGGTGGTCCAGAATAATTCATAATTCACATCAGGAACGGAGTTGGTACCTTCTGTGGCCTGAGCAGCATCGGTACATATTTGCCCCACAGGATCTTCAGAAATAGTAATGCTCCAATCGAAGCTGGCTGATGACCAAGTCGGTGCCCAATAAATCATCAGTTGGTCATTGGCGGCAAGGTCTCTGATGGTAACTCTGCTTTGAAAATTATCCAGGTCAAAACTGATGTCATCATTTTCTGCTATGAGATTGCCACCACACTGGTCATAAATCTGAAGATAGGTGTCTTCTGTTGTCAGGTTCGCACTGGAAACGATCAGATCTCCTGCTGTAGGCATGGTAAATTGATACCACGCTGGGGCGTAATTTGGTGAGTTTGTTCCTTCTACCGCTGTAAAAGGATCACTACACTGATCTCCCTGACTCAGTTCCGATTCTGTGAGTGTCCAGGTGAAGTCTCCGTTTCCACTGAGCTCCCATAGGATCAATACCTGCTGACCTTGCTGCAAATCTACAGTGATGGCTTTCCCTATTCCTGCAGCGTATGAAGCAACATTTTCACACTCATCTATGAAATAGACATATTCCGCTGATGAGGATTCGATTGTGTATCTCTTATTGTTCGTAGGAACTGTGAATGTGTACCAAAACTCTTCCAGATCGGTGGATGGAAGAGCATTAGCCCCTAATGACGCGGTTGCCGGATTGCTACAGTTATCGCCAGGTAGACTCTCAAATACTTCCAATGTCCAATCAAACCCTGTCGTTTGATACTCATCAGACCAAAGAATTTTAATCTCCATACCGTTCAATAGGCCAAAAAGCGTGGACTCACTGCCCAAGCTTGAATCCGTGTCATCGGCTTCAGCCAAAATATTGCCATCACAGCCATCCAGAACCGTCAGATAAGTATCTACATCCTCCTGATCAGCGGATGATATTTTGATATTGCCATCTTGTGGCATGGTGTAGGTAAACCAATACGGGCTTGCAGGAGTAGAATTGATTCCGGTGTTGGCGGATACTGCAGTAGTGCAATCTTCACCTTCTTCAAATGTTGACATGCTGAGCTCCCAATCAAATGAAGCTGTACTAAATTGATCATCCCAATAAATGAAAACTTTTTCACCTGCTATTCCTCGGTAAGTTAATTCAGTTTTTGATGCATCGAATGGGTCGTAATTATCCATTAGTAAGGTGCCATCACAGTCCGCAAACAATTGACCATAGGTATTAACCGATGTTTGATTGGTGGAAGTAACGGTCAGTATTCCATCCATTGGTAGCGTGTAGGTGTACCAATATGGAGTTGATGGTGTTTGGTTGGTGCCATCTGTTGCGGTGACAGCTGCTGAGCACGCTTCTCCGGCAGTTAGCCTAACTTCTGTCAGATTCCATTTGACGATTCCCTCTATGGATTCAATGGCAATAAATACTTTTTCGCCTTGCGTTAATTCAGGAAACGTCATTTCGCCTGAGCCTACATAAATCTGCTTCAACTCATCACAATTTCCATTGTATAGATAATAACTTCCACTTACGTCAATTTGAAGTTTACTTTGGTTCTGAGACATGGTATATTCATACCAATACATGGTCAGTTCATTGTCAGGTACTTCATTGGCTCCTAATGCTGCAGTCTCAGCCAAAGCACAAGCACCGCCAGTGGAGGTTGCTGTCTCAGTCAATGTCCAATCGAATAGTGAAGCTTCATTTTCATCACTCCAGTAGATGATGATTTCCTCTCCTTGCTGGACATATACTGATGCTTCGGATTGTAAAAGATTGTAGGTGTTGTCGCGCGTAATCACAGGTTCTGATTCACAATTTTTGTAAATACTGAGATAAGTATCTGTTTCGGTCTGATCAATGGACGAAATGGTTAAAACCCCTTCGCTGCTAGCAGTATAAGAATGCCAGGAAGGAGATGTAGTGGTGTTTTTTCCTAGTTTAACCTGCGCTGCATCGTCACAAGGAGAGCTAATGAGACTTCTACGCCTGGGGCTGACTTCCAAAACAGTTCTCATTCTCATTTTCTGATCCTGAGTGAAAATATTCATACAGGCATCGGGCGAATAATCCATATAATTCTCGATCATATCTGGTACATCGTCCCCGGTACAGCTATCATTAAATGTACACTCATAATTGGCACCATTGGCATTGGGTGTATCCTTACAGTAATCATCTACACTACAGTCTCCATCACCCCAGATATGAATCAAGCCCAGCCAGTGCCCAATTTCATGAGTAGCAGTTCGTCCTCCATTGTATGGATGGACGGCAGTGCCTGAAGTTCCGAAAAATCGGTGATCAATGATGACTCCATCTGTACTTGCGAGACCTTCATCACTGTAAAGTCCGTCAAGATTAGACATTGATGGAAACTGTGCATAGCCCAATACTTCGTCCAGATCACCTCCGAAGGTTACCACCCACAGATTAAAATACCGGTCTGGATCCCAGATAGTCGTTGGTTTCAGGTTTTTTTCTATGTCACCTTCTTCCCAGAATGTTTGTCCACCATTGACTCTGTTGATCCCCGGCTCAGATAGCCGATTACCGGATGGGTCTGATGTCACCGGGAAAAACTCTACAAGAATATCCGCTCCATCCACATGGTCATTGTATCCTGCTCCCATGCGACGGAAGTCTTCATTTAGCACTTCAAATTGTGAATTGACCTGTGCCGCTGAGATATTGCCACCCGTCCCAACAGCTTCCCCGTTATGGATCACATGGATGATGGTAGGAATTCGATATATTGTTTCTGCTGTCGTTCTTCTGGCTGATTTGTTCTGTATGGCTCGTGCCAATTTTTCTTCAAAAAGCGCTTTACTCTCCAGGTTTGGATATTTTTCATGAAGCTTTTTTTCCATCTGGGGAGTCAGGCAGTTTCTGACTGGAATAGGTTTAGGGGAAAATTGTTTGACGCCTGATTTTTGAGCATGAGTACCGAAGCTCAGTACTGCCAGAAATATCAATAATAAACTGCGCATGAGTATGGAAATAGATGTTTAATAATAGCTCTATGTCTAAAGTAGGGTTGGAGGGGTACAATCAAGCTAAATCCATAGACCAATCTCAATTGCAAAGTCTAAAGTAATCAATTCTGAAATTGATAGACAGAATAGGACATAAAAAAAGGGAGTATCAAACTCCCTCGGCTTCTACAGATTTTACTTCCGGAATCATCCGTGTAAGGAGATTTTCGATACCGGCCTTCAAAGTAACCGTGGAGGACGGGCAACCGCTGCAAGATCCTTGCAACAGTACCTTGACAATGCCTTCATTGAAAGACTCAAAGGTGATTGCACCACCATCTTGCTCCACAGCTGGTCTGATGTATTCTTCCAATATTCCTTTGATTTTCGCTTCAATTTCTGAATCTCCCTCAGCCGGTTGATTATCTTCAACTACCTCAGATTCGATAAGGATTTGCTTACCGGCCTCCAGAAACTCTTTGATGTGTTGCTTAATCTGATTCTGGATTTCTACCCATTCTACAGAGTCATCTTTAGTCACTGTGATGAAATTACTCATGTAAAATACACGTTCCACATTTGGAAAATCAAGCAATTCGGCAGCCAGTGGAGCGTTTTGCGCACTCTCCTTATCTGGAAAATCCCTGCTTACTCCTTCCGGCATTAGCATGAAATTCAACACAAATTTCAATGAATTGGGATTAGGATTAGCTTCTGTATAGATATTAATTGGTTGTTTTGATATGGTTTCCATGTCTGAGTGTTTTTAGGAATATGTAATCACAAATCTGGACGAAAAGTTTAGGAATTGCTGCATTTATTACTGAAAGTTAGAATTACGGTCGGTCCTACACCGCTATTGTTTTAACCCGGATTATGCATTAGAATAATCAAAAGGAGGGCTTAAGGATGAAATCTGAGAAAAAATTCCATCCATCCAAGG
>JAUIAO010000070.1 GCA_030425425.1 Bacteroidia bacterium | reverse complement strand
CGTCTATTTTAATGACGGCCTTTTATGTAAGTTTGAAGATAATATTTTGTCAAGGCAAAGATAGCAAGTAACTGCCGTCACTTGATCTTATCTTTGCCTTTTTTTCAACTTGACAAAGTAGGACTAATTAGTTTTTCTATTCAATTGGTAGTATGCTCCAATAGCCACAGCAATAATAATCAGGGATATAAATTGTGAGTGTGAAAGAATGTCTTCAATGATAAATCCTCTACGGATATCACCACGGAAAATTTCTACAATCCCTCTTCCTACAGCATATAGCATGATATACACTAGAAATACCTGACCTTCGAATTTCTTTCTTCTGGAAAGCTGAACCAAAAACAGGCCAATCATACTGATCATAAAAACCTCATAGAGCTGGGTTGGATGAAGCGCAGTGTTAAGTGGATCGGCCATGCTGTCTGGGTTTGTAAAAGTCACACCCCAGGCAACATCCGTAGGCAAACCATGACAGCAGCCGGCCATGAAGCAACCCATTCTCCCAAACGCATGCAGCATAGTAGCAGCTATTGCTAATCGATCCATCAAAGGCCAGACCGGCCACTTTTGTTTGCGGAAATACCAAACGACTGTAGGAATCACGAACAATAAAGAGCCATAGAAGACAAACCCAGTCCTGAAGTTTTTGAACATGTTGGACATGGGGTGAAAGTAATAGCCAGGATCTTCGAAATAGAAGAATACCTTACCACCAACAAAGGCCGCAACAATAATGATAATAGCGAGCGTCTGAATTTTATCGGGCTCAATATCCAGGTCCTTTTTAGCTGATCTGGAAATATAAAAATAAGCCACTATTGCTCCCAGCATGATCATAAAACCATAACCATGAACAGTAAAATCCCCTATTGAAAAAAGCTCTGGAAACATATTGGTTTTTAGTTATTGGGTTATTGGGTTATTGGGTTATTGGGTTATTGGGTTAACTAAAATTTATTTCATTCAAAAATATAGTTATTTCCGTTACTTAATTAACCACTCAGAAAAAGAAACTCATCAAGCTACCGAATTCCCAAACACCCAACTCACCAATCGACCTAAACTCACTTAAAAGGGTTCTCCCCGGTATGTGTGCTACTATCATACACTCGTATCCCAATCACTTCCGCAGTTGCCGTGACTTCTCCTTCTACTATCGCCTCGCAAATCATTACGGTTTTTCTACCTTTCACTTCAGTGATTTTGGTTCTTAGCTCAATGGTTTTGTCATTTGGGGTCGGCTTGAGGTATTTGACAGTGAGTGTGCCAGTTGCGTACCTGTAAACCGGCTCAGAATCGAGCGATCTTTCTTCTCTCCGATAGGCATCAGCCATGGCCGTACCCATGCAGTGACAGTCGATGATTGTGGCCAGTACTCCTCCGTTCAGAAGATTGGCCCAGCCATGATATTTTTCCTGAGAGTCCCACTTGCATACAGACTCATTTCCTTCCCAGTAGCTTTTGATCTGCAAGCCTTCATCGTTGTGAATGCCACAGCCAAAGCATACGTTTTCGGGCATGTGATCCTGAAAATAATCAGATTCAATTGTAGGGTTCATGTTGTTGGTTTTTGAAATGTTGTTTTTAACAGAAAAGCATAAATTTAAGTGGATTCCATGAAAGCAGCCTATGCTGCATTTTTAGTTTTAAACCCAAACAATGATGATTCACGTTTTAGACCTCAATTTCCTCGGTATAGACCATGCCATTGCATCGTTCCTGATAGAAACCTCCGTCGGACCAGTGCTTATCGAGACTGGCCCCTATAGCACATATGCCTCCATGGAGTCAGAGCTGGCAAAGCACGGATACCGCCCTACAGATGTGAAACATGTATTATTGACTCACATACATTTTGATCATGCGGGAGCAGCCTGGGCTTTCGCCAAAAATGGCGCAAAGATCTATGTGCACCCTTTCGGGAAAGGCCACATGGAAGACCCAACCAAGCTATACAACTCAGCCAAAATGATCTATGGCGATGAGATGGAACGACTCTGGGGAGCAATGGAAAAAATAGATGGAAATCTGCTTATGGCACCTGAGCATATGGAAGAAATCTCCATTGGTGACAAAACTTTCAAAGCGATTCATTCGCCTGGCCATGCCAAACATCATATCGCCTGGAAGCTGGATGATCTGATCTTTACAGGTGATGTGGCCGGAGTGAAAATTGGTAATGGACCCGTGGTGCCTCCATGTCCTCCTCCTGATATCAACCTGGAAGACTGGAACGAAAGCATCGATATCATTCTGGGTTTGAAACCGGAGAAACTCATGCTGACGCACTTTGGTGAAATCACCCAAATAGAATCGCATTTCACTCAACTGCGAGAAATGCTCAGTGACTGGGCTTATTGGATCAAAGACAAATGGGAAAGTGGAATGAGTGCGGATGAGATTACACCACAGTTCTCAAAATATACAGCTAATCAATTAAGTGAACTAGGTGTGGACGAACATGGCGTGAAACAATATGAAGCTGCCAACCCCAGCTGGATGAGTGTGGCGGGCTTGATTCGGTATTGGAAGAAAAGCGCTGGATAGTCGTGTGTAAATGGTTTTTCTAAGCTCATATAGGTAAAAAACGATATGCTCACCCATTGTTTGTTATAAAGTCATTATATTAACGGTTCGCTAAACTGAACACTTTTTATAATGACCTCACTTACCAAAGCTCTCACCTTGGTTGGTATAATGCTGAACCTGGGAGTTTCATCTGCACAGAATTCAAATAATTACACTCCACAATCTACCGCCAAGGCTCTCACAGATTATTACCTCACCAATCTGCAAGAAAAAATTTATGTCATCACTGACAAACCATACTATGCCCAAAGCGACACCATTTGGTATCACGCCTATCTGGTAAATGCTATAAGTCATCAGCCGCTAACACTCTCCAGTACCATATACGTAGACCTGATCAATGAACAGGAAGAAATAATTGAACAACAAATTCTCAGTATTCAGGAGGGGCAAGCATCAGGTGAATTTGTCATTGAAGAAAAACAAGCTCCTGGTACGTACATGATCCGGGCATATAGCCAATGGATGCAGAATTTTGATGAAGCGTTCATGTTCAAAAAAGAATTTGAAATTCTCAATGTATGGCCACAAAGTGAAACGGAGATTACCGCATCAGATTCAGTTAATCAAATAGAGAATTCCACATCTCCTGTAAAACCAAAAGTCACTTTGAGTTTATATCCAGAGGGAGGACAATTGGTGAATGGTATTGGAAGTGTGGTAGGTGTAAAATCCACTGTGTCTGGTTCGCCAGTAGCAATCAGTGGAAAATTGATCAATAAAAAGTCTACTGCTTCCTACCCCATCAAAACTGACAAATATGGAATTGGAATGATGTACATGTCAAACCCAGGTGATCCTTACGAGATCATTTTGGACACTCCGGCGGTGGAGGTCTCTTACGAATGGCCAGAGATCAAAACCAATTCTTACAGCCTGAAAATCTACAATAGATATAATGCAAAAAACTTAATGGTGGTAGTGGAAACGGACATCCCTGGTGGGCTGGAAGGCTGCTATATTGTGGGACACACAAGAGGAGAACCTTTTGTAGGATATACACTTCAAGGAGTGAGCAACCTAAGCAAAAAGATGATTTCAATTCCCAATTCGTCTATTCCAACCGGTGTAGCTCACCTCACTTTGTTTGACCCAGAGTCACGGCCCAGCGCTGAGCGACTGATTTTTTCTAATCAAGGTGACAAGATTATTTCTCCGGCTATTGAATTGCGAAAAACCAAACTGAAACCCCGCGAAAAAGTATCACTGGATATTGATCTGGGAGACACGCTTGGTGCTTTTACAACTATTTCGGTCACTAATAACTCAGTAATTAACCGCAGTTCTGATTCAGAAAATATCGGTTCTTATTTACTATTAAGTTCGGATCTAAAAGGAGAGATTGATGATCCCTATCAATACTTCCAAACTGATAACAGAGAGTCTTTTGCCCGACTGGATCAACTCATGCTAACACATGGCTGGAGAAGATTTACCTGGCAAGATGTGCTAGTAGATTCTATAGCGCCTATGCCTATCAAATGGGAAAACGGTCTTTCTATTTCCGGACAATTGAAGGACTTTGTCACTCGCAAAAAACCAAACACAGGATGGGTACAAATTGTGGGCATGTCGCTAAAAAACAAATCAATTTTCGAGGGGTTTGATATGAAAAGTCAATATACAGATAGCATTGGCCGGTTTCACTTCAACAACTTTTTATTCACCGATAGTGTGAAGTTTGTGATCTCAAGTAAGAAATCTGAAAAAGGTAAAATCAATCGATTTTACATAGACCTGGATGAAACTCCTGCACCGAAAATTCCAGCATTTTCACAGCATCCATTGATAAAGGAGAGTCAAAAGGAAAACTTTATAGAGAAAAGCAATAAGCAGTTTATCATCGAAAAGAGTTCCGGGGAACAAGTCATTGTATTGGATGAAATGCAAATCACTGCCAAGAGGGAAACCAAAGTAAAGGATGCAGTAAGGGGCAGATACATGTCTCCAGATTATCGACTGATTGCAGATTCTATTCTTGTGCCTGTTCTCTCTCTGGCAGACTATCTCCGACAAATTCCCTTTATCTTTTTTGATAATGACAACAGCCCGACAATCAGAAACCAAACACCTCTAATTTTCCTGGATGGATATGAAATAGACGCCACATTCGCCATGGATTATGTAAGATCCATGTCTGCTGATGACATCTTTTTTGTAGATGTGGACCGTCAGGGTATGACATCAGGTAGAGGCATACCGACGATTTATATTTATACTAAGTCCGGAAATGGCGTAGAACTAACTCCCAACCTAATGGAAACTCCCGGTTTGCGAGAATTGACCCACCCTGGGTTTCACACCGCCCGTGAGTTTTATGAGCCAGATTACTCAACGGCAAATAAAAAACCAGATTACCGCTTACAGCTCTATTGGCAACCTAAAATAGAGATCAAAAATGGCAAAGCTCATGTAGAGTTCTATGTAGGAGATGACCGGGGAATGACTTATGACATCATATTGGAGGGAATGACCAAAAGCGGAAAAGCGATAGTAGGTAAGAGTGAGTTTAGGGTGGAGTGAGTTTTTCAAAGCTCAAAAACCACAGGCAACACCATTTGAACCCGGACAGGTTTTCCATTTTCCAGGCCGGGTGTCCAGTTAGGCATTTGATCGAAGACTCGTAATACTTCCTTGTCAAAATGCTCAGAGAGTGATTTCAAGATCTTTATATTGGTAATACTGCCATCTTTTTCTACCACAAACTGAACGAAAACCCTCCCTGTAATTTTTTTTTGTTTCTCCACTCCTGGATAGACTACATGCTCATTAAGATAAGCGTATAGGGCTGGCACTCCCCCGCCAAACTCTGGCATCACCTCCGTAATATGCCGAATATCATTTGGGTCAAGGTTTAAAGGTTCTGAAAGTGCTATTTCTCCCATGATCACTTCTACAAATCCTGTTTCAAAGACTTCCTCCGTTTCACTTGTATCCTTACGGACTGATACTTCTATGTGGTCGATGCTCTGCATTGGATTGATTGAAGAAAGCTCAGTTTCACAGCTCACCAGAGCCAGACTAATCATGGCCAACAGCCAAATAGAGCGATTGGATTGGGTGGGGTTTGCCATTAGGGAATCGATCATCACTTCCAGTTCCGTATGATGAAAATCCAGCTGAGAAAGATTGATTCTTCCACAAATGCTATTATTCCTATTTGCAAGAAGGTATTCTATCACTTCCTGTTTCGACATTTTGGTGAAGTCCATCACATCCTTTTGACAGGCGGCACAGTGGCGGGAGATACAGCCCACTTTCATTTTGTCCCAGTCGGCTGAGCATGGCTGTGGAATATTGATTTTCAGTGTATTCATCGGAGAGTTTTTCCTATGTAATCCCGTAAGCGAAAAAGGTCACAATGCATCGGTCAAATTTCCTAGAAGAGTACTCTATATTCATATAGCATCTAATGTTTTGCAGAAGGAAAAAATGGCTTAGATTAGTGATACTATAATAAAAATATCCTGAGGTATTAACGGGATATTCAAACGTTAGCCTACATTGGGGAGATTTGGAGCTGAAATTGAACTCGTAAAATTTCTCAATTTCATCTTTTCCAAATTGATTTCAGAAGCTAACGTAAGGACAACCAAAATTGGAAACTGATGAGCAAAATTAGTATTTATTGCATTATTCTGATATTTACATTGTATTATTCCTTACGTTAGTCAGTATCCTTTAAGATCAACGATTACAATCACAATGAGAATTATCACCATAATCGTCCTAGTTCTGACATCATTAGTTGGCTTTGGACAGGCGAAACAAAAACAGCTAGTAGGAACTCATGCTTTTATTGATATTCCTGACTCATTTTCATATTTTTTTGATATTTCAGGATACGCAGATAGCCTCGCTGGAATTTTCATATCTGCATTCAGAGCACCCGAAAGTCTAAAAACTGTAAAACAACAATTCTCAAGTCAATCGCAGTTCGAAATAGTTGATCGCTTCAAGACTCAACATTTGGTTGTCAGCTCCCAACTTACCAAAGGCGGTCGACCTTTCACCAACTACACTGTACCAATTGGGGATAAAAATGAGTCTGCAATGGTAACAATTGTGGCAGAAAATACTGGAGGCAATAATAAAATCGTCGAATCCCTAATTTCCTCTATCACCTGGAATTCTAAAAGCAAATTGAACTTTGAAGAAGCAGTTTTCTTTGAAATGAGTGGAATGGAAAACTTCGAATTCCAAAGCAAAATGTACAATAACTTCACATTTACTCCAAAAAAGGCATCATTCCCTAATCCCGAATTCACCTTGAGAATTGGAACTAATATCATGATGGCACCCTATGATGAGGAAGGGCAAAAAAGAAATATTATAGAGTATCTGATTAATCCAAGTCAAGATTTGGTTTTTACTCTTTCCAAAGAATTTCAAAATCAAATTATTGACAACCGCGAAAGCGTATCGGTCAAATGGGCATATGAACAAGGTGATAAAACAATAAAACACTACTTCACAACAATATTCAGTTCGGGAAGAATCTATTTTATTGAAGCAAAGTCGTCCAACCGTGAATTCGATTATCTATTTGATGATTATGAGGACATGATAACTTCTTTTAGATTGAAGATATGAGCTTGGCGTTGTAGTGAATGCTCACATTTCCATAGTAAGTGGCTTAAGGTTTTCAGAGGCTATTGAGATTGCAGACAGTTTTTGAGGGTTATCAAATGACAGTGAGGAACGAACTTGCTGTTAAGTTTTTTGTCCCGAGAGGTTCGGGATGGGAAAGCTTGCTTTCAGAATCACGCCGCAGGGACGTAATTAAAAACTTCTCGAGAAAAGATGAGGCTGCCGAAAAAGTAACTAGAGAGCTTGAAGTATTCACAGAGCAAGACCATGTTCAAAAATCTGAGTTCGATACTCGTGAGCTTTATGAAAATTTGAAAGAACGGATTATCAATCTAGCTGACAACATTACATTGAATCCACGAAAACATTTCGTAGGTTTTAAGATTGACGGTAACACTTTTTGCGATGTTGTCTTTCAGAGCAAGACCCTTAAGATATTTGTTAACCTGAAAAGTGGCGAACTGGATGACGCCAAGGGAATTTCTCGAGACGTTTCCAACGTTGGGCATTGGGGTAATGGTTCGTATGAAATAAAAATATCAGATTCGGAAGAACTAGAATACGTTATGAGCCTAATCAAGCAATCTTTGAGGAAGAATAGGGATTAGAATAAACGTCCGCATGGAACACTTATTAACTGGAATTCGTAAATTTGATTATGGACATTCAGAGAACAGATAGTGAAATTCTTCTCAGGCTCCCTGCTAACATTGATACACTTGGACTTCAACGCATGATTGACTACCTAAAGTATAAAGAAGCAACCGCTGAGAGTAGAGCCGATCAAACCGAAATAGATAAATTGGCGAAGGAATCTAAGGCAAATTGGTGGAAGGAAAATAAGCACCGATTTGTTAAATGAAGATAGTTGTAGATACCAACATAGTATTCAGCGCAATCCTGAATTCGAACGGGCTTATTGGCGAGCTTCTTTTCAATTCCGAGGATCAGTTTGAATTCTACTCATCTGAATTCGTCTTTTATGAACTTGAAAAATACAAAACCAAGCTTCAGTCACTGACCAAAATGTCAGGGGAAAAAATTGACGTCTCAATTAATCAGGTTCTAAAAAATATAGACCTAATTTCATCCGAAGCGATTTCTGAAACATATTGGAAACGAGCATATGAGCTAGCTTCTGATGTGGACGAAGATGATACTCCTTTTCTCGCTACTGCCATCGGTATAGAGGCTGCCATTTGGACAGGTGACAAAAAACTAATCAATGGGTTAAGAGCCAAGGGGTTTCATGACATTTACTCAACAGCAGAACTGTACGAACTAAGAAAATAACGAAATGCCAACAGACACTAAAATGAATATGCGAACAGATCATTTTGATATAACAATGAGAAATGGAAACTTCCATGCTTCTAGCGTCTGGGCCGCATACTCATTTTCGGATATGAAAAACCTTCTCTTAATTGCAACTGTACTGGTATTTTCCAGAACGAACGCCCAAGAAATTTCAGGCGACTCGCTAATTGCTGGATTTCAAAGTGGTAGATTATTCATTGTGAACGAACTGGCAATTGCATCAGCAGACCCATCATTTTTCAACAAACTTGCCAAGTTGGACATTACGAACTTCTTAACAAAGAAGATGGGAAGGAACTTTATGGAACTCTGGGCTCAACTGAAGTAATTCGCTTAACTGTAACTAACACGAAGAAATTAGCCAAAGAGACCGTTACACTTCTTGATGCATCAATTCTAAGATACTTCAACACTGAAGACTCAACTTTCTACTTCACCAACGGTATACCGAACAATAACATCTACTATGCTCTTGACCCGCTTCTGAACATGCAGATTGAAGAGATTAGACGAATGGGGAAGAACGAGGCAATGGCGGTTTGGGGATCAGCTGGAGTACGAGGAGCCGTCTATGTGAACTGCAAGAAAGAAGAACTGAAGATCTACGAAAAGTAGACGGTGCTCAACAGGCCAGCGATTATATGCCAACTTAACATTCTGCAAGTATCGTGCGACTCGACCTTAATCAGCCGCTGGGAAAGTGAAGTGCTTATTTCAAACTTCACCTCACCATCACCTTCCTCACCATTTCTCCAGCTCTGAGAACATACACGCCATCCTCCAAATGGCTTAGGTCAATCTGCTGATCATTTTGGATATTTCCAGAAAAGACCCGTTTGCCAGAAAGGGAATAAACTCTCAATTCAGTAGTTTCAGTGCCGCGCTTCTTTACATGAAGTGTTTTTTCAGAAATGTACATGTGCCATAAAGGAGTATCATCAGAAGCAAGAACCTCTTTAACCCTCCTCAGCTCAAATCTCTCATCTATACCTGCCTCAGTACTGCTAAAGGCAAAACCCGACTCGGACAAATCGTGATAAAGACCTGTCAGTTGATCAAATATCCAAATGGATTCATTGGCCTCCTCCACATTCATCAGGTCGATGGTATAGGTGCCAGCTTCCGGGACTGAAACCCGTAACTGCACTGGTTTTTCAAAGTCTTTCGGCAAAGCCTGTATGGCCATATTTAGTCCAGAAACAGTTTGTGTGCCTATTGAAAAGTCAGCAACAGAAAACATGGTGGCGTCATAGACAGCATCTTTCCCGATAGTAGCATCATCCAAAAACCCAACAATGGTCGCCTTGCTCATGACTCCATCTGACAGTCGCAGTTTATAGCGTTCCACTCCTGCTTCTCTAAAATACCCCGCATCTGTATTGTTGGTGGTCACTTTCATCTCATCGGTAAACTGCAAGGTGCTTGAGGAATTGGCCTTGACGAAAAACCCCTGACCGCTCCTGATATATCCGTCCCATTTGGACACACCACCACTTCGGGAATCTGTGGTGCCCAGTGTAGCATTTACCACCAGATAATCCTGATTGGTTCCCCGACCGGTCTCCGACCCATGGTCATCCCACAGATAAATCGTTGCATCCATGTCGGTTCCTGCATTTCCCGCGATGAAATGCTGAAAATCAATTGCAGTGGGATAAGGGTTGGAAACCAGGTTGTATCCCTGAAATGCCGTTTCCGCTGCATCTCCCTGATTGGTATAGCTCAATGGTACGTCAATGTTTCCTGCATTGATTGCTCCATGAAAAACCACTTTTCCCGTTTCATCCCCTGTAAAAGCACTGAAGTAACCATTTCCTGCTTCAAGGGTTGTCATTGTCAATTGATCAGGAGTTTTAAACCGGCTGAGTCCCTGATTTCCTGCCGGGTGGTAAGGCTCTGATTCATCGTAGCTGTAAACTACCGCTCCTGTACCGAGCATATCAAACCCGACGTTTTGCACTGGAGAACCCACGATACTATATCGCCCGGTTGACTGATCAAAAGTGGTGATTCGCTCAATCTCAAATCCCTCTCCAGAAACTGCTCCTGTGGTCACCAGCGAGCCTCCCGATTGAACCTTAACTATGCCGAAATTATCCAGATCAACTACTGTAAAATTTTCGCCCGATTCTATGGTAAAAGCAGCATTTTCTGTGACCTGAAGGTATTGCAAGTCCAGGTTACCATTCGATGCAATTGAATAATCAGCAATGAGCCTCGCTGATTGCTCGGAAGTAGGTGCTGAGCCGGTACTCCATGCTGTTCCATCCCAGATAATCAGGTTGCTCAATACTTCTGGTTCGGTATTGCTACCCAATTGATTGCCATCGGTGAAAGTTATCTTGTCCTGACAATCCGCTATTTGATCACTGGAAGCATTGTAAGTTTTAAAGGTGATTTCCTCACCACTTACCGAGTTGCTAAATACTGTCAGAAACGCCAAATACTGATCTATGGAAGCGATATAGACAATTGGCCTGGCAACACCCCGGACTTCTCCATTGTAAAAAGCTGCCACCATATCATCTGCAGACCGTAAGGTATCGCCATCCATTTCCAGCAGGCTGGTGACCGTCATACTGTACTGGTAAGATCCGGCCTGTACTTGCCAGTCTGGTTGTGCGCTTGCCCCATAGCCAAAGTGGATTAGAGCCATCAGAAGGAAAATTGTTTTTTCACTCATACTTACTAAAAGGAAAAAGCAGAGGAGAAGACTCCCCCCTGCATGATTTTCAATTCTATTCTTTGATCAATTTTCTGGAGATGGTTTCTTCTCCTTCCAGTTTCAACACATAAACACCACTTGCCATTTCGGACAAGTCCAGGGTAATGTTTGCATCAAACACATCCAACTTCCAGCTGGCTATTTCCTGACCTGCCATAGAAACCAAAGCAACTTTCTGATACTTTCCTGATTCGAATGATACAGCCACTTTGCTTTTCACCGGATTTGGATAAATATTCATTTCCGATGCAATTGGAGTATTCAAAATAGTGCCTTTCAACTGTACTGGCTGGCTAAGTGTGCCTATATTCTTCTCCTTTTTGAAGCTGATTGTCCTTTCACCTTTCAGTTCGTCTTCCCAGCCATCTACAATTCCAGTAAATCTGAGCGCAGCATCATTTGCACCAAAAACAGTCATGAAATAAGCCTCAGTATTCGTCATAGGATTGAACACCGGAATGGCAATTCCTCGCAATTCTTCTCCTGCATAAGCCAGCAGATAATCATATTCAAAATTCGTTTCAGCTATCATCGTCATGTTTTCAGGATATTTTTCAGCACTTAACCCTATCTGATCAAAATACTGGAAGTCAGGCGCTTGAACCCTCGCCGTGGCTGCAGCTTGTGGATATACAATGTTTCCGTCGGAGACAGCCTTGTACATGTATCCCTGACCCGGCTCCATCACAGAAAGACTACCAATCCAGCCAACACCCGGACCGGCAAAAGTGGCAAACTGACGCTGGCTCTTGATCACATCTCCGGTGCTCAACCCAGTAACATTTGCCAAAGCTTCATCTATTGGAATCAGGTTTTGACCGAGGAAACTGATCCAGTTCCAGCCAGCATTTAGCGTAACTGCATTATTTGCAGGGTCAACAGGTTCTCCTCGATATTTCAGTTTTCCGGCATTGGCCAATCGGAACTTGTACATTTCACCAGACTGAATGCCTCCTGCAACTGTGCTGATCGTTCCTACCCAACCATTAATGGAGTCATACTGATCATAATACTGTTGGCTCTTTATCTGGTCTCCTGTTTTAGATGGAAACTCCTTCATGAAACCATCTACCGTACTAAAATCGTCAGAGGTTAGATTGAATGAAAGCCATTGCCAGCCAGATTTGATCTCTTGCACCCGCTCGATATTCACACCTGCATCAAAAATGACCGGATTGAGGACCGTACCATAGAAACCATCCGCTGTGAATGTCTCCACTCCCGAATTGCTATTGGTCACGAAAGTGTGAACCAGTCCCTCGCTGGCATTCCAGATACGATAGTCTATTGATTCCCCAGTGAGGTCATTACTATACACACTCAGATAAGCCTGGTAATTGTCCTGAGAGGATATGTACTGCAAACTACCAACACCTCTACATTCACCATTAATAAAGGCCCCCACCAGATCACTTTCATCTCTGGAAAACTCTCCCTTGATCCTCACCCTACTCAGAACAGACATAGAATATTCGTAATCCTCAGGGTTTACCGTCCAATCTTCCGGAGGATTTTGGAAAACGTTCAGGTTTAGAATTAGTCGTTCGTCAAAGCCAAAACTATTTTCCATCACAATATCTTGTACATACGAACCGATATTGGTGCCATCACTAACTGTAAATTCAATGATTTCTGAAGTCAATGGTTTTACTGATCCTGCAGATGGGTTGGCCGTGAGCCAGGTCGGCAAATTGGTCAGACTGAATGTTTCTACATTTCCACCCTGATTGTAGATTTCGGCGGTAAATGAAACACCTTCTCCCAGAGGCACGTCAAAATTCTTCTCTGCATCTACCCAGTTGAGAGTGCTTCTGTCCACGTATGCCGTCCAGGTAATTGGTGAAGCCAGCTTATTGCCATTCAGGTCATAGATGTCCTTAAGAGAAATAGACAAGGTCACATTTTCTATTTTGCCGGCCTCCACAGTTGGTGAGAGTATGATTTGATCACCATTAGAGCTGTAATTGAAACTCACATTTTCCACTGGCCTGGGTAATTTTATGGCGGGAGTATTTTCTGTGAATTGGGTAGTATTAGAACCTGTCAGATCATTGGCTACAGCTATTACACCTACAGCCTGATTCTCAATATCCTGATTGACTGTGAGAACACCTCCGCCAATATCCTGATAGCTCTCAAATGGATAATAAATTATCAGACCAGTTTCATCTCCATTCAGTTTATTTTGGATTTCGTTGGAGAGATGATCGGCTCGCTTGGCCAGACTCCATATCCTAATTTCATCAAGTGATCCGCTAAAATGCTGATCTGTTTCTTCTACGGTTCCTTCATACCAGCCGCGTGCACCAATCCAGAGTTTTGACCCTCCAAAACCTGAAAGATTACTAGCTGATAATGTGGCCGCTTCATCTCCGTCAAGATAGCATACTGCGTTCCCGATTCTGTTTACAGCAATAGCCACATGGTGCCATGAGTTATCCAATATGTTCGTTCCTGTTTGCAGTACCTGATCACTGTTTTTCACGATGAACTGTCCGCTGGCATCTGTACCAATTGCCCAGCCAGTAGTATTAGAATCTTCAGCATCGCCACGGCCATTGCTAAGGAAAGTTACACTGTCAGAAACAGCGCCACCATTCACCCAAAATTCTACGGTAAAATCCGATTCAATACCGAACGACGGACTGCTTGCTTCCAGATGACTGACGCCATCAAATGTGTAAGCCAACCCGCCTGGCTCTATGGTCCACTGACCATGAATCTGCGCATGCTTGCTCCTGAGAAGATCCTTGGCCTGATCGCCCTGAGCCTCCTCCATACGCCAGTTGCCAATCAATCCTCGCTCGCTTGCTGTCATTCGCTTAGTGGCGGCAATATTAACTTCCTGTACAGAAATGGCTTTATTCCAAATTCTCAGTTCGTGGATATTTCCCATAAATGGCAACTCATTACCGAAGGTGGATTTACCTATGAAAATACGCCCGGAGGACTGGTAATCCTGTAAGTATGAATTGTCTACTCCTCTTTCCTGTCCGTCAATGTAAATCAGAGCATCGTGATTAGTATGGTCATAGACCACAGCCAAATGATGCCAGTTATTATCTGTAATGGTAATATCACTAGTCAGTACATGGTTGTTTATGCTTAAATACGCACGATCATTAGTATCAAACCCAACAACCAGAGATCTATCTGAAGCACCACCTTGAGCAAAGAGCACAGCGGCACCTGTTGCATCCCGCTTCACATAGAGGTCTACAGAAAATGATTTGCGTGTGAGGTTGATCCCTTGCGCTATTTCCATGTAGTGATCACTTGTGCCATTGAAATATACACTTGCATAATGCCTGATGTCTGCTCCATTTAGTACACCAGTCATTTTAAAGTCCGATGGTTGGATGAGCCCTTCATTGATTGGTTCGTTGAACTGAATGCTGATTTCGTCACCTGCTGAATAAATACCGTCTGCTGGCTGTGGTGTTCCAAAAACATGTGGCAATACTGTATCTATAAGACCTGAATGAATTTCGGATTCCGTTTTGGCTAGTTGGCACTGTGCTACCACACGCAGATCATAATTACCATCTGGAATTCCAAGAGACCCAAAGTCCCAATCGTAAACAAATTCATTACCTGTCTGCGGCAATGTAAAGTCACCTGACAGATATCCATTCACATTTTCATCACGATAATACCGCACAACCTGCAGCCACTCACTGGAAGAAGATGCCTTGTATTCAATCTGTATGTACTCCAGCCCGGTGCTGTTGATATCATATTCTCCGATATGAATTGGAAGGGTCCCACTACTGGTGCTGTTGCCCACCCAATTTTCCTGAGGTGATAGCATGACCACATCACTACAGGTTGGGATGAATTTCACATCAAAGGAAACCGTGTCTACAATTAGTGCGGTATTGCTATTAGGGTCATACTGACAAGTGGAGTGAATCACTACCTGTACGTCATTATAATCATACTCAAATGGCCCACGCTCCACTGTCATCACCTTGTTGATTGAAGAGTTGCCATTTACCCAATATTCTCTTGGTTCATTCAGGGTTTCTCCATCGATTTTCAAAACCAAACCGTTCGGATTTGATTGATCCAATACTTCCACTGCATAATACTGAGAATGGCCAGACTCACTTTCATTATTGAGCAACAGGGTGAAATTGGCACTCTCATCAGCTGGGACATTATATACCTGAGCGGTTTTAGCTCCGTTGATCTGCATGGTTGGTTTTTCACGCTGTAGTGTAGCATTGCTCAAAAAGATAGGATCACTACTGTTTTCTAGCGTCTGCTGCAGCTGCCCAAAGAGTGTGATTTGCTCGTTTAAAGCATCTATCTCCGCATTGATCCGGTCTATATCTAGCTCGAGTTCCAGTTTTCTTTCCGTGAGTTTGTTGATATCAAAAAGTCGCTCTTTCAACCTTTTCTGTAGCCGTACGATGAGTTCATTACCTGAGTCAATCGCTCCTTTTGCTACATCAGCCACATCTCTCATTCGTCGCTCCACCAACTCCTGCACTACCGACATATCTACCGATAAATCACCTGTAGGGTTTTCCGGTAATGGTATCTCAGGAATCGATTCGAATGGAGAAACATCTCCTGCAAAAGGAATCGGGATACTAAAGTCTTTGACCGAGCCAATGAATTCATTGACACCTGCCACTACCGGCTCAACTGCGGTCTGCAAAAGACCAGGCACCCCTTCTACTACTCCAAGTAATAAAGTCTGTACATCTTGCTGGATTCCTTCTGCGTCTGCTGCTTTCTTCACCAAACCTTCTATGGTCTTGCCATAGTCTGTGATGTCTTTTTCTATTTTCTTAATATCATCCTGAGCCTTCTGTATCTGCTCTTCTACCTGTGCCACAATGATGTCCGTAAGGTTTTTGGATTTTTGCAATTCTTCGATAGCCTTCATCTTTTCGGCAATGGCTCTATCAATGTATTCTGGAGTGGCATATTTCATTTCCCTTGCCGGTTCATATGGACAGGAGGTCTGTCCACCAACCGTTGAGAATATAGGCCCACTGCTGCCCACGCCCGGAGCTACATTGATACTATACAAGTCATTTTCATCACTATCCAGCAACACATAACCCGTAGTATTAGCGGACTCTTCTCCTCTGGATGAAGTACTATTGGCTTTCATGCCAACTTCTGCATTAAGGTCTGCCCTGAGGGCTACCACCGCATTGATATCGATATCCAAATCAAATGTAATGGCTCTTGACAGTTCGAAAGATAAAGTGGAAACCGCTGAGGCCGTATTGGTGACAGATCGCTCCAAAGTCACACCACTAGCCAGTGAAATGTTTTCCAATCCTGCAGACTGCATAGCGGCCCATTTTTCTATTTCATTCAGAGCCAGCACATCTTTCCAAAGTCGAATTTGCTGATTGTAATACCTGATTGAATCTTCGAGTGTTCCATCCCCACCGTTGTTAAAAGTATAGCTCGGCCCGCTAAGATCTTCAGCTTCTGTCTTTATGGCATTTGCACTCGTTGCCTGGGCCTCCCAAATAGGGTCATCATTGTTACTACCAAAATATGGATGATCCGAGCTAATATTAGAGGTGTAAGATGTATTGTTCAACAGCAGACTGTTTCTAAGGTCCTCCAAATCTGGGATGAGCACTGTGGTAATATGATTTTCCGTATACAGCACATAGGTAGGTAGGCCATCCGAACTGACATAACTCTCCTGAATCAGTCCCATCTGGTACTGACTGCCGTCTTCCAAAGTGATGATTTCGCCAAAGCAGTTTCCTCCGCAAACCTCCACAGGAAGAGGAAGTACCTTCAGTGCTAGACCTGTCTCCAGATTTTGGCTTTTAGCGACAAATAAATCACTCGCTCCTACTTCTATTGGTTCAGCATTGGTACTGATGGTTTCCACATATTCCACGCTTCTTTCCACAGTGCTACCCGCGGATGCTTCCAGTTCGGTTTTCATACCCAGGGCAATGGTACCCGCAGCATCTCCGGATAATTCGCCATGTGCCACAAAAGAGCCACCAATCGCAAAGCCTAAACCAACTCCTCCTCCTCCGGATTGTCCGAGTGACCCGAAACCAGACCCCACAAACTCTTCAGTCATTGTATAACTCGTTCCTGCCTCACGGAAAGCATAGCTATCAGATCCAGGTGGATCTCTAAGAATCATCTCTACGATCTCAGGAGCCTCGGTAACAAAACTTGCCCCAGGAATTTTCACCCGTCCCATTACATAAGCGCGCTGAGGGTCGGTTACAGGGTTTTGCGGCCATGTGACGTTGTATTCACTGGTTTCTAAGGATGCGTTGATCGTGGTGGTGAAACTATTTTGCTCCTCTCCGGTACTGGTTACCTGCGAAGTGTTTGGATTTCCTCCAGTAAACAAATACACTGCTCTACCATCCTCATCCAGAGATAGCTGACTGCCCGAACCAAATTCTCGTTCTCCATCCGCATTGATGGTATAAGGAATACCAATTGAAGAATTGATAGAAATTGTACCATCCGTTACTGGAATTTGATATTCGCGAAGGTTGTCTTTATTCGTATAAACTTCCGCTGCAGTGATTTCAAGTTCATAAAACTCATTGGAGAAAAAAGTAGGGTACGGAAGTTGAGTGAGATCAATGGCGATGATTTCCGTTCCGGAATTGTAGCTATACAATTTTTCTCCACCAAAAATAGTGTCCCCTAAAGTGGTCACTTCCAGCGTAGGGGCTACTCGATATGAAAAATCCCGACGCACACTGTAAAACGTGGAATCAGGAATATATTCATAGCCAAGAGTGTCATATTTGGCCAATGGCTGTGAACTAACATGGTTGATTTCAACACCAACTTCAAATAGCTCACCCGCACCACTTTCATAGACCAGCAGGAGTGCGTTCGGCAAAACAGATTCTCCGGCAATAGCTGATGCTCCGGCATAATCGACCTGATGACTGTAGGCACCTGCTGTGTAGCCTGAAGGTTCTGAATCAATAAAATAATCAATCGTATCTGTATCGCTAATCCATTGATGGGTAAGACTCACTAAATCATTGCGTTCCAAAGTCCATGAGTAATCAATCGTGGTTGCATCCATCGAAATCACTGCAAAATTACTGATCGCTTGTCTTGCGGCCAGTTCCGGATAAATCTGGCTCAGCACCGGGGACTCAGTAGAATCCACTTCGAAACTACCTTCATAAGCACTTTCGCTTCGCAGATTGACTGGTGCAATGTCTGATGAAGGAACTACTACCAAATCATCTACACTCCATTTGATAGAAGAAATGGTGTATTGCAATGGTGGTAAATCAATATCAAACACTCCGGTGGTGCTGTCTGTTTCCACGGTTCTTTTGATTACCTGATCTTGTGAGGTAATCTCAAAATAGGTCTGCCCGATATTATTGACCTGATCACCACTGAACAACGACAAACCACTGTGTTTTGTACCGCCTGAAACACTTCCAACGAACTGGTGTGTAGTCTCATCATACAGCGTAACACCACTTATGTCTTGTACAAAGTTGAAAAAACCTGATGGAGGCCACCTACCACCTGAGCTGATCGTGTGGTCATCTTTTTCAAAAACCAAATAATGATATCCGATTGGAACACTTACTTCAAATTCACCGGATAGATCAGTGGTAATAGGGTTATCATCTGCATCTACCAAAGGTGTCACCCCATCCAGATAGATCTGCACTCCCGGCGACCCTACTGACTTAGTTCCTGAGCCGATCTCATCCTCGAAATCATAGACCACTTTTCCAGATAAATTGAATACTGAAATATCTTCGAAATCCACACCATTCTCCACATTGTTTCCCTCTCCCAGGTACAAGGTTTTGATTTGTGGATCGAACTCGTGAACAATACCGGCCAGCGTGATCGTCGGAACAACCTGAAAATTCTGACCGTTTCCCGCATAAGGAATTCCTTCAATGCTATAACTACCGTTCGATTCGGTATAAGCAGCTATGCCCAGCTGTGTTCTGCTTGGTACATCATCACTCCACAATACGCCATTACTAAACGCTCCGTCATGCTTATAAAAGTAGCTCCCCAGGTGTGCCGCATCATAGATGTATTTTCCCGCACCCTCCTGTACTTTCCAATAAGCGACAAGACCTTTAGAATTGGTAGATGTAATTCGCCCATACTCTCTCTGAACTTCCAAAGGTGAAAGAGCTCGATTATAGATCCGAATCTCATCCATAAAACCCTGAAACTCATAGCCTGAAGAATGATAATCTCCAATAAGAAAGGGCTCATTCGTCTGATTGATGATTCTTCTGCCTTCTGGTACAAAAACGGTTTCTCCGGTTTTTTCACCATTTACATATAAGTTTAACGCTCCGCTGGCACTTGAATAGGTACAGGTGAGGTTGACCCAATTACCGACTTTATAGTCCTCTGCCGGAACTCGAACCACATGAGCGGTTTGATCCAGCGTATCACGTACAAACATGAAGGCTTCAGTACCATTATATTCCAACCCATAACTGCCGTCTTTATACAGCATCACGTTCGGGTTTAGACGCGAAGGTTTCACCCACGCAGAAAGCGTAAGTGCCGTATCTACGTTGATATACGGCGATGGCTCTACGGTTACACGAGTATTACCGTTGAAGTAAAGGGATTTGCCAGGTGTCTGGTTGGTGGGTTCTACGACTACTTTTACATCCGACACTGCTACTCCACCCGAATATGTAATGCTACCATTGATTACGGCTGTAGGAGAGCGGAAACCCACGGCATAAGCGACCCCACTGTCTGGAAGGTTTTGATGAAGGTTACCTAGTCCCACGACTGATTCTATTGGAAATGAACTGGTGGTTTCGAAACCACACTCGGTTTCTACCACACGCTCCGTCACTACGAAATATTCATAAATCGTTCCCGCGTCACCTCTGTCATGAATCCAGCTGCGATCATCTCTACCCGGTGACTCCAGCAATACAGGAGAAACCTCAGTTCCCAGTTCACGGGCGTAAATTCTGAAACGGTTAATGTATTCTTCATTTTGGCCGGTCATTTCCCAGAAGAGCTCCGTCCTGTCACCAAAGTAACCCTTGGAAGTGGATAATGCATCCCGCACAATCGTATTGCTAATATCCAGAGTATCACGAGAGTGTGTTCGTCCCGGAGAGAAGTACCCAATCGTGTTGCACACTCCTCCTCTGGCTGCTATGCGGTATGTGTACTGAGTGCCTTCCACCACATTGTTATCTGTGTAATCTCTGAATGAGCCATCCAGGTTAGGCTCTATGGTTTCAAAAGTGCCTTCACTCTGTTGGCGCTGTATGATGAAAGCATCCGGGCTGGAAGCTCCCTGCCAAATCCAGTCCACGGTGATCCCACCGTCACAGTTTGCTTGCTCAGTAAGCACTCCAACGGGTGCTTCAAGTTTAGGAAGTTCTACACTCTGAGCCGGCGAGGCAATACTTTTCAGGCTACCTCCGAATGCTCTGTCCACCTGCATTTCAAGGTGATAAGAATAATTTTCTCCAGCTGCAAGACTCGAAACATCATCAGTATAAGAGGAAGCTGTGTGTGCTCCTACTCTGTCGATCAGCTGCCCATCACGGTAGATGGCCATGTATTCGCTATCCTCATGTTCTACCGTAGAGACGTGCGCAGGAGGAAGCCATGAAAGCTCTATCTGGCAATCAGTATCTGAAAGCTGAACTGACTGAAGGTTGATCTCAGGAAATTCGAAAGGTTGACCATCAACCTGTGAGGCATCCACCTCCGCTCGAATCTGATTGCCAGTAAATTGTGAGTAAGCCTGCTGACCGTCACGGATATACATGTCCCCTTCCCAGGAATAGTTGAAGGTGCTACCCATGTCTTGAGACTTATAAAAGTGGCGGATTCTCATCATCAGATCTTCACTAGTGCTGGCATTGGAGAGTTCTGAGATATTTGTAAAATCGATGGTTTCTACGAAGCTCCTTACTCTATAGGTATCTGCCGGGCCTGTGAATGTGTGGTCTTCTATTGCTGTTTGACCCTGTAAGACATCTGGCAAATCTGTCCCAAGTGAAGTATGTTGCAGCAAGAGAATTGGTTTCCAGCCTACATTAGCAATGGATTGATAGAGGACCAATTCATCTGCATGATCATAGAATAACTCTCCTTCACGTTTTTCAATAGTCAAATCCAGACTGACAAAACCTCTGGCATCATGATATTCGTTGAGTATATCAATTTCATCAGCAGAGCTACCGTTTTCCACATCAATGGTCGAAACCGTAATGGTGGATGACTCATTACTAAAAATTGAGCCCGCTCTGAATCGCTCATATTCCATGACAATGAAATATTCATAATCGGCTGCCAGTGACACGGAAGCATCTGTATAGCTGCTTGTAGAATGAGCTGCAACTCTGTCAATCAGCGTACTATTTCGATAAATCCGTATAAATTCTTTTGATTGGTTATCTGCATCTGAAAACACCGGTGGTTCATCCCAGGAGAGATTGACTTCCTGATTCGTCTGGTCAAAAGTCACACTATTCAATGAAAGGTTTGGTTTGTCAAAAGAGGATCCATCATTTCGCAATCCCGCATTGATTGTCGCTCGATTGTTGTTGCCTACTTCTAAAGATTGGCTATTTGAATTCAAATCCCTGACATAAAAATCGCCCTCTAGAGAATAATAGTGATTAATACCAAACTCTTCCTCCTGATAATAATGATTCACCCGGAAATTGACATCCGCGCTTGTACTATAGTTCGCATAATTATCCGGAGCAGGCAGGTAAAGTTCTTCATTGAAAACCCTGTATCTGTAGGTGTCTCCATCTGGTCCCTGAAATGTGTAATCTTGCAACACGGCCATGTCACTCATCCATGATGGTATATCAGTACCCAAAGAAGTATGCTGAATCAGCAGGACAGGTTCCCAATTTTGATATTCAGCTCGGTGATATAAAATCAATTCATCGGCATGATCGTACAAAGACTCATTCTCCCGCTTCTCCAGGGTTAAGTAAAGATCAACCAAACCAGCATTGTTATGCTCTGCCGATACTATATCCACTTCATCGGCCGCAGTGTCATCTTCCTCAGAGCCGATCAGGGTATATGATTTGGAAAAGTGGGTTCCCGCCGCGTCATGACTGTTGCCCGATTCTCCTCGATCATAATATTTTCCATAGACTCTAAAGTTAGAAGTGCCACTCAAATCATAGGATAATAATGATGCAAAGTGACTTCTGTCTATAGAAACTTCTAATTGTACAACATCTTGATTACCATCATAGGCCGTGGTGTTATTGAGCACAAAATTCATGGCAGGTTGTGCCTGTTCCCAAATAAGTTCATAGTAAGAATCATTGGCAAACCTGGTTGATGTGAACTCCGAGTATTGGTAATCGGAACCAAGGTCATAATTATTGAGTCCTGTATGACCAATTAGATAAATGGTTCTACCATTCCATTGAATGTTCAACTCTTCAAGGTGATCATAGATATTATCTCCGGATGAGTTAACCGGTGGAGCCTCACGGTCTTCGAACTTTAAGTTGAAGTAAATGCTCAAGTTGTCTCCATACTCGATGAACTGAGGTTGAAGCTCCAGGTAGGCATTAGCATCAGTTTCGTAGGTTTGTGCTTGTAACTGAATTGCCCCTGCAGTGAACAATAAAATGACAAAAAATATCCAGCATTGCAGACGAACAAACCGAGTGTTGTTGATTAGAATCATGGCTTTGAGTGTTGATTAAAGTATGAGCTTTTTCAAGCATTTTTTACAAAACAATGATCTTAAACAGAACGGCCAAAACCTAATTACTTACCCCTACAACACTGATACAAGTATTCAAAAAAAGGCTAATTCCGTCAAAATTTTGAGGTTATTGTTGTTTTTGCAGCACTACATGAGTTAAAGTAAAGCATTGCTATTATTGGGAAACCTCCTGTAGAAATGAAAGCAGGTTCGCGTCTGTATTAGAGATCCCCAACTTCATTTTAAGAGGTGTTCGTTTAGATGCGGATGAGCGTACAACTTCTCAAAGTTGAACCTCTGCATTATCTTTTGTACAAGTGGTTTCTAAGTTCAGAGGTTGTAATGCAAATATCAAATCCCTTCTTTTTCAACCCAGAAATGAGTTTTTTATCTCAGTCCACAGCTTGTGTCCCGAATACAAATGCAACGCAATGTATGGAGCGTCTTTTTCATCAATATCACTTACCAATTCTATTGCCTTTTGAATATGAGTGGTAGGAATATCAGCAACTTTAATTGAGCGAATTTTACTGGTAATGGAATCGAGCAGAATTTTGGTTGCTTTTTTTGAAAGCCTTGTGCCTTCAGCAATTTCGTCGAAGTGTAGTTTTAATTCATCAAGAAGATAATCAGGAGCGAAAAATTGAATCTTGCTTTTGGATGAAAAAATACGAGCTTCAGCTCCATCAATTGAAAATGCCGCACTGAATATTTTGTTCACATCCGTAATGACAATCACGAGTCCAAATTATGTGCTTTCTTCATTCGCTTTACTACAGAAGTGTTTATTTTCTCAGCAATTTCATTGAGTTTATTACTCTCAGTTTTTGAAGGTATCTCATTAACAACCTCCACAAATGATAGAGACCTCAAATACTCTAGAAGAGCCCTAGCTTCTTTTTTGTTTTCCTTGATTTTAACTAATACCATGATTCCCTGTCATTAGCGTCCATATAAAAATATATGATCGTTATTAAAGCACCAATCTTCTGATTTCATGCCAAGATGATTAAATGATGATTTTCAAAACACTAATTACCTACTTCATGAAGAAAAGAAATAAGGTTCGCATCCGTATTAGAAATCCCCAACTTCTTCCTCAGCCTCCTACGTGCCTGTTCGATTGCTGCTGTGGATACACCGAGCAGTGTGGCAATTTCTTTGGTACTCAGGTTCATCCGAAGGTAAGCACAAAGACGCTGCTCATTCTGGGTAAGACTGGGAAACTGATCTAACAACTCCTTAAAAAATCCAGGATGTACTTTTTCGAAATGATTCTTTACCCGATCCCAGTCTTCCTGTGCATTGAGGCTTTGCTTTACTTTTTTGGAGAGCTCCGCTGTGGCATTAGAGTCCCCTGTAAGTGATTGCTGAATCTCCTGAAGTAATTGGTTTTTCTGAGTCAGCCAAAGCGTAGTGGTTGCGAGTTGCTGTTGTTCGTTTTGGAGATCCTTTTCCCTAAGCTTCAGTTCGTAATCCAGTTCTTTATTTTCGGTTACCAACGATTGGTTTTCCAGTTCTGATTTCAGGGCACGTTTTTCTGCATTGGCTTTCTCTCTCTTATAGGTAGTAATCCGATCTCCCAGTGCAAAAGACAGCAATATGGCTTCTAATGATGTGCCAAACTCTGCTGACAAATCTACTATCGGGCTGTAGGGAACCACTCCCGCTCCTTTCAATACAATCAGCACCAAACCAAACATGTACGGAACCCACGCAATCACAAAAAAGCGCGCAGGACGATAGCCGTTTTTCCATTGCCAAATTCCAAGTGCAAGAAAAGATGGAACGCCTACCACCACCAGCAACCTTCCGTAATTCGTCAATTCCACGAATGTGTAGAAAAAAGAGCCCACCATCATTCCCATCGCCAATGCGGTTACGAACCACAAGTATCGATCTACTATTTTGTTGGATTTTGGGAAATTCAAAAAGTGAGAGACAAACCTACTTGAAGCAGCTATGGACGCCCCGGCACAGATCAAATATATACGATCATCAAGCGCAGAATTGTTGGGCCACCAATAGACTATGGCATAGCCCGCTCGAATAGCAGCCACTAACCCTCCGGCTATCATGGCCAGTATGTAATAGAAATATGTGATGTCTTGCAGAGAGAAAAACAACATGAGGTTGTATAAGATCATGGATATGACGAAACCAAAGAAAAAGCCATACAACACGTTTTCTACCAGCGAATCAGAGCGATAGTTTTGTTTGGTTTTGATGAAGATAGGCACGATCAGGGAAGCCCGCTCTTGTGCACGCAGGTAGATGGTGTCTGCATGATCCTCCGGCAACTCAAAAACAATATTTCTGGCCTTGATTGGCCAATGATTAACATCTATGTCACGGCCAGCATACTGTACAGTTTCCTGGTTATACATCCGGATATCCGGAATACTCGGATAGTTGATAATCACCCTTAGTTCGGTATTGTGATAAGCCCCAGGCAATACAATCCTAAACCAATGTGGATTAGTAGTATAACCAAAATATGGAGATTCATAAGGCCTGAATGCTTTATTGGTAATCTCGGTAATTGATGTTTGTGCAAGCTCATCCTCCCAGTATGTTATTTGAGCACGTGGAGTTTCTCCGTCAGGCATGGCGCCAACTCTGGAGATTGTAGAAAGTAAAAGGATTAGCAGCAGTCTGTACTTAGTAAAAAACAAAGTCAGTTCAAGCAGTTTGGTTTTGTAAAGATAGAAGTTTTACAAATTAGCAAAATCCTACCGGATGAAGCAACCGACCTCTCTTATTTCCTATCAATTAGTGAATCGAGTAGGAAACAAAGATAGGTGATCAAACCTATCTTTGTTGTCCTCTCACACCACCCAGCGTACTCTCGTACTGGGCGGTTTCTCTAAAGACATG
>JAUIAO010000069.1 GCA_030425425.1 Bacteroidia bacterium | reverse complement strand
GCCTTAAGCTAACGATTCCTCTCCATCTGGGCTCGCTCAGGACTTGGTTCAAAAAAAAAAAAAACCTCACCTTATAGATGAGAAAAGCGTGCATGGCGCACAAAGCAAAACACCCTGACTTTCGAAAAAGTCAGGGTGTTTTTTTATCCAATAATTTGAATAATATTTTCTAAAAATGTTTCCAGCCTTGTGCCTGTAGCTCTACAACATTTCCTCCTCGGGTGACTAAGGCTTTTCCTTTTTCCTTTTCCTGCATATAACCGATGGTATGTATGTCTGCATGGTTTTTAATCTTTTCGAAATCTTCCTGACTAATCGTAAAGAGTAATTCATAATCTTCCCCACCATTCAGTGCACACATATTCGGATCCAGACTAAACTCAGCGGCGGTTTCATATGCCTCCTTATCTATTGGCAATTTATCTTCGTAGATAGCAGCCCCCAATCCAGATTGCTTGCATAGATGAAATACTTCGGAAGCCAGACCATCAGAAACATCAATCATCGAAGTGGGTTTTATCTGCTTATCTGCCAATTCATGAATAATATCCATTCTGGCTACAGGCCTTAGTTGACGACCAACCACATAGCTATATTGATCTAGTTTTGGTTGCATATCAGGATTACCGAGGAATTCCTGCTTCTCACGCGCCAAAACCTGCAAACCAACATAAGCCGCGCCTAGATCTCCAGTAACACAAAGAATATCTCCCTTTTTTGCTTCAGAGCGATAAGTAATCTGATCCTTTGGCACAGTGCCAGTGACAGTGACAGACAGCACCAAACCCGCCTGAGAAGCTGTGGTGTCTCCACCAACCAAATCCACTTTGAAAGCCTCACAAGCGGCTCTAACTCCTTCGTATAATAGCTCCACCGCCTCCAAGGAGAAACGGTTGCTCAAACCAATATTTACTGTAATCTGCTTAGGAGTAGCATTCATCGCAGCAATATCTGAGACATTAACCGCTACAATCTTATACCCAAGGTGCTGAAGTGGCATATAACTCAAATCAAAGTGCACACCTTCCAGCAGCATATCCGTACTAATCACCATGAGCGAATCACCCATATCAAATACCGCTGCGTCATCTCCGATTCCTTTTACAGTCTCCGGGTGATAAATCCTAACCTCCTCTGATATCTTATCAATCAGACCAAACTCCCCCAGGTCACCTATCTCTGTTCTTTTTTCTTCGCTCATTATTCATTTAGTTATTTGATCTCCTGACACAGCTCTACTAGCACTCCATTAGTCGTTTTGGGATGTAAAAAGCAAACAAGTTTATTATCGGCTCCCTTTTTGGGCTGATCATTGATTAGTTGAAATCCTTCACCTCTGAGTCTTTCCATTTCTGCAAGGATGTCATCGACTTCAAACGCAATATGGTGAATACCCTCTCCTTTCTTGTTGATGTATTTGGCTATGGCACTTTCGTCTGCTTTTGCTTCTAACAATTCGATTTTGTTTGGCCCTATTTTAAAAAAGGAAGTAGTTACATGCTCAGATTCCACGGTCTCTTCCTTGTAAGAAGCCTCCCCAAATAGCTTTTTGAAAAGCTCATTGGCCTGATCCAGTTCCTTTACGGCAATTCCGATGTGCTCTATTCTTACCATACTCTGCTCAAAAGTCTTATTTTTGCAAAAGTGCTGAAACTTTCCCGTGATTAGAAGGGTTTTGTGAGTTGAATGGACGCTGGATAAGTGGGAGCAGTTAATGTCAATTAAAACAGAATATAAAATGATTAACGTAACAGATAAAGCAAAAGAAAGAATCGTTGAACTCAGAGCCACCGAAGG
Organism: Bacteroidia bacterium; assembly: GCA_030425425.1. GTDB lineage: Bacteria > Bacteroidota > Bacteroidia > Cytophagales > Cyclobacteriaceae > Marinoscillum. The sequence goes on along the minus strand of JAUIAO010000069.1, from coordinate 24,860 downwards.
GCATAGTGATGCACACAATATTCGTGTAGCCGTACAGGGAGGTGGTTGCTCAGGGCTTATGTATGATCTGCATTTCGATGATCAGCTGACAGATAGTGATTCTGTGTTTGAGGATAAGGGAGTCAAAATCATTGTTGACAAAAAGAGCATCTTGTACCTCGCGGGTACGACATTAGATTTTTCTGATGGGCTTAATGGTAAAGGATTTCAGTTTATTAACCCAAACGCAACCAGAACTTGCGGATGTGGAGAGAGCTTTTCGATCTGATAAAAAATCAATTTCAAGAATACTTCAACCATCAGTCTCAAGACGGATGGTTTTTTTGTGCCTGATAAAAATCCAGTAACTTCATTGAAAATTTTAGTACCATCTAACCAAAATAAGTATGAAAAGTAAATTAATGGCCATTGTGGCTGTGCTCTTCCTAATCAGTTGTGGGTCGGGCAAATCGTCAAAAGAGACAACAGAAGAAAAAGAAGTGGTCGAGATCGAAGTAAATGAGGATGCCATTGTGGACTCTATTAGCACTTCTGTAGATCAAATCAAGGAAGAGCTCTCTAAAGAAACGGAAGAGGCTACCGAAGAAATTGATGAATTACTTAAAGACATTTAATCATGAAGAACATTATTACAATCATATTTCTGGCACTGGCGGTTGTTTTCGGCTCCAATGATCTCAATGCACAAGGTCAGGGAAAAGGTCAGGAGAAGAAAGCCGAAATGAAAGGCAAGGCCAAGGACCTCAAGGAAAAGGTAAAAGGCAAAAGCGAGGAAGCAAAGGAGAAAATCAAAAAAGGACTTGACAAAGCCGATGAGGAAATCGAGGAAGTGGCTGAAGAAGTGGAGGAGGAAATTGAAGAAGAAGTAGAGAAAATCAAAGGCCCTAAAAATGGAAAGGGTGGCAAAGGAAACGCCTATGGCAAAAATAAAGGAGGGCTTAGCGGAAAGGAATTTGGGAAACTAAGATCAGAAGAAGCTAAAGCCAAAGCATCTGCTAAACGTCAAGAGTTGAAAGACGAAATTGACAAAAGTGAAAAATCTCTAAAAGATTCTGAGGATAAGGTAAAGGCCGCGAAACTAAAAGTGGAGGCGCAAAAGAAAAGTGGCGAAATCTCTGATGACGTAGCAGCTAAAAAAGATGAGGCTATTGCAGCAGCTGAAGCAAAACTGGCTGAGATGAAAGCCAAAATAGCCGAGAAAAAGAAGCTGTTGGAAGACAACTAAATTTTAAAAAAATTGATAAATCAAGAGCCACCCTTTGGGTGGCTCTTGTGTTTTTAGGAGAGTGGCAAAAAATGCAAAGCATAATCTAAAGTCACAGATTAATATCCTCCAAAATCTTCTACTACCTTTGCAAAATGGTGAAAAGCAGACAGATAACAGATTGGCTTCCAATTACTATGAAGGAAGTGGAAATGCGGGGATGGGAAGATTTGGATGTCATTATCGTATCTGGAGATGCTTATGTGGATCATCCGGCTTTTGGGGCCGCTGTTATCGGGAGGATCATCGAAAGTGAAGGTCTGCGCGTAGGGATCATTCCTCAACCTAACTGGCGAGATGATCTTCGTGATTTCAAGAAATTTGGTGCTCCGCGTTTGTTCTTTGGAGTGACTTCCGGTTGCATGGACTCCATGGTCAATCACTACACCGCCGGGAAACGCAAAAGATCTAATGATGCCTATACTCCAAATGGAGAACCTAATTTCCGCCCGGATTATGCCACAGTAGTCTATTCCAATATTCTTAAAGATTTATACCCGGATGTGCCAGTTGTGATTGGGGGTGTGGAAGCAAGTTTGCGAAGGGTCACGCACTATGACTATTGGTCAGACCAGCTAAAACCATCTATTCTCGTAGATAGTGGTGCAGATTTGTTGGTTTACGGAATGGGAGAGCAACCTCTCAGAACACTCATTCAATTACTTCAAAAAGGAGTTCCGTTTCATCAACTGACCAATATTCCACAGACCAGCTATTTGATGTCCCGAAAGGAAACCTTGGAAGAGGACAAGCAGTGGAAAACGATTTATCTCAATTCCCACGAGAAGTGTCTGCGTGACAAAAAAGCTTATGCCAGCAACTTCAAGCACGTAGAGCAAGAATCAAACAAGCTTCAGGCGGACAGAATAGTACAGGCTGCCGCTGATTATCAGGCTGTGATCAATCCACCTTTTTATACTATGACGGAGCAGGAAATGGATCAATCGTTTGACTTGCCATACACCCGCCTTCCACATCCCAAATACTTGAAACGCGGAAAAATCCCGGCTTATGAGATGATCAAGTTCTCCATCAACATGCACCGTGGGTGCTTCGGTGGATGTAGCTTCTGTACCATCTCAGCTCATCAAGGGAAGTTCATTGCCAGCCGAAGCGAAGAATCGATCATGAAGGAAGTAGATAAAGTCACCCAAATGGAAGACTTTAAGGGATACATTTCTGACCTGGGCGGTCCTTCTGCCAATATGTACAAGCTCAAAGGAAAAGTACAAAGCATCTGCGACCGATGTGTGAGTCCTTCATGTATTCATCCGGTGATCTGCTCCAACCTAGACACAGACCACACACCTATGACGGAGCTTTACAAAAAGGTAGATCAGCACCCGAAAGTGAAGAAAGCATTTGTTGGGAGTGGAATCCGCTACGATTTACTGGTGGATGGCTACAACAAAAACGCCAACGACAGCATAGACACTTACATGGAGCAAGTGGTGACTCGTCACGTATCTGGCCGACTCAAAGTTGCACCGGAGCACACTTCTGACGACACTTTGAAGGTAATGCGCAAGCCTTCTTTCAAACACTTCCATGAGTTTAAAAAGAAGTTTGATCATATCAATCAAAAGAATGGTATGAATCAGCAGCTTATCCCGTACTTCATCTCCAGCCATCCGGGCTGCAAGGAAGAGGACATGGCCAATTTGGCCGCAGAAACCAAAGATATGGGCTTCCAACTGGAGCAGGTTCAAGACTTCACTCCAACTCCGATGACAGTTGCCACGGTGATTTACTACTCAGGATACCATCCATATACCATGCAGCCGATGTACACTGCCAAAACGGAAAAGGAAAAGAAAAATCAGCACATGTTCTTTTTCTGGTATAAGAAGGAATATCAGGCTCGCATCAAAGACAAGCTCCTCAACAAAGGAAGAGGCGATCTGGCCGCCAAGCTACTAGGACACACTTTTGGCAAGAAAGATGATACAAAAAAGCCTTTTGCCAAAAAAGGGAGGAAAGGTGGAAAAAAGGGGTTTAGGAGGAGGTGAGAGTAAAAATTTGCTAGAATTCTTTTGGCTCTTGTTTGACATGTCGAATTCTCAACACCCTGACTTCTTTTTCCGTAAACTTGTAAGAGACCCGAAAACTGTGTGTTTCAAATGACCTAAATGAACCATCATTATTTTTCTTATACCTGTCTGAAGAATAACGCTCAGGATTTTTCAAAGCTTTAAATAACTCATCCAAAATGCTACTTTCTACATTCTCAGCATTCAGAATGGAATCCAAGCTAATCCGCTTAAGCTGTTTTTTCAAAAATGCAGAAGGCCTTTTATTCCAAACTAGTCTTCTCTCCATGACCGGATTTCTTTCAAGGCTTCTTCGTGAGTTAAAAAGTTACCTCGTTCTATTTCCTCATTAGCTTGGTCAATTTCCAAATTATATTGCTCTAAACTAACACGTTCATGCTCTTCTTTCCATTTAGCCAGTTCTCGGATAATTGATTGATCCTGAAGCGAAGCTAACCATTCTATCAGTTCTAATTTTAAGCCTTGAGTAGTACCCATAAATAATTCATTTATTGTACAAAGTAACGATATTTTTACGTTTTTCAGCGTGCATCAAAGACAAGCACCTCAACAAAGGCCGGGGAGATCTGTCTTGAAGAACATACTTTTGGCAATAAGGATGATACAAAAAAAGCCTTTGGGCAAAAAAGCCAGTAAGAAGGGAAGGATTCGGTTGAATACTGAAACCAATGAAGGAAATACTCATTGATCAAGAAATCTTTTTAAAAAATCTAATTAATCACATCCCCCAAAAGTGTCAATTCCATAATGCTCTGGGCTGTACCTCCAGCATAATTTTCCAAACACCTAATTCTGATATAACTTACTGCTGGCCCATTTTCATCGAGACTAAAAGTAATACCTGATGATGCATATCGCCTATCTTCTTCTGTATCAGCACCATAAGCAGAACCAGATGGTTTTACTACTTCACAAGTTCCGAGCAATGTCCAGGATTCATCCAGTTCTCCCGAAAGGTTCGGATCAGTAGAGCCATAAACCTCAAAGTGCTTCATAGTTGTTAAATAAAACCATTGGATATTGCTAGAATCCCACCAAAACTCTGGATATGGATAATAAATTAACTCTTTGAGTTCGGCAGTTTGTCCAAGAGAAATCGTAACCATGTGAGGGTCATTTCCACCTGAAATCTGATCCGTGAAGCTTGCTGTTGGCCATCCTGGTTCTGTGATACCATCCCATACATATTTCAAATCACCACCATTTAACACTTGGGGTGCGTCTCCAGGAAGAGTGAAGTCAGAAAACTTAGACTTATCAAGTCCCTTACTTGTAACTGGTAATATGACTACCGAAATAGAATCCGTACTGTTATCAAATTCATCCATTACACAATATTTGAACTCATACTCAGCATCAGTCAGCCCTCTATAGTCTGCTGTAACCATACTTTCCTGAGTCCAGAAGCTCATAGAATCTATCTCTACAAACTGACCTTCATTATTTTCTGATAAAAAAACAATTTTCACAAGCTCCTGAAGTGAGTTGGAAGTGGTTAAACCAAACCCAAGAAATTGTCTACTGAATTCCAAGTTTTCCAAAACTTCCCAAACGGCCGCCTTATCCGCCTTCCCCAAAATCGAAATAGGCTCAGATTCCTTTCCTGATGAAGTAAGTGTAGAAATCAGTATCTCATGATAATCTTCATCAATAAACCCACCTAAGAGTGCGCTATTTTCAGTGGGCTCGACGATGATTTCTTGCTCCACATCCGAGGAATTCAAATAGCGAATGACCACATTTTTAATATCATCTTCTTGAAGCACTTCAAAATGCACACGTATTTTTCCCGGAAGACTTTCATAATAAAGTCTTCCCACTTTGGAAGTCAGAATATCATCGATTTCTGAAGACCCTTCACACGAGAATAATAAGATTGAAAAAACCGAAAAAATAAAAACTTGTTTCAGGAGATTTTTAAACAGAATCATTTGTAGATGAAGGTTATAAAAGTAAAAATTATTCAAAATCAGAATTGATTTTAGTAAAAATAAATTTCATCTAATCTAATGGTTAATATCCTTTTAACCAGCATTCACAATTAAAAATTAAGCTTGATTTAGTATTCTTAAATAGGAAATATCTCGAAAGCATATTACCAAACTACACCATGCTTAAATCAATTCATCAGGCTCGAATTGGAACTTGAGTCTTTTACATACAAAGTCTGAGACTTTGACTTATTAGTAGGTTTCTGTTGAATACTGAAACCAGTGAAGTAATTGAAATCTTCCCAATCAAATTACTTCCTCGCCATCACCGAGGTGATTTCATTGAGTTTTTCTACTTTCTGCTGGAAATCACCTTTTAGATCGTCTCGAATGGTTTTAAGCTTATTCAGAAGCTCTGGTGTAGAGTCGGGCAATACTTCTTCCAGTATTTCACGGAATCGCTTGGCAAAAGTCGGAGACTTGCCATTGGTACTGATTCCAATTTTCAAATCACCTTTTTTCACCGTCGAGCCCAGGTAGAAATCGCATAGAGTCGGAGTGTCGGCCACATTGGTAAGTAATCGTAGTTTCTCGGCCTTTTTCTTCAATTTCTGATGAAGCGAATAATCATCGGTTGCCAATATCATTAGATCGGCATCTTTCAGATCTTTGGTTCTGACTTTGCGTTTTTTGATTTCGATAAACGAACTCTGTTTGGCATACTCCAGAATTTCCGCTTTGATTTCAGGAGCGATGATTCTTACATTGGCATAAGAATCATTTTTCAAAAGTGCCTCCAGCTTTTCCAATCCCACATTTCCACCCCCAACTATCAAAGTCTGGATCTCATGCAGCTTCAAAAAAACCGGAAAAAGTACGTTGCCTTCTGTATTTGACATTGGTTATTGGTTATTGGTTATTGGTTATTGGTAAATTATTTTTTTAACTATTCTAAATCAAATCTTAAAAAACTTATCTCTGCGTACATTCTACTTGAACAATTAAACTGAATACCGATTACCAACTACCTCCATTCACTAATCAACTATTCACTACTCACTTCTCTCTAAACAACCTCACTCTTCACAACTTCCCACCACTCATTTACTTGCTGAGCATTGTTTGCCTTAGCAGCTCCTTCACCAAATATGAGCAAGGCCGGAGCTTCAGGTTGGCGTTTTTCGGAAATGGCCACTATATCTTTTGCTTTTCCACTAATCACATCTCCATCTGCATGAGAGCCCTTACTAATAATGGCTACAGGTAAATCTCCACGTCCATTTTCTTTATAAGCTTCTGCAATGAGATCAAGCTTACCCAATCCCATGAAATACAAAGTCGTCGGTGAAAACGCTGCTGCATTGAGTACTTCCTGACTAAGCTTTCCTTCGCTAGTAGTGGCTGTCACCACGGTAAAGCTTTGATTTACTCCTCTGCAAGTCAATGGAATTCCATAATAACCTGGCAGCATGATACTGCTGATACCGATGACTACTTCCACCTCAATACCATGCTTTTCGGCAAATCGTCGTTCCTCACATCCACGGCCAAACACAAAAGGGTCACCACCTTTCAGCCGTACCACGTGACCCATTTCCTGGGCATACTGTACGATCAGTTTATTGATTGTATCCTGCGAAACACTGGATTTTCCGGCCCTTTTTCCCACAGGTACATGAAGTGCACTTGGGGCATAGCCCAGCAATTCTGGGTCTACCAACGCATCGTACAAAACAACATCCGCCTTTGCCAATGCCTTGATTCCTTTCACGGTGATCAAATCCGGATCCCCCGGACCTGCACCTACCAATGTCAGTTTTGGAGTCTTATTCATCAGATCAGGCTTTATAAAATTCATTGATAACAATTTTTTCTGGTTGATTTCTCAACTCTTGAATCTGCTCAAAAAACTTTGCAGCTTCATCCAAATAATCTGCAGCAAATACATCTGATGGTTCGAATTTATTGATCCTCAAAACCAGCTCAGGAAAATCTGTAACACCATTGATTGCTCCAGATGCTACTACGTATTTTTGAAAATCCTCCAGTATACCAATGTGGGTATTGCATTGAATATCCTTGCTCAGCAAAATCGCCTTGGCTCCAATGACAAACGTATTGTAGCTGTAGTAAATCGCATTCGCAAACTCTCCCCGATCAAGAGATACGTAAGCCTGAGACAGACGCTCCTGTGCATCTTTGATGATTGTACTTACCAGATCGAGCATCACTCCGGCACACTCTCCCACACCAATTTCCGGAACAAAATCTGCCACCTTGCCCCAGTCCTGATAATCTGCATCAGCCAGCGTTTTACTATCAGCCAGAGGTTTTAATAGATCATAGAAATACCTCTTCCCTTTTCTTCTGAAATATGCGTTGAAATACTCTTCATTTGTGCCATTGGATTCATAATCATTCAGAATTGCCTTGACCGTATCTGGTATTCTCTTAGTAGGAATTTTGATTACTTTCTCGGAGATATTGGCCTGACCATCAGGGTCTACACCTCCTCCAAGCACAACCTGCATCGCTGGTGCTACCTTGTCTCCAATTTTAATACTACTTCCATGAAAACCAATCTGTGCCACCATGTGCTGCCCACATGAGTTCATACATCCGCTTATTTTGATTTTGATGTTTTCCTCTTCTATCAGATGCGGAAATTCATCTCTGATCAGATCCTCTAATACCAAAGCAAGAGCTGTACTATTGGTCACACCAAGATTACAAGTATCCGTACCCGGACAAGCGGTCACATCTGCCAATGTATCAAATCCCGGGGCTGCCAGGCCGAGATCAACCAACTCATTATATACAGCCGGGATGTTTTCAGGTCGCACAAATTTCAAGAGCAATCCTTGATTGAGGGTGAACCGAACATCATCAGCCGCATATTTTCTCACCAAATCGGCTAGTTTGCGTACTTCAGGACTTTTGATATCTCCCAAAGGAACTTTCACCTTAATAGCATAAAATCCCTTTTGTTTTTGTTCAATCACATTGGCTCTAAACCACACCGCATATCCACTCTTTGGTGTAGTGAATGGAGCTTCCAGCAAGCTCGTATCTTCAGGGATTTTAGTGATTACTTTTTTAGCATTTATTTTAAACTTCTGATTTTTAAGTGCTTTCCTTTCCTCCTCAATCAGTTTCATAAATCCATCAAGACCTATCCCTTTCTTAGGATCAATCAAAAATTTCAAACGAGCTTTGTGTCGTCTCTCCCTTTCTCCATAGCGATCAAAAACTCTGATTCCTGCCTCCATAAAAGGAATCAATTCATCTTGCGGAAGAAAATCATAAGCTTTCTGTCCCATAAAAGCCTGAGCACCTAATCCACCACCTACAATCACCTCGAAACCATACGCTCCATTTTGAATCTTTGGGATAAATCCAAAATCGTGGATGTATGTAAATGCGGAATCAGATCGGGAAGACGAAAAAGCTATCTTAATTTTTCTCCCCATTTCCTGACATATCGGATTACGCAGGAAATACTCAAACACAGCATGCGCATAAGGCGACACGTCAAATGGTTCATCAGGATCGATTCCAGCAAATGGTGATGCAGTGACGTTTCTGACAGTGTTGCCACAAGCTTCTTTTGTAGTTACCCCTACAGCTTCCAGCTGTTCCCATATAGCCGGAGAATCATCAAGTTTGACATGATGAAGTTGGATATTCTGACGAGTAGTCAGATGCAGATTGCCATTGGTATATTGTTCTGATAAGTTGGCTACTGTCTCCAACTGATCAGCCGTAATCTTACCATATGGAAGCTTCAAACGAAACATCTGAACGCCCTGCTGTCGCTGACCATATACCCCTCTGGCCAAACGAAAAGCCTTGAAACGCTCCTCGGGGATAGTCCCAAGTTTGTAATCCTGAATTTTTGCTCGCAGCTCTTTAATGTCTGCTTTAGCTTCTTCGCTGATTTTGATTGAACTCATGATTGATGTGGATTGATTGATAAAATGAGATTGAAAAAAGCCTCGAATAGTGAGTTCGAGGCTTATACAAACAACTGATTCTTGATCTAATGTCTGTGATTATCCTCTACTGCAACTACAGCATGTACAGCAGCAAAACTGACAACAACAGTTGGTAGTAAGACCGGAAGTAAATGTGAACATGATTTTGAGTATTGATTGAAAATGCTATTTAAAAATTGGGTTGAATTTGGAATCAACAACAACAGCAACAGTTTTCAATTTTACAGTTTCTCAAAATCTCGAATATTTTTCGTGTAATTATCATATCTGTTTAATTCATATTCTTCGAGCATCATTACCCAAATCAGGATTTAGCACCTTAAACGTTGCTTTCAGGTTGCTAGCGCATCGTAGAGCCTGTCTCTTAGCGCTTCTTTATAAATCAACTTCTAAATTGATGCTGCGAATGTGGAGAAAGAAGTTGAATTCGCAAAATCAAAAATCTTAAAAACAGACTTTTAGTTTGATATTTTCAATATTTCCAAATTTTTTATTGAAATATTGATAAAAAACCAATGAATAATTGAACATGTGTTAATGCGTTTTAAGGCTAATTTCGTCCGGCAAAGGCAATATCAGATTAGCCCTGGTACCCTCACCCAGATCTGAATAAATCTCAATTTTACCACCTATTAGCTCCATCCGCGAGTTCATTCCCTTTAATCCGATTCCAGAAGTATCTTTGATCTTTTCAGGATCAAACCCTTTCCCATTATCGCTTACCTCAACTTTCATTTGACCATTCTCAATACTCATTGCCAAAACGATTTCTGATGGGTCCGCATATTTGATCGCATTATTGACTAGCTCCTGAATCACTCTGTAAAGTGTCACTTTCACCAATTGAGATATTTCGGTAACTGACTCAGGCAAATCGGTCACCAGCTTGATTTTACCTGTTTCATTGATCACTCTAGCCATCTCACTCAATGCTGGAATCAGCCCATGTCTGGAAAGAGCCGGAGGCATCATGGCATGAGAAATGGCTCTCATTTCTTTGATCGCCATATCGACCATATTCTTTTGTCTTTCGTGTTCTGGAGAATCTGCCAGAGATATTCTCACCACCGAAAGCACCTGTCCCAGCCCATCATGGAGGTCACGGGAAATACGCTCACGTTCTTTCATTTCACCGGTCATCAAAGCCTGCATACCTTCTTCCTTGAGACGTGCTTTTTCCTGAGTAAATTTTAGGTTTTGGCGAAGCGACTTTCGCTGGAATATGAGCAATAAAGACAACACTACCAATACCACAACCACGCCAAATACAATTATTCTGATTCTGGCCTGCTCCAATTTGAGTTCCTTGAGTTCTGACTGAGCACGAAAAAACGAAACTTCATTTTGTTTTACATCGAGTGCAAATTCTGTCTGTAAACGCTCTATCTCTTTTGCCAATTCGATGTTAAAAACCGAATCACGCATCGATTGATACGCTTTGAGATATTGAAAAGCTCTATCCAATTCATCCCGATTTTCGTAAGCCTGATACAATAATTGATTAATAATGATTTCCTGCTCTTTGAAATTGATCTCTTTGGCTTGTTTCATCGATTCGTTCAATTGCTCGATGGCTTCAGTAATACGTCCGAGACGATATAAAACGTGTCCTCTAATTGCTCCGGCTCGAACGATTGGCTTTAGTGCTCCGGCCTTTCTAGCCAAACTCAGGGCGTTATCAATGTTTTGCAATGCGTTGACATTCTTTCCCAGTCCAAGCTGTGCGGTGGACAAAGCCAGTGTAGCATCAATCTCTCCAAAATTGATTTTCATCTCCTGGTAGAGGCCAATAGAACTTTTAGAGTAATACATGGCGCTATCATATGCACGAAGTTCGTTCATGGCATTCGCCAAGTCTAACAAGCCCTGAGCCTCGGTTCTTTGATCATGTAATTCGCGAGAAATAGCGATACCAGATTTTGATTGATGAATGGCCTCCTGCACATTTCCCCGAGCCAGATTAATACTCGCCAGGAGATTGAGCATGGTCACGATTTCAGGTTTCTGATCCAACTCATAAAACAAGTCCAGGGCTCTCTGACCAGTCAGTAAGGCCTTTTCCAAATCCAGAAAATTACGGTAGAGACGTGCCAACTGCTTGCTAGAAACAGCAGCCTGTTCTTTTTCTCCTAAGTCAAGAAAAACAGTAATAGCCTGTTCGTACAATTCAAATGCTCTGGCCTCCTGGTTCGCAGTGAAATAGGCATTCCCACATAGTTTTAATGCGTTTGCCAAGCCGAGAGAATCATTTGACTGCTCTTGCTGAGAAAGCAAAATAGCAGAGAGCGAATCAATTTTGGAAATATCCCCTACTCGCGCAAAATCCATCAGCTGCCGCTGACTGGTAACCTGAACGGCAGAAAGTGAAATTGGAATTATGAATAAAAAAATCCTGATAATATTCACCATGCTGACCCCACCGAATAATTGCAGCTTCCCGTAGCGTCAGGGTTTTTGTGTGCCACCCAAAATCCAGAAAGACTATCATTCCTTCCTTCCGGATGAAACAACCTGATATCTTTTGTGTACCATTCGCCTTTGATAGTAGCGGCACTTATTATTCCGGTTTCGCGGAGGTATATTGTGTCATTTTCGATTTTTCCTTCCACAGAGCATAATAAATAAATGGACGTATCCGAAGTAATAGCGAAATAAGTCTCTCCACGAACTTCTTCATCTTCTATGTTCAAGTGTAGTTTTCCCGTATAACTATCTGATATTCCGAAATTATCATCCTGACTGATGACCCCATCCCAATAGGTCTCTCGGATCGGCGAACTGCAAGACAACAAACCTGTGAAAATAACAATCAATAAATACCTCATAAAAGATCATTGAGGTAGTAAATTATTCAATTTATGATTGCATTTCCAGTGACAAATAACCGAAACTAAAAATTGCCAAAATAGATCAGCCAATGAGAGGTCTGTTCCAGCTGCGGTAAGTTTTCACAGCTATGATTAAAAAGAGGATTAGTGTAGCAAACAATGCGTAATAAGACACAAGCGGATTTGGCTCATATTGCTTCGCGGCTATTCCTATCAAGCCCCAAACACCAACAAGACTTGCTTCTCTGAGATTTTTTTGAATAAGAAGGAAAAGATAAATCCCTGTGGAGATTGTGATCATGGTTATTCCCCAAATCAAGTCAGAGAATATCATATCAATATCCATCTTGACAAAAAAACCAGAAATATTGGCTACAGTAGCAAGAATAATCCAACCAAAATACCACTGTATTGGCAGCCAAACCCAGAAGAAAAAGCCTTTAGAAGCATCCCACTCTCTTTCTGAGACTTTAAATGCCACAGCCAGCAAACTCGTTAGTATCAGCAACATCACCAATACCGACAAACCCAACTCATCATTGACCCAAAGTATGACCCAGGTACTATTCAAAATATTGGCAAAGGCCAACAAAAAACCTGGCTTACTCACATCATAACCCTTACCTGAAGACCATGAGTACCATTGGTACATCACAAAACCTAAAAGAAACAAATAAATGAATCCCCAAATAGAGAACGTGTACCCCGCGGGTGTGAAGAGGTTCTCATACTTCGCACTTATGTCAGCTATGGATTGATCGTTGAAAAAACCTGTATTGGATAGGTAATTAACAATCAGGGTAATGATTAAAGAAACAGTATTGACAATTGGGTAAATGATCTTGTTCATACAGGATAAACAAGCTCTGGGAAGCAATTGTTACCATCTGAAATTGAATCTGCTCAGTGCACCCCGGCTTTAGTATGCTCTCTTTTCTTCTCCCTTCATAAAGTTCATGAAGGCTTTGTTCACCACGCGATTTCCACCTGGAGTAGGATAATCTCCGGTAAAATACCAATCACCCAAATGATCTGGAATGGCCTTATGCAGGTCTGGCACAGTCTGGTAAACTACTTCTAGTTCAGCCTTCATTCCTTCTGGTCTCACAATGTCCGTAATCTTGGCAGAAACCTGCTCATAAGTAAATGGAGCATACAATTCGTTCACGTAGTTTGGTTGCTTTTTATCTCCTTCGGCAGCCATACACTTTTCGTAAACTTCGTCCAATAAGTATTCTTTGTTGTGTTCTTTGAGCAATGCAAGGACGGCACGAAACGCCACAAATTCCTTCATCTTACTCATATCTATTCCATAACAATCCGGGAATCTAATCTGAGGAGCGGAAGATACGATAACCACCTTCTTTGGGCCCAATCGATCCAGAAGGGTTAATATACTTTTCTCCAGAGTAGTTCCACGCACTATCGAATCATCTATGACTACCAGTGTGTCCTTACCCTTGTTGATCACCTCATAAGTGGTATCATACACATGAGCGACCATTTCATCCCGATGCTCATCATCAGTAATAAATGTTCTTAGTTTAGCATCTTTCAGCACCAACTTTTCCACCCTCGGTCGGAAAGAGAGCAATTCCTCCAAAGAATCAGCACTTGGTTTATTATCAAGTACATGATCTTTTCTCTTGGCAATTAGGTATTTATCTATACCTCTCAGAAGTCCAAGGAAAGACGTTTCTGCCGTGTTGGGAATGTAACTGAAAACCGTGTTTTTCAAATCAAAATTAACAGCTCGCAAAACACTAGGTATCAGTGATTCTCCGAGCTTTCTTCGTTCATTGTAGATATCCGGATCTGTTCCCCTAGAGAAATATATCCGCTCAAAAGAACATGACTTACGTTCTCTTGGCTCAATAAACTTTTCCTCCCGGTAACTTGCATCTTTGTCTATAATCAGACAATGACCCGGTTTTACTTCTTTGATATCATGGTATTCACACCCAAATGCTGTTTTGATAGCGGGCTTTTCTGAAGCTACCACTACCACATCATCATCCGCATAATAATAGGCTGGTCGGATGCCATTCGGATCGCGAGCCACAAAAGCAGCCCCGTATCCTACCATTCCTGTCATGGTATATCCACCATCAAAATCCCGGCAAGATTTTTCCAGAATTCTTCGAAGATCAAGTTCATCTTCAATGATCTCTGTGATTTCCTGATTGGTTTTGAGTCCTTTGTATTTATTGAAGATGGATTGATTGGCTTCATCAAGAAAGTGACCAATTTTCTCCATTACAGTTACAGTATCCACCAGTTCCTTCGGGTGCTGCCCCAATGAAATCAACTTTTCGAAAAGCTCATCCACATTGGTCATATTGAAGTTTCCGGCCATTACCAGATTCCGGCTTCTCCAGTTGTTTTGTCTTAGAAATGGATGACAGCTCTCAATGTTGTTTTTACCATGTGTACCATATCTGAGATGTCCCATCCAAACTTCTCCAGAAAAAGCCACATTCTCTTTCATCCATTCAGCATCGTAAAACTTCTTTTTACCTTCTCTCAGAGCCTTATTATACTTTTTACTCAGCTTACCAAAAATCTCTTCTATCGGCTGTTGCTCGATGGTTCGATACCGGCTGATATACCTGGTACCGGGATTCACGTTCATTTTGATGTTGGCAATTCCCACACCATCCTGGCCTCTGTTGTGCTGTTTTTGCATCAGTAGGTACATCTTCTGCACGGCGTAGGCAGGTGTTCCGTAAGTGTCTATGTAATATTGAAGTGGTTTTCTGAGTCGAAGCATCGCCACTCCGCATTCGTGTTTTATAGGATCACTCATATTGCCTTACCAGTTGATGGAGTTAATTTGTTCTGCAATTTTATTCAATATTTCCGGCCTGAGAAAAACCCACAACAAGGCTAATGAAAAAATAGTTGCAAGAATTTTCTGAGAAGTTTTCGATTTATCAATTTTCGGCGCAGTTGCCTCTTTCAGGAAAATGTAGAAGGGTATTTTGAGATACAAGAATAATGAAACGACTACCGTCAATATCAATACAATCAGATAGCTCAGAATTGCTACATCACTAATTTCCTGATACCAATTCCATAAGATGGTGAATAAGTAAAACTTAGCAGTAAAACCCGCTGTAGGAGGCAAACCAATTAATGCTATAATGGGAATGATTACTAAAACGGAAAGTAAAATCTCTGAGATGTACATTCCCGATAGGTCTGACAGCTCTTTACGACCATTCACCTCCCAAACAGAAATGAAATAGAAAATGGCAAGATTCATTATAGCATAAATAATGGCGTACCATACAAATGCCGTCACTCCTTCTTCGAATGGAACCAACAAAGCTGCTAATAGGTAACCCGAGTGAGAAATAGCTCCATATGCAATCAGCCGTTTCAAATTAGTTTGACGAATTGCACCAAGTGCTCCAAACACAACAGTTACTGACCCAAGCACAGCCATCAACACATATAACCAATAAGTGTCTTGAATTTGCACAAGAGAGATTACACGATGCAATAAAACAAACCCTGCGATTTTCGGAATGACAGAAAGAATGAGCACAGCGTCAGTTGGAGACTCCTGATAAGTAGCTGGTACCCAAATGTGAAATGGCACAACACTCACTTTAAATAATATTGCTCCAATGAAAAGTATTATCCCAACATTCAACAACGCGGGCTGAGCCATCAGCTCAAAGTCCATTAATCCAAAAGATAATGTACCTGTAAATCCATAAATCAAAGAAGCACCATAGAGAGCAAGAGCAGAGGAAATTCCACCAAAGATTAAATACTTCATTCCAGCTTCAAAAGACTGCTTTTTGAAATTGAAATTGGTGAGAATATATGCACTAAATGATGTCAATTCTACAACCAAATAAACCACAAGCAAGTGATTAGCAGAGAGCATTAATGAGCTTCCTAGAAGGATAGATAGAATCAGGAAATAAAATTCTGGAGGGTGGCTTCTTGAATTAGGAAAAAATACGATCCAGATCGCAAGCAGACTAAAAAGCCATTTCATAACAACCCCCAAACCATCAAGAACCAAAGATCCATCAAACAGCTGAATAGTATCTGAAATGCTCGGCATCCACCACAAGGACACCAACAGAGTCAGGGTAAAAGCCACTTTACTCAGCCATATTTTTTTACTCAAAACACCAATAATTAGCACCAAAAGTGCTCCTGCTGCCAATACCAACTCATAAGTCAGTAAGCCTAAACCATCGAGTATTTCATTCAATTGGTTGGTTAGCATATTAGAGGCTTAAGTAAGTTTTACCCTGATTGATGATCGATTCTACCAAAAACTGAATTGAATTCTCAATCGGATCAAGGAGAACAGATGGGAATATGCCCAATAATATCACGAGTATGCCGAGCGGAGCAAGCATAATCCATTCTCTCAGGTTGATTTCCTTCATTTCTTGATCCCAGGATTCTTCCCTCACCCAATAGGTACCAAAAAACATACGCTGTAAAGTCCAGAGATAGTAAGCCGCTGAAATGATAATTCCCAACACAGCTATCATTCCAATCCATCTAGGCACAAGTTGATTGATAGATTCTGCACCTATTGCTCCCATAAGCACTAAAACTTCTCCTACAAAACCTGATAGTCCCGGAAGACCTAATGACCCAAAGAAAAAAAGCACTACAAAAAAAGTATAAAGCGGTAGTTTAGAAGCCAACCCACTAACATTTTCAATTTGGCGGTCGTGTGTACGATCATACAACACTCCCACAATCAAGAACAATGCACCAGATATGAACCCATGCGAGACCATCTGGAAAAGGGATCCCGAAATTCCTTCTAAAGTGATTACCGCCAGACCGAGCAACACAAATCCCATGTGTGAAACAGAAGAATAGGCTATAAGCTTCTTAATGTCATTTTGGGCCATGGCTACTAGCCCACCATATACAATGGAAATCATTCCTAAAATAGCTACCGGCTGAGCCAACTCCATCGCCGCATCGGGAAAAATCGAATACGCGATTCGAAACAAACCATAACCTCCTACTTTCAGCAAAACACCAGCAAGCAAAACAGATATAGCCGTAGGTGCTTCTACGTGTGCATCGGGCAACCAAGTGTGAAATGGAACAGCTGGTAGTTTAATCATAAACCCAACTAGCACGAGACCAAAAGCTAAATATCGAATATTAATTCCCCATAATTGGAAATGGGTCTCCGGATTAAGCAAACTTCCCGGCAGATAGCTACCATCCATCATCTGAATTAAACTGAAAGAGTTGACACCATCATTTCCTACAGATAGGTATAGCCCAATCATGACAATGAGTATCAATAAGGAACCAAATAATGTGTAGAGAAAAAACTTGACCGAAGCATAAGACCTTCTCGGTCCTCCCCAGATGCCAATGAGGAAGAACATTGGCAGCAGCATAAACTCGAAAAACACATAGAATAAAAAGAAATCCAATGCTGCAAAACAGCCTATTAAACTGGCGCTGAGAATTAAATACAGGACAAAATAACCTTTAACTTTCTCCGTGATTTTCCAGGAAGATATAACGCCGATCACAAGCAATATCCCGCTTAAAACAATCAGAGGCATACTGATCCCGTCCACTCCCACAAAATAATTGACTTCCAGTGCTCCCAGACTACCAAATTTCAAACTGATCCATGGCAATGCCTCCACAAACTGAAATGCATCAGCCCATGACTCTGCCTGATGACTTCCATCAAAACCAACAAACAACATCAGACTCAAAATAAGCTCAACCAGCATAGTTCCTAATGTGGTCCACCTGATAGCTCCTTTCATGTGAGAAGGTATCACACCCACTATTGCCGCGGCAAAAAGGGGTAGGAAAATCATCAAGCTTAATAAATTATTGATCATGATTCAGTTTACTCTAAAATTGTAACCAAAGAACTATAACGATAATGAACAAAACCAGCCATAAAAGCTGATTCTGCACACGTGCAGCATGTACTTTGGTATAAGCATTCCCGATAGTACGGGAAACCCAAGCTGCAAAATTAACCAGGCCATCCACAATTTCACGATCTACAATAGCCATAGCTTTCGCAAAAACTACGGTGCTCACACCAAATAAGTCAATTGATCGATCTATGATTTTTTTATCTATTTGAAAACTCGTTTTGGAAATATTGAGAAACCCATCACTTATTTTTTCATAAATATCTTCGATATACCAGGCATTGAACGATAATTTACCCAGCAGACCTTTAGGTCTTTGTTTTGTTTTGAACCTCAGAACAACAGCACTATCGGGCTTATATTTACGATAACTCAAAGCAAGTCCGGATATGACCAATATAACTGATAGCGCCATGGTAACATGCAATAAAAACTGGTGCGATGTATCAGGCATCACATGATCGTCAAAAAGCAAATTACCCAACCACCATCCATGACCATCGAAAGGATTCAAAGCACTGAAAATCCATATGGATGCAACGGCAAGAATCAAAAGTGTCAGCTTTACAGAAAAAATGGGCTCCATCCCTTCCACAGGCTTGTTGACTGTCCGAGATTCTCCAAAAAACACCAACAGAATTTGTCTACCAATATAAAAAGGCGTTAAGGCTGCGGTAACGAAAGCCATTACTACAACCAGGTAACCTACAGCATTTCCATGTCCTACGGCCCAAATTAATGCACCGGATAATATTCCTTCTTTCGATAGAAAGCCTGAGAAAAATGGCAATCCACTCAGTGCCATTCCATTGATCAAAAAAGCAATAAACGTCACTGGAAGAATTTTCCGCAATCCACCCATGTTGCGCATATCCTGTGCATCAAACCGATGACAATGATGATGCGCATGATGATAATAATGAATAACTGCCCCAGCAGTCAGAAACAAACCGGCCTTAAAAAACGCGTGGGTCCACAGGTGAAAAAGTGAAGATTCGTATGCGCCCACACCCACACCCATCACCATGTATCCAAGCTGTGAAATGGTGGAATAAGCCAATACTTTTTTAATATCAAACTGCGTAAGAGCAGCTATTGCTGCCATCAAAGCCGTAAGACCACCAACAAAAGCAGTCACCGCTAAAACATCGGGGGTGAGAATTTCTTGAGTACGAAACAATAAATACACACCTGCCGCCACCATTGTTGCTGCGTGAATCAAAGCTGACACAGGTGTTGGCCCTGCCATTGCTTTGGGCAACCAACCAAAGAATGGAAACTGCGCGGACTTACCAAAAGCCCCAATCATCAATCCAAACCCTGCTAATTGTAGCATAGGAGAAAAAGGCATTTCCTTCAATTCGGAAATAAAATTCACATCAAGTTCTACCACAAGTAAAATCACGCCGATCAATAATCCTGCGTCAGCAACGCGATTGATCATAAATGCCTTTCTGGCTCCCTGTGCTTTCTGGATATCGTCAAACCAAAAACCGATTAGAAGGAAGGATGAGAATCCAACCAATTCCCAAAAAATGAATAACAATAGAAAATGATCTGACGCGAGTAACCCCAGCATACTGAAGGTAAAAAAACCGAGTTTTCCGTAATACCGATCAATCGCCTTGTCACCGAACATGTAATGTTTCGAAAACAGATGTACTAGCAAACTAATGAAAGATACGAGACTCATTAATACTGCAGCGGTAGTATCAATATTCCAACCCAGCTCTATTCCCGGAACCCATTTCCATCGGATAACCCATGGCTGATCAATAACAGATAGCAGTAGGATCAGACTCATGACGAATCCACCACCCATTGCAGCTACCGCAACATTGATTCCCTTTTTACCTCCGATAGTATAGGTAAACATACCCCCTAATAGAGGCAGTAGTATCGTCAGTAAAAAATATGTTTGTGCAGTATCCATCAATAATTCAACGTATCCAGATCATCCAAATCTGACGACTTATAAGTTTTATAAATGTTCAATAATATGGCCAATGCGATAGCTGCTTCTGCGGCTGCTACCACTACAGAGAAAATGGCAAAGATTTGACCATCCAGAGAAGGATCAAACTTAGAAAATGCAACGAGATTCAGGTTAGCGGCATTGAGCATAAGTTCTATTCCCAGCAATACGAAAACTGCATTTTTTTTAATCAATACAATCAACAATCCTGCACAAAGCAAAAAGGCCGACAACATCAGATAATATGTCAGTGTTATCTCCATTAGATACTATCTGTTTTCTTCGCTAAAAAAGCTGCCCCTACTAATGCCACAAGTAACAGAAATGCAATGATTTCAAACGACAAAATATGATTCGTAAGAAATGATATACCAATTGTTTTCACCTGGTTTAATTCCACTAATTCTTCTGTAAAGGCTAAACCAGATTCTCCAATCCAACTTACAAAAAGAGCATACAGTATCATACAAAAACCTGCGCCTAAGGCAACATCTCGATGTAGAGTAACTAACTCCATTCCCTTCTGCCTTCTTGTAAGCATGATCCCAAAAATCAATAAAACTACTACACCTCCGGCGTAAATCATTATCTGGACCACAGCCATTAATTCTGCTTTCAGCAATACATAGATAGCTGCTAAACCCAAAAGCGACAAAGTAAATGCATAAGCAGCCCTAATGATATTTGATGTGAAAATCATATATAATATTGGCACCACAATGACCAAAGTAAAACCGATTATCAACCAACTACTCATGTCCATCGTCTTTTTTCTTTTTCGGAATCATTGGTCTAGGTCTATACTTTGGCTTTTCAGCTTTTGGGGCCTCCTCTTCTGGCTTTGCCTGAATTTTCGGCTTAATCACCGGCTTCATTTTTGGCTTTACAACCTTCGGTTTTTCCTCCTTAACATCTTTATTTTCAACCTTTTTTATTACCGGTCTCGGCTTTATAATCGGCTTTGGCTTAGCTTCAGCCTTTGGTTGATCCTCACTTTTCCCACTGCTGATTTTAGGTTTGATGACCGGTTTTGCTTTCATCACTGGTTTCACCTTTTTCGGCTCAGCAGTTTCACCCGCATCCTCTTTCTTTGCTATCGGTTTTGGCCGAACGGCAGGTTTCGCCACAGCGCCAGCCGGCTTTGGCCTCATCGGCTTCATAGCTGGTTTTTTAGCTACAGAACCACCTTGAGCTTCTTTTTCAGCGGCCTTTTTAGCTTCCATCTCCGCCAATTCCTTTTTCTTCTCTGCGATCTCCACCAGTGACATATTACCAAATGAAAATATATGATCCTCTACATCAAACTCGCTATAATCATATTCCTTGGTCATAGTCAGACACTCTGTAGGACAGACAGTGGTACATAGTCCACAATAGCAGCATTTAGACATATCAATGTCAAATTTCGCGGCATGAATTTTTTTCGGTGTACCGTCTGAAGTGTGTCCGTAGGTTTCTACCGCTCTGATTGGATCTATTTCTATACAATCTACCGGGCACACCTTGGCACACTTATCACAAACTATACAGTCGTCTATTTCATTATGAAGCTTGTATCGTCCATTATCCGGTACAGGAATAGATTCTTTTGGGTATTGAAGGGTGACAATTCCCTTATCCTGCTCGAAATAAGAAGGATCCTCCACACCTATAGGAGCATGTGAATACCTGGCTTCTGAAAAATATTTCAATGTCAACTTCAATCCTGAGGTCAAAGTTGAAACAGCCTCTTTGATATTTTTGAAGTATCCGCTCATAGCAACCACAGTTTCCAAATTCCAACTACAAACAACATCAAAATTGCCAATGGCGTCAAATATTTCCACGAAAGACTCATCAACTGATCCACTCGTAACCTGGGATATGTCCAGCGAATGACCATCTGAATAAACACCAGGACAATTGATTTACTAATCAACCAAAAGACTCCCCAGACCGGACCTGAAGTCCACTCCGCCAACAAAAATCCTCCCATATTTGGAAAAGGAGTATTCCAGCTGCCAAAAAACAGTATTACTGCCAAAATAGCCGTCAACAGCATCATGGCATATTCTGAAAGCATAAAAACGCCCCACCTAAATCCACTGTATTCTGTATGATATCCACCAATCAGCTCAGACTCAGATTCCGGTAAGTCAAAGGGTGTTCGGTTAGATTCTGCTAAGCTGGCTACAAAATAGACGATGAAAACAATCCATAATACAGGCATGGTAAAAACATTCCAAGTCAGAAAGCCACCTAGCTCAGATACCTCCAAAGCAGGAATTCCTAGAAAGTAACTTGAATATTTTCCTGACATTCCTTGTAGAAATGAAATTTCCTGCAGATCAAGGGATTGATTAACCATTACTACAGCCAGAACGGACAATCCCAATGGGATTTCATATGATACAATCTGAGCGGCAGATCTCATGGCCCCATAAAGAGCGTATTTATTATTACTTCCCCATCCAGCCATGAGTATTCCCAGTACGTCCAGAGAAACAATCGCCAGAAGGAAAAACACACCAGCAGAAATTTCAGAACCAGAAAATTCCTGATTTGCAGGAATGACAGCAAAACCTGTGAATATGCTTCCAAAAATCAATATCGGTGCTACAAGAAAAAGCACCTGATCAATGGCTCTAGGTCTTAAATCTTCTTTTTGAAGCATTTTCAGTAAATCAGCTATGGTCTGAAGCAAGCCAACTGGCCCAACCTCCATCGGACCTAACCGATTTTGAATAAAGCCGGCAACTTTTCTCTCGGCATATACACCTATGACCACAAAGCCCAATAGAAAAGGTAGAAAGAATAGAAAAGTCACCATGCTGGAAGTAAACCTACAGATTTCTGAAAATGTTGGGCGAAGTTATAAGAATGTGTTGACACAGGAAAAACGATTGGTTGACAATTCTCACTGGTCAATAAAAGATCTTTCGTAAAGAACGCTAAGGGTAATTAAATATTTGGGTTTTCAACCGGAAGCCAAACTGAAAATTTCGTTCCTTTTCCTTCGTCACTTTCCACAGTTATTTTGCCTTGAACCATCTCCACAAATTCATGCACCAATTGTAATCCAAGACCTAGTCCCTTTTCACCTGAGGTTCCATATGAACTGCGCGACTCCTCTATTTTAAATAGATTATTGACCTTTTCTTTAGACATTCCAACACCTGAATCGATGATCTCAACCTTGAGCATGCTGTTATCTTCGGCAGCTTTTATGAAAATCACCCCTTCTTCGTTGGTAAATTTTAATGCATTATTAACCAGGTTTCGAATGATGGTCATTGCGGCATTCTTATCCACCCAGACATATTTGCCTGCAGTTACTGAAGATTCGATTTTGATGTTTTTTGACTTAGCCATATTGGAAAAGGCCAGTATAATATCATCGCAAACATCTTTAATATCAATTCTTTCGGGAGCGTTCGGGAAGCGTCCTTGCTGCTGCATGGCCCAGGTAAGCAGGTTGTCGAGCAAACTAGAAAGTCCATCCACGGATTTATCGATATGATCGGCTATTTCCAGCAATTGTTCTTTGTCATTATTCTTTACAAAAAACTTGATCATATTACTGACTCCATGAAAAGAACTAATGGGTCCTCTCAAATCATGTGAGATGATGGAGAAAAATTTATCCTTTGTTTTATTGAGTTGTTCCAGTTTAAACTTTTGATCCTCCAAAATTCTATTCACTTTGGCTTTGGATCGGTAATAGCGATAGATCACAATTGCCAAAACTGTCAATACCAAAGCAACGAATATCACGGTCACAATTACCATCCGCTGGTTTCGCTCTTTTACTTTGAGCAAGTTTACTTCACTTTGCTTTTTCGCTAATTCAAAAGCGCTTTCAAGGTTTTCTATTCTGCTGTAGATTTCATCATTAGAAATGCTATCCTTAAGCGCCACGTATTGCTGGTGATATTTATAGGCACTTTCAAAATCGGCACCTGTGGCATAGATATCAGCAAGCCTCAGGCTGTTATCTCGTATCTCTGTTTTGAGGCCATATTTTTTCGCAATACGCATACTAGAATCTGCATATATTTTTGCCTGTCTAATTTTTCCTTTGTCATGGTAGATTTCGGACATATAAGACAGAAATATTGCAATCCCATACTGATCACCCATTTCAGAAAGTAAGTCAATGGCTCCAGCTATATTTTGTTCTGCCAGATCCAACTCACCCTTCTCCGCCTCTACCAGGCCAATGTTCCCCAGATTGTAAGCAATACCAGACTGATTATTTCCTAATTCTTCATAGATACTTTTGCTTTTATTGAAGCAATTTAAGGCCGAATCGTACATATTGGCCATGTAATACTCATCTCCCAGATTTAGCAAAATATTGGCGAGAAGTGTGCTGTCTCTGAAGGCCACCACCCTCAGGGCCTTCTTGTAATACATCACAGAGCTGTTGTGATTATCTAAAATAGAATAAACATCTGCCAGAGCCGTATTGGAAGCAGCTACACCTGATATATAATCAGCTTTCTCTGCAAAATTCAATGCCTTAAACAGGGAATAAATGGCTACATCAAAATCTCCAGAGAGCCTGTAGGCCTGACCTTCGTTGAGATAAGCATGATGAAGGTATTTATATGATTGAGCGGCTTCAGCTTCTTCTAGTAGTTTGAAGCTATAATCCAACTTTTTTCTTGGATCTGTTTGATTATTTGCAATCAGAGTCAAAATCCTGAGCCTTGCAGTGTCCCCATTCGGAAGAGACTGATAGACTTCTACCAGACTATCTGCTACATTTTGGTTTTGACTGAAACCATGTATTCCCGTAAGGACTGCAAGAATGAATAAAATGTGGATTTTACACTTCACAAAGCAGATTTACTAAATAGTTGTTTAACAAAAAAACAATCTTTGTGAAGTTATGGAAAAATCGAGTAGGAAACAAAGATAGGTGATCA
>JAUIAO010000068.1 GCA_030425425.1 Bacteroidia bacterium | reverse complement strand
CCGTCTATTTTAATGACGGCCTTTTATGTAAGTTTGAAGATAATATTTTGTCAAGGCAAAGATAGCAAGTAACTGCCGTCACTTGATCTTATCTTTGCCTTTTTTTCAACTTGACAAAGTAGGACTATTCAGGAGAATATTGGAAGAAGGGTGATACTTTGTTGTTAGATTTTGATGGGACAGTACCTGTGAAAATGAATGATACATTGTTGATTAAAGATTCTATTGTTTATAGAATGCATTCTGATTCACTGACCTCCACTCATTTTTATTTGGGATATTGTAAAGGACTAAATTAGTCGAGGATCAATATGAATAAATACAAGCCTTCATTCAATTCTGATATTTTTTATATTCTGATTTTGCTCTTTGTTTCAATGGCAGGATATGGTGTTTTATCTGGTTTTCAATTTAGGCCAATTGATGTAACACTGCATGACTTATACATTCAATTGTCAGGGTGGATGGTTGTTTTGTTGTTATTTATAATTCTCATTCTTGTGTTTTTTTCTTTTCGGGCAGTATTGCAAAAGTTCAATAATAAGCAGCCATTATTCTTGTTGCTTTTTGCTAGTTTATCATTGCAAATAACCATTGGTTTTGGCTTATACTTCCTTTTAGGGGCTACCATTTTTACATCTGAAAACTCACTGAATTTAGCGGCTGATGTATTACTTCAATATTTCAAACCTGGTTTGTTTATTGTAATTTTTCTTTTTGGGTACGAACTGTTTTTAATTCGAAAAATCTGGATTTTAAAAAAGAGTTGAATTGGAATTTGATTTTCCAACTGACCGCTGGAACAAGTTTTACATTCTTACCGATTATTTTTAAAGTCTAAGACTTTACTTCATCATCGAGTTTCAGTTGCAAACTGAAATCAGAGTGGATTTTTTAAATAGCAATGATTTAACGAAATTGATTTAAAATCAATAGAAGGATGAATTCAGAAAAAGGTTTAAGTAATCTTCAGTTAGAGCTTTTAAAGGTTTTTAGTTTTGATATAAGTGATGAGCAGTTGCGAGAAATAAAGGCTATGCTAGCAAATTATTTTGCTAAAAAGGTGACTTCAGATGTTGATAAACTTTTTGATGAAAAGGGTTGGAACCTGGACAAAATAGAGGAATGGTCTGAAGAACACATGAGGACGGGAGATAATAAATGAGAGTTGTTCTTGATACCAATGTACTTCTTGTTTCACTTCCCAAAATATCTCCATATTGCATCATATTTGAGAACCTGATTCCCGGCGATTTTGAGCTTTTGGTGACGGGTGAAATAATACATGAATACAAGGAAGTCATTGGTCGAAAAACTACGAAAGGGATTGCAGAGAATATTTCAGAACTCTTGGCACAATTAGACAATGTAAAGTTGGTCAACGTTTTCTACCAATGGAATTTAATTGACAAAGATCCAGACGATAACAAATTTGTCGATTGTGCAATATCTGGAAATGCTAGTTTCATAGTAACCAATGATAGGCACTTTGAAGTTTTGAAGGAGGTTCCGTTTCCTAAAATGGATGTTTTACGAATTGACGAATATTTGGAACGACAGAAAAAATTGAAATAATCAATTGAGCTTTAAGTCACTTAGGGTTTAAGTACTTCCCGTCAATAATCTCCGCCGACTTTTTCCAAATTAACCCTTTGGCCTCAGCCAGACAATTTTCTACCACAGATTTCCGGTAAGTTTTGTCTTTCATAAGCTTCTCCACCATCCGAATAAAGTTGTAATGATCCCAACGATCCACTTGTGGGATACTCGGAACGAATTCCGCAACTCCCATGCCTGTGGCAGCCGCTACCGGGATTTTCTTCATTACAGCTTCCAGCGCCACCAGTCCAAAAGGCTCAGCGGCAGAAGGCATAATCAAAAGGTCGATTTCATTCAACTTTCGCATCACTTTTTCTCTATCCAAAAACCCTGTGAAGGTGAACTTATTGGAGAAATTCGAAGACTTTACCCGGTCTTCCAATGCATCCCGCAAGTACCCATCTCCAATAACCAAATATTTGAAATCATTACCACGGGAATGCAGCTCTCGTGCTACATCTACGAAGGTGAAAGGACTTTTTTGGTGAGTTAACCTACCAATGAATGCGATGGTTTTTGGAGAAGATTTTGGTCGTTCTTCAGCGGCAGAGAGTTTTACAGCATTAGGGACTACTGAGATTTTACTTTCTTCTACACCATATTTCTCACAGATCACATTTTTGAGCTTGTGACTCACACAAAAAATATGATCGGCCGTGTCAAAACCTTTCCTTTCTTCTTCGATCACAAATGGTTGAGCATAACCACCATTCCGGTCATATTCTGTTGAATGCACATGTAGATAGAGCGGGGTTTTCAGCGTTTTTTTAATCATAGCGCCTGCTCTGAAAGTAATCCAGTCGTGCGCATGAATAAGTTTTGGTTTTTCCTTTCTCGCTACCTGTACGGCTATCAAAGCATATTTGAGCAGCTCAGTAGCCAATTCTCCTTCATAGTCTCCAGTGAGGGTGATATTCTCCAGAAGGTCAGATTCGGTTGTGGATTCTAATACCTCAATGGTTTGCTGTTTTTCTTTGGCAATTACGAATGTTTCCGGTGGGAGATATGGAAGCAATCTTGTACCTAGTTCAGTTTCCTGAATGATTTCCGTTACTGTTTTCTTTTTCTTCCAATAATCGAGATCAGGTTTGATTTTTGAAGCGTCCATCAATTTTACGTGTTGGCTCACCTGAAGTCTGGACTTTTTCGGTAGTAAAAAACTGACTTTGTATCCTTTATCGGCAAGTGCTTCTGCTATTCCCTGACTAGCCACTCCTAGTCCACCAGTGATTTTGGGCGGGTATTCCCAGCCAAGCATGAGTATTCTTTGCTTAATATCCATCTGTTTCTATTTGCAATTCTAACTGATGTAGGGTGTTCTTTTTCATGCTCAAGCGTATTTCATTTTAAGGTCAGACAAAGTCTGCTTCATTGGGCAATGAAGATAGAAAGAAAATGCTCACTTCGAGAGATTAGTTTTTAGAATTTGTCCAAAAGAAGGTCAATCATACTTCACCCTTAGCACCTCCGCTTTGATTTTATGCTGATTGAGGAAGTCTATCCAAAAAAGCTGCTGAGCAGAAAGGTGATCATTGGGTGATTTGATTTCATAAAAGTGATATGTTTTATCATTCCAAATGAAGAGGTCAGGAAATCCGGCACTATTGTCCTTCACATTTCGCGCGACCTGAAGCATCACAGCATAGAGTCCCTTGAGAGGCAAATGCTGAATACAGGCTTCCAAAGTAGGAAGGAGAGATTCATGCCAGCCAACCAGATAGTTAGCAGTGCCTTCTTTTTCGTTATAGGTCTCTGAGATATGTTTGATCAATGCCTTTTTAGTCCGAATTTTTTTGGTCTTTTTTCCCAGTATATCACCACGATTTTGATAGAATGTCTCGCTGTGCAAGTCACTAGGCATTCGCTGAAGCGGATGATGAAAAGTAGCATGTTGCTCATCAAAAAGCTCCTCCCAGAAAAGCAACCCGAACAACCCTCTCCATAGATAATTCTCTGAATGTACTCCTTTAAAACCCTGCTGTTCAAAATGCTCCAAGGCATGTTGCTCTACTCTGTTTCCTGTTGGCTCAGTAATGATGATCGAAGGACTGGCGTTGATTCTGGTGGTAGTACTGCGGTAGTTTCTTTTACTGGTTTTGGCTAGAAAATCTTGTGCAAATATCTGCTCACTGGCATTGAATGGGGCTTCTACTACAGCTTCTGCTAAATCTGTGGCTTCATCGGGTCGGTTGAGTTTGTCTAAAATCCTGATTCTACGCTCTCGTGCTGGATGCTTGCAAGCCAATCCATAATATTCTAAAGCAGCTTCTGGTAAACCACTCTTCTCAAAATACTCTCCAAGCTTCAACATGATTTTGTCCCCAATCTTCCGGGTTTTCGGATGCTGTAGATATGTCCCAAAAGGTATCTGACCGACCAGTTCTAAAACTTCTTCGGGCAATAAAAGCTCTTTGGCTTGATAAATCACTCTATTCCATTGATACAGGTGATAGACTGATTTGGCTTCCTCCAAAGTATCAAACCAGGGTGTGAAAGTGTGGTTTTCCAGATTTTCGAGCTTTACATTCCCAATATCACGGATCACAAATTCTGTCATCATTCCATGAGCATGCCCAAAAAAGAGCAATTTCAGATATTCTATTTGTTCCTGCTTCAGAAAATGCATGACTGTGTATTTAGCTCTGATTTCCTGATAATCTTCCGTGGCATTTGCCTCAGCTAATTCAAGTAGAATTTCATCTTTTTTCTTTTTGATAAAGTCTCGATCTGGGAAAAGTTTATGTAGTTCAGCCTTGGTGTAGAGAGTGAAAAGTAATGGGTCATCAGGAGGATCAAGAGAAATGAAGCCAATCTCCACGAGCTCTTCAGCGGCCAATGGAATATTTTTGATCTCTTCGTAAGTAAACTTTTCCAGTCGGAAATACTCACCTTTCCGATTCATCATCCGCACCATCAGGCACCGGGCATCTTCACTCATCGATTCGAAGGAGGCAATAAATTCCTTGTCATTCTCATCCAAAAGATGAGATGATCCCTGCTGGATAAAATCCAGTAAGTACTGGAAGTAATCCAGATAGTATTTCGGAGGAAGAACGATTTTTTCAGAGCCAGCCACATCGCAAAGCAAATGATTTTTGAATTTTAGTCTATCTATGCCTTCAAGAACTTATCAATTTTGAAAATATCTGTCATCATCACGGTCTATAATCGGACTGCTTTTCTGCGAGAGGCGATCGAGTCTGCATTGGTACAAGAGCCAAAGCCAGAGGTATTGGTGGTAGATGATGGTTCAGATGCAGAGAACTGTGAGTTGATTGAGCAAATAGTTGTGGAGTTTGAGGATATTAAGCTGATTAGAAACTCTGAAAACCGAGGAGTTTCAGCAGCAAGGAATTTGGGAGTGAGAAATACCACAGGTGATTTTGTGTTATTTCTGGATGATGATGATTTGCTTTTTGAAGATTATTTCAAGCGAATCCCAGAAATGAGTTTTGCTTCTGATCTGATATTGACAATGGCCGAATTAATCGGTGATCCTAATTCGAATCGATTCCAGAGACTTCAAAAGTTTTACAATTTCAATCGGGATACTTTTCACATGAATACTGAACATCCACTCTATTTTTTGGCCTATGTTCCCCCAATTCATGGAGTACTTTTCAGAAAGTCATTGTTCGAACGGTTCCAATTTTCAGAGGCTATGACCTACGGTGAAGATCGATTGCTATTGATGGATATGCAGCAGTCAGGAGCGAAAATAAGCACTCATGATATGATATCCTGTGGATATAGAATTCATGAAATGAAAAGTGTCAAAGAATCTCCATTTGAATATCTAAAACATACGCGTGAATCGATCCTTCTCAAAAACTACACACAGCGGCGTTTTATTGATTTTCAATTTGGATATTTTGCTATTAGAGACAAAAGTTATTTGGCTGGCTTACCGTATTTA
Organism: Bacteroidia bacterium; assembly: GCA_030425425.1. Classification (GTDB taxonomy): domain Bacteria; phylum Bacteroidota; class Bacteroidia; order Cytophagales; family Cyclobacteriaceae; genus Marinoscillum. The sequence goes on along the minus strand of JAUIAO010000068.1, from coordinate 22,472 downwards.
GTCCGATCTTTTTTTTCAATTCGAGTCGCGAGCTATTTACTGAAATTGACAATTGCTTTGATCCGAAAGTGATCGATTTAGTGCAATATCCAATTCTAAAGTGTTCATTTTCGTTCATTATTATATTTTGAAAAGCTTTTTTAAAAAGAATTAGAGCAGTTTCCACTCAGTGGCACAAAAATTGGCAGGTTTGATTCGTCAATTAAAAATTGAAGTCAAGCATGCGAATATCAGCCTCAATTATTCTACTTACAATCGGTTTGCTAAGTAATGTGATTGCACAGCAAATCACCATCGGAGATATACATCCTAACAACCTTGAAATCAAGGCATTTTCTCTGAATTCGGATCAGGACATTCATATAGAAGGGACCGGAGGTGTTTTTCGAGATGAATATAGGGTCTTGATCTACTACGGTTGGATATTGAACGCCAAAACCCGAAAAGTAGAGTGGCACCTTTTTGATGAGTTTAAGGGCTATGATCATTTTAGAGAAAAGGATGGTATGTATGATTTTTCACTGGATGTCCCATTGGAAGCAGGTGATTATGAATTGTATTTCGTTGGTGCTCATGACAATAGAAATTGGGGTGGAGAATGGTCATTGAATACTTTCGAAGAATTGTTGGATGAGATTTTTGATTCACGTGACAGATCAAAATTTCAGCGAAGCATGCAGGAAGATTTGTTTATCAAAGTTTCGTCGAATGGATTGCGAGAAGCAGATGTGGATGACTTTTTCAGGAATGCTGTCAGAGACTCCAAGGTGTATTTCGGACGGGCAAAAAACGAAGAGACATTTGAACAAGGATTCAATCTGACGAACGAAACCCGAGTAAGAGTCTATGCAATAGGAGAAGGCAGGAAAGATGATACGTTTGATTTTGGTATCATCATGAATGCAGTGACAAGAGAACGGGTTTTTGAAATGAACTATCGAAATACCTCTTTCGCTGGAGGAGCAGACAAAAACCTAAAAGTTGATAGAGTCATCACCCTACCAAAAGGAAGTTATTTGGCAAGCTACAGTACTGATGATTCGCACTCATATCAGCGCTGGAATGCACTGCCTCCTGATGACCCTCAGTTCTGGGGAATCACACTGACGCCAGAAAGTGCGCAAGATGCCGAAAATTTTGCGCCTTATGATCCACCAAAGTTTGTGACACCTGTAATTGAACTTACGAAAGTACGAAATGATAAAATGGAGTCTATCGGCTTTACCTTGTCAAAAGATATGGATCTGCGAATACTATGTCTGGGAGAAGGAGACTATGACGAAATGCATGATTACGGCTGGATTGTAGATGCCAATACCAGAAAGACCGTTTGGAAAATGAATGGTTACAGGACAGATCATGCCGGTGGCGCTAGTAAAAATAGAAAGTTTGAGGGCGTGGTTAGTCTAGATAAAGGTGATTACATCGCTTATTACGTCACAGATGGGTCACATGCCTATGGTAGCTGGAATTCCAGCAGACCAGCGGAGGAAGAACGATGGGGACTCACCCTTTGGGCAACAAACTCAGAGGACATGAATGCTATAATAGATTTTAATCCCAATGAATATGTGGCTAAAAACCTCATAGCTGAGATCGTGATGGTAGGTGATGATGCCTATGAGAAGAAGTCTTTTGAATTGGATCAACCAACTGAGGTGACAGTGATCGCGGTAGGCGAGGGAGAGGATAGAAGGATGTTTGATTATGGCTGGATCAAAAATATGGACACATGCAAAATCGTCTGGGAAATGGATTATTACGATACTGATCATGCTGGTGGAGCCAGGAAAAACCGCATGGCTGTAGAGAAACTGACCTTGCCAAAAGGTGAGTACAGAATTTATTATGAATCGGATGGGTCGCATTCATTCCGACATTGGAACGCTGACCCACCGCACGATCCGAATGCCTGGGGAATAAAAGTCATGAAGGCGGAATAACCTGAGAAAGAAACAAAAGAAGCTGTTTTAATTTGTTGAAAGGGCGTGTTGGAGAGCACGTCCTTTTTTTGTTTTAGTCTCATTTCAAAAAAATCTAATACTACTTTGTCAAGTTATGGATGACAAAATTGTTTGAGTTTTGATTATGCACCTATTAGCCCTCTTTGGAGAGGGTGTAAGGAGAGGTCAGTGGAATTCACATAATTATAATTCAACAGGAATGATACTGAGGAAACTTGACAAAGTAGGACTAATCAACAAATAACTATTCACATTTAACCAAACAAGTAGGGTTTTTTGAAAGATACCCGTAGTTCAAGTATCAATCAAAATCAAAACCCAATGAATTATTTAATCAAATCTCTCTTTTTAATTCTGGCGCTCGTTGCTTTTAGTTGTGACTCAGAAGACAGCATGGAAGTCAAGGATGACAATCAGCAAACGGAAGACCCGAATAATGACAATTCATCTTCAGATATAATAGACATCAGTGTACTTGCAGCAAAATTCTACAATGATGATGCTCTGACCGTGTCTGTAGGTACAGATTATATCACCATCACTTCTCACAATGAACCTGATCACAAGAGCATGTACTACTCTCAAGGCAGTTCGTTGTATGAGGCCTATGATGAGCCCGGCAATCCGGATTTCAAGAAAAACCCGAATAGTATTGAGACTCAGAATTTTGTTTATAGAATTCCTCGATATCCATCAGAAGCAACTACCAAATCTACCACTCCGATGGGGCCAATGGGAGTAGCGGTCAACAGTGTGGCTTTTTTCAATCAACAGGCAGCACCAGGAGATGATATTCTGGAAGAGCTGAATACGTTTGATCAGTATGAAGGTCATCCGGCCAACAGCGGAGATTACCACTATCATATTGAACCAATTTGGTTGACCCAGAAACTCGGAGATGATGCTTTTATGGGACTTTTATTGGATGGTTTTCCAGTGTATGGTCCTGTGGAGAATAGCACAAGATTGACCAATGATGATCTGGATGATTATCATGGACATGTTGCCGCTACAGCGGAATTTCCAAACGGCATTTACCACTACCATATCACGGATGATCTGCCGTGGATCAACGGAGACGGCTATTTTGGAACACCTGGAACAATCACGAAATGAAATTATTACTCACTATATCTATTACGATGCTGGTCAGTTGTACCAGCATCGTACCTATGGAAAGCGCAGTATCTTCTAATGACATAGTAAGAGATCATGAAGGAAAAGTATTCCTAAATGGCCATAAGTTTACCGGGACCGTATTGGAATATTTCACTTCTGGTGCAGTTGCGTCGAGAAGCAATTATAAAAATGGCCAGTTAGATGGCCCGGAATATATTTATTACGAAACTGGTCAGTTAAAATCCAGGCGATTTTATCGCAATGGAGAGAAACATGGGACACATCGTGGGTTTTTCGAGGATGGTGCATTAAGGTTTGTCTATCGATTTCGGAATGGGTTAAGTATTGGCAATCATAAAGTATGGTATGAGGATGGTCAATTAGCTCAAGATCTGAATTATATAGATGGATATCCATTTGGGTCACAGAAAGTATGGCGCAGAGATGGAAAAATTCGCTCCAACTATGTCGTAAGAGAAGATGGTCGCCGATATGGCTTGGTTGGAATCAAGCGTTGTAAAAACATCGACATAGAAGCGGAGAAAGTAGCTCCATTAACGGCACAAAATTATGTTCAATAAGTATCTCATTTTTGGATTAGGTATTATGATCGTCGCTTGTCAGCCACCAAAACAGCAAAAGGTGATCACTTTGCCTTATTACAATCAGGCCGATTTTACTCCGGAGTGGTACGTTTCGAAGGAAATATCGGTAGATCAATTGCACCAGATACCATCATTTGATCTGACGGATCAGAATGGAGCGACATTTACGGAGCAGGATGTAGAAGGTAAAATTTATGTGGCTAATTTCTTTTTTACCATCTGCCCATCAGTCTGCCCTCGAATGACGAATAACTTGCAGCGAATACAAGAAGCCTTCATTGGAGATACGTCAGTTTTATTGGTATCTCACAGTGTGATGCCCTGGACTGATTCTGTAGCTGTTTTGAAAGAATATGCTTCTCAAAACGAAATCAATTCTGATCAATGGAAATTACTTACGGGAGACAAATCAGAGATCTACAAACTTGGGAGAGAAGCTTACTTTGCTGATGAAGGATTTGGTAAAAGTGTGACTGAGGAATCAGATTTTCTTCACACCGAAAACATTGTGTTGGTAGATCAGAGGCGCCACATCCGTGGAATATACAACGGTACATTACCACTGGAGATGGCGCGTCTGATAGAGGATATTGAAAAGCTGAAGAGGGAGGAGGTTTAGAATAGTTTCATCAATTCCTTTCTAAAACGATTTCCTTTTCTAGGTCATTGAATTTATCCAAAAAAGTCAATTTAACATCCTTATCTGTTTTCATTATCTGGAGAGTTTTTGGATCTATTGTTTCGACAAGCTCAAATTCACCCAAACAATTTTCAAGAAATAGAAACTTTTGTTCTGTCACTTTATATGGGCAACAAACGTTCATAAATCCCTGGGCATTATCATATATGGCTATTCCATCTTTTTTTACTTCCAGGCTATCAGGCCATATAGGATGAAGCAATAATGAAACAACAATTGCCCAAAATGTCCCTCCTAAAATATACCCAATAGGGATCAAGATTACCCAAACTGTGTAAACTGCATAATAAATTACAATTTGCTTGAGGGGGCTAATGTTCAATAAGAATAGAATAATTCCAGACACAATAAGAATGATTTTCAGGCTGACTTCTAAACTATTGATTAAAGAGTAAGGTGTTATTAAAGAGGATAGAAAGTTCGAGATCAGAAATGCAAAAGCAAGAAAATGGATTTTAACAAGAAACTTTTTTATGTGTTTTTGGGAGAAGATATGAACAATCATACCAACTCCACTTTCTTTTTAGAAACCAATCCGTAAGGTCTATTAAATGCTTCTTGACTCACAGAAAAATGAGTTGCCAGTTTCCGTATGATCTCTTTGGAGAAGCCCTTTTTATAATTCAAAATGTCAGATACCAGTCCCTTACTGACTCCCAGTATCTGAACAAGATCCTTAGCTTTTAATTGATGCTCATTCATCAATGCTTTTAGAAACCTCACCGGATCAAGGCCATTAAATGAGTTTTTTTCCTTATCATAATTTTCGATGAGCAAAGTGAGTAGCTCGATTTCATCATAATTCTGATCAGAGTCAGAGATGACAAGCTCTTCTAATGCATTGCAGTATTGATCATATTGATCCCGGCTTTTGATCACTTTATATTTCAGATGCTCCATTTCAATAATAGTTTATACTGTATTGTTCATTCTTTGCACAGACTTTGTCATATTCAGCATGTGTACCAATCCAGCAAACGAACAAATGAATCATCTTAGCTCCAAAGGCATATTTACATATCATTCTATAATGATTCCCGCCAATGTTGAAAACAACTCTGTTTGATCCGTTTCCCAGTAAATCAGCAGAAGCATAGGTTTTCATGATATCTGCTGGGATAGACCAATCAGAAAGTTGCAATATGCTAACCCAATGCTCAAATGAAGATTTGCTTCTGGGTTGTTCCTGGCAGTAATCCTCGATTGTTTGCTTCTTGATCAAATGAACTCTCATGTAAATGTAACAGGATAATTTCAACAAGTTCACGAATTGTGAACTTTTCTATTTTACATAAAACTACTTTGTTCTAGAGGAAATCTGAAAATAATCAAATCATTAAAAATTCACTCCACAATCCGCAACTTAGCAAAACTCAACAGCAAGGTCTTCTCGCCATGTTTTTCGAAAAAGACTTTTGCTTTTTTATTGGCGCCATCTGTATCGATGACCTTTACTTCACCGAATCCAAATTTGGGATGTTCCACTTTCATGCCCTCTGCAAGTGAACTGATATCGCTAGGTTTGAAATCCGGGCTAGGTTGATGTTTTGGAGCGGAAGCAAACTTTCGGTTATTGACATCTTTTTTGAGATTGCTCACGAAGTTTTTGGTCACATAAATCTCTGCTGAAGAAAGAGGAGCCGTACTGCCAAATTTCTTATTGATTTTTACATATTGAGCATCGATCTCCTCCAGAAAGCGACTTGGTTCGCAGGCTTTGAGTCTTCCGTATCTATATCGATTCAGAGCATAACTAAGCGTGAGCCCTTTCTTGGCTCTGGTGATTGCTACATAAAAAAGCCTTCTTTCTTCCTCCAAATCAGCCCGGCTGCTCAGCATCATCTGAGATGGAAACAAATCCTCCTCCATGCCCACTATATACACATAGTTGAATTCCAAACCTTTGGCCATGTGTATGGTCATCAGTGTAATAGTATCTTCTGATTGTTCGTTTCGATCTTCATCGGTGAGTAGCGTTACTTCCTGCAAGAAAGCACTGAGACTTTTATCTTCGCGTTCAGCATCATCTGTAAACTCTTTGATCGCATTGAGCAATTCCTGCACGTTCTCGTAGCGACTCATTCCTTCAATCGTCTTGTCGGCATAGAGTTCCTTCAGAATCCCCGTATTTTTAGCTACTAAGGCTGCAGTGTCGTATGCATCTTTTTTCTCGGCAGTCAATCTGAAGCTTTTGATCAAAGTGACGTATTCCATCACCTGATTGCCACCTCTTCCGCCGATGTAGTTGACAGCATTTTCCATAATGTGCCAGAGAGGTTTTTCATACTCGGCAGATGCCACCACCAGTTTTTCTATGGTTCCTGGTCCAATTCCGCGTTTTGGTAGATTGATGCTGCGACGCATCGCCTGTTCGTCATTAGGATTGACAATGAACCGTAGATATGAGATCAAGTCTTTGATTTCTTTTCTTTGATAGAAGGAAAGTCCTCCTACTACGCGGTATTTGAGGTTGTTTCTGCGGAGGGCTTCTTCCATCGCCCTTGACTGGCTATTGGTTCGGTACAGAATGGCAAAATCCGTATTAGGAGACTGGGTTTGCATTTTTGTTTCGAAGATGCTCGACGCAATCAATTTACCCTCTTCATTGTCAGATGTTGCCTTGATCAATTCGATCAGGTCTCCGTCTTCATTGTCAGTCCATACACTTTTAGGAAGCTGGGCTTTGTTTTTGAGGATTACGGAATTTGCTGCGTTCACGATGGTTTTCGTACTCCGATAATTCTGCTCCAGCTTAATGATTTTCAGGTCTGGATAATCCCTTTCGAAATTCAGAATGTTCTGAATGTCAGCTCCACGGAAGGCGTAGATACTCTGTGCGTCATCACCCACCACAGCAATGTTTTCACGAACGGCTGCCAGTCTCTTGGTAATCTGGTACTGAGAGATATTCGTATCCTGAAACTCGTCTATCAACAAGTAATGAATCCTTTGCTGGTATTTGTTGAGCACATCTGGGTTTTCTTGAAACAGGATGTTGGTATTGAACAACAAATCATCAAAATCCATAGCGTCAGCATTGAAACAGCGCAAAGCATAGTTTTTATAGACTTGTCCCATTTCGGGGCGCATATTGGCTGAGTCATCCTCCGCATAGATCGGATTATTCAGATATTCCTGCCAGGAGATCAAGCGGTTTTTCGCTGCTGAAATCCTATTAAGAACTACGCCTGGTTTGTAGAGTTTGTCATCCAGGTTCATTTCCTTCACAATCTGTCGAATCAGTGTTTTGGAATCATCTGTATCATAGATGGTGAAGTTGGATGGATAGCCGAGTCGAGCGGCTTCTGCACGTAGGATTCTGGCAAAGACAGAGTGAAAGGTGCCCATGTACAGATTTCTGGCTTCATCTCCTACGATAGTCTCAATCCGCTCACGCATTTCTCGTGCAGCTTTATTGGTAAAAGTCAGCGCCATGATATGAAATGGATCCACATTGTGATATTTCATCAAATGTGCAATTCTGTAGGTCAACACACGCGTTTTCCCAGAGCCTGCTCCTGCAATGAGCATAGTTGGTCCTTCGGTGTTGATTACTCCTTCTCGCTGTGGAGGATTCAGATGATCCAGATAGTCTGCATTTACTTCACTTGCCATTCTGCAAAACTAGTTGAGTTGATGGTATTTGGACTCTTCGAGGTAATAAAATGGGAGAAGGAATTAAATGAGTCAATGGATATTAGAAACCAGGGGATGTCTGATGCGGATCCTGGTCTTTTGCGGATTCAGATAATAAACCGGTAGAAATGATTAAGAATCACCAAAAGAAAAAAAGTCAGAACTGCACAAACCTCCAAAATCAGGTAAATATTTTTCCTTTTGAAATTTCCCTTTTTCACTTTTTGATTGATGGTTTGATGCAATGATTTATGTCCTCAATTCAATTTTGAGCGGCTAAATTACTAATAAGATTAATAAAAGATTAACTAAACATTAAGAAAGTAACGATTGTATTAGTGGTTTGATAACTGGGTAGATTTGTGTCATGAAGGAAAGGCAGATTTTTTTTCATGTTGGTCTCGGGAAAACAGCTTCTACCTATCTCCAGCAGTCCATATTTCCAAAGCTCGATGGGGTAAAATATATTTCCACTCATCGATATAAAAAGTCTAAAACTATCATTCCTCAATTTCATGCGGATAAGATATTGGTATCTCGGGAATTTGACAGACAGTTTGAAGATGAGGTGAGGTGGTTTACTCAGGACTTTCCGGATGCCAGGATCATCATTGTATTTCGTAGGCACGATGAATGGATCGCATCACAATACAAGCGACATGTGAAAAATGGTTTTGTTGGTTCATTCGAGGCATTTCTAGATCTTGAAAATGATGATGGGTTTTGGGAAACTAAGGAGTTGGATTATATGCGTAAATTGGATGTAATAGAAGAATACTCCAATCATCCTCCTCTTATTTTGATCTATGATGATCTTCGGGCTGACCCTGAGTCTTTTGTTAGAAAAATCACGGACTATATGGGGGTTCTGCCATTGAAAAAAGTGGATTTAAAAAAGCGGCATCAATCCTTTTCTGAGAAACAATTAAAAGTGCTCCGGGCTTTCACATCGAAATATATCCGAGCAATGCCACATAATTATCGCAATAAAGTGAAACACTGGCTGCTTTATCGGCCAGTTTGGGCATTTTATCATTTGATCCTATATGTTGCCAGGTTTGTTCCGGAGAATTGGATTACAGATACTCCCCTGATAGATGAGCATATTCTCAATAGAGTGAGGGAAAAATTCCTTCAAGATTGGAGCAAGCTAAAACAACGAACTGAGTGATACATTAATTTGGAATTTGGTTAAATTCCTACTTTATTCTCTTTCTACCAACTAGCTATGAAAGAAAAGCGCAACTCAATCGTTGACTATAGTGAATCATTGAATGACCTTCTAGAAGGTTTCATTGATAAATGTGATGTGTCTGCTGTAGCATTTCATGGGCATTCTGGATACATGAGGTATGTTTCATGTGCTGGTATGACCAGGCAGGATGCCTCTTTTATTTACTCCAGATATTTTTCTCAGGATTTAAGTGTGGTGAAGGGTTCCAGTGGTGATTTGAACCCACTTGACTTGGCGGATCATTTTTTGGAATCGATCGGTGCATCATCATATCAAATAGTGCCGGTAACCAATCTCCGTGAAAAAGAAGTGGGCATTTTCATTGTATTCTACAATTTGCCTGATCAGCTTATTTCCACCGATGACATGATGAGCTTTGCAGCACACATTGCAGAGCACATAGAGCACCGACAGCTGTCACTTGGATTAACTAATAATCAGGATCTGGAAGAAAGGGAAAAAGCTCAAAAGTGCCTACATGAAATTTCAAAACTCGCCAATAAAGAAGTAGATATTGTTCGGTTCCTAAAGCTATCAGTCAATGAATTAGTTCATGGATTTATGTATCCAAGTTTCACATATTGTGAAGTGACTTATGGGTCTATGAATGTTCAGTCCAATGGTTTACATAGGACACAGACTAGCTTAAAAGATGAGAGGAAATCCAACAGAAATCAGTTAATAAAGGTGGAGGTATATTATCGGGCTGATGATTCTGATGCACAACATACTTTTACGCTCAACGAACAGTTTCTACTTACGAGTTTTGCCGATACCTTACAGTTATACATTAATCAGAAAGAGTTACAGCTAAAACTTCTTGAATCCAGTGAACTACAGCACAATGTAAATAAGCTTACTAAGCTTGGTACCTGGAAACTCGAAATTATTGGGGAAGTGCCTCAGCAACCTTTTCTGGACTCAGTTTCAAAGAGTATTCTGGGATATTTGCCAGATGAACAGGTTGCACACGAGGATATTCTCAAATTATACGGGATTGATTCCGGGCATTTTGAGAGAGATTTGGATGCCATGCTCCTGGGGGAAATCAATGTGATGGAACTAAATGTGACCACCAAAGAAGGTGAGAATAAATGGATTCGTACTTCTGGTCAGGCACATCGTCTCAGTGAGAATCATATTTACTTGTGGGGTGGAATATTGGATATCACCGAGCGAAGAATCGCTCAAAAGAATGTAACCAGAAAAGCCGAGCTATTAGCAGCAGTTGCTGAGATTGGAAATATCATCAATAGAAACATTTCCCCGGAAATCAGCATCAAGGAAGGCTTGGCGGTTGGCGGACGTACGGTGAATGCTGATCAAATGTGTTTTTTGTTTCCTGAACCAAACACTGCCATATTTGAATGTAATATATTCTGGGTCAATCCAGACCGGGTCAATCCAGACCGGGTCAACTCAGATTTCAAAACTGATCGGCCATCTTCTCAGGAGAAACTAACAATCCGGTTCAACCCGGATGGAAAAATCTATCATCAGCTAATAAGGGGAGAGATTATCCAGGGATTGAATGTCGATCAGGTAGAAGGAGAGTTTGTCATAAAGTCAGATCATGAGATATCCGACCAAGGATCACTGAAGTTAGTTCCTGTTATTGTTGATAAAGAACTGAGGGGCTTACTAGCGATCATACACTTCAACATTATCAGAGTGTGGGATGAGGAAGAAACAAAGCTCCTTAATAATATATCCTTTAGTTTATCAGATTTACTACAACGGCATTCATATCAGGAAAAACTAAAAAAATCGATCGAAGAAATTGGTAATAGTGAAAGAAAGCATCGGCTGATTTTCGAAAACATCAATGAAGGAATAGCAGTATTAAAAGATAAGCGTTTTATTGAGTGCAACCCATATCTTGCTCAGCTTTTAGAAACAGAGCAGTCCAATGTTATTGGAAAGTCTCCCGCACATTTTTCTTCAAAAGTACAATTAGATGGAGAACCGTCATCAAGCAAGTATGAAAGCTTACTCCAGCAGATTGATGAAAATGGAGAGGTAGAGTTTGAATGGCTGATCCAATCTAGCAAGGAGACTCAATTCCTGTGTCATATTAAACTCACCAAGACTAAATATGATGGAGAGTCAGTACTTTTTGCAGTAGTGAGGGATAGGTCAGAAATCAATCATGCCCAGCAGACCATATTACGGCTGAGTGAAGCAGTGGAACAAAGTCATGTAGGTGTGGTGATCACTAGTACAGAAGGCATCATTGAATATGTAAATGAGGCCGTAGTAAAAATCTCCAGATACAAAAAAGAGGAGCTTCTAGGTCAGACTCCACATATATTTAGCTCAGGGCTGACACCTAAATCGGTGATCGCGGAGCTTTGGCAAAAAATTAATAATGGAGAACAATGGAAGGGTGAGTTCCTGAATAAAAGAAAAAATGGCGAGATCTATTGGGAAGCAGATGTGATTTCTCCTGTATTAGATGAGAATGGTCAGATCCTTAACTACATCGCTATAAAGGAGGACGTATCTAAGAAAAAAGCAACCGAGTCTGGTCTAAGATATGCTCAAAATCGATTTCAGCAGATAGCGTCCATCAATCAGTCAGTGATTTGGGAAACGGACCTCAATGGTCATTTCACTTATTTGAGTCCGGGAGCAAGAAGTGTGTATGGATATGCGCCTGAAGAATTAATTGGTCAATTCGGTGACGCATTCGAGAAAAACTCAAAGCTCATCAATAAGCTCAAAGAACAGGAAGTGGTTATGTATGAAATATACCCACGCAAACATAAAAGTGGAAAAACTGTATGGCTCAAAACCAATGCACTCGTCATTACAGACGATCAGGGTAAAATCACCGGCTTCAGAGGTACAGACTTTGACGTGACTAAAGAACTGAATGCCCAAAAAAGCACATTGAATGCCGCCATCAGAGCAGAGCAAAAGGTTCGTTCAGAAATAGCCGAGACGCTGCATGATGACTTGCAACAGACTTTATTGGCAGCACAGCTGCACATTGGCGCTGTTTCTAAGGTGATGGATAGTCTGGATTTAAAAGCTGTTAAGAGATATGGAACTGGTCTGAAGCTTTTGCGAGAGTCAGTCGAAAAAACCCGGAAAGTATCGCATGAGTTGAATCCGGCCACTATAGAGAGCGTGGGACTGAAACAAGCCATCATCACTATGCTGAAGAAGTTTCAGGAGTTTATTTCTTTTGAGACTGAATACAATCTTGAGGATGAGGATTGCCCGGAAGAGATTGGACTCATTGTTTACAGGATTTTACAAGAAATCATTAATAACATTGTCAAACACTCTAAAGCGACCAAAGTAAAGCTTCAGATCAGCACTGTAAATGCTAATTTGCTGAGACTTTTCGTACAGGATGATGGAGTCGGTTTTGACACATTCAATTTCACTTCAAATTCCAAAGGTGTAGGACTAAGTTCCATGAAGGCCAATATTCGGTCCCTAGGAGGAAGTCTGGATGTAAGTAGTATTCCTGGTAAAGGCACTACTATAGAAGCAAACATCCCTATAATCGAATAGGTAATCAAAATCAATCACACCTCTGACAAGTTATCCAGGCCTGACAAATCAATAAATGACCCGATGAAACTGATCACTTCTCCCTGATCATTTACCTCGAATGGAGAATCCACAGAATATAGCTCGGCCCATTCTCCAGACTTTTTCTTAAATCGATATTTGATAGTTTGGTTTTTTTTGTTCTGAGCTACTTTCTTCATGTGTTTCTGCACCTTAAGCTGATCATCAGAGTGAAACAACTTCATGAATTCTTCTGAACTAAAGGCATTAATCTCGGCTAGAGAATACCCCAGCAAGTCAGTGTATTGTTTGTTGATATAGGTATTAAATCCTTTGTCTATGTTGTAGATATACAATCCTGAAGTATAAGTATCCGTGATCGACCTGAAAAATCTGGTTTTATTTTCCAGATCGGCCATCAGTTTTTTGTTTTTGGTGATGTCGATGGTAGCGCCAATAATCCGCTCGGGTTTACCATTCTTGAATTTGACCAATCCAGTATTTCTCAACCATTTGTAATCATCGATCCGGGAATTGAACATTCTGAATTCATTGAGGTATACTGGATTTTCGGGGTTCTCCAGAGCAGACTCAATGCTGCTGATCACTTTATCCCTCTCGTCTTCATGAATTTTTTGAATGAATTGTTCAAAAGAACCCTCTGGCTCCAAATCATAAAACTCCTTCCAGTACTTATTAAAAGATTCTGTCACATCATCCTTTGCATTCCATACCCATACGGCGGTTTGTGTAATCTCATTAGCGATTCCAAAAAGCTCGTTTTGTGCTTCTAATCTAAGTTGTACATCCTTCAGGTCGCTGATGTCCATAAAAGTGAGGATCACACCTGCGATGAGTTTCTTTTTAGTGATATATGGTTTGACTTTGAGTAAAAAATGTTTGCCTTCCTGATCTGTCAGTTCCTCTATCGATGGCTTAATCTCTGTCAATGCCGTCTCACAATAATCTAGAATCTTGACTCTGATTTCATCACTGAAGAATGAAGTAAAAGATTTGATAGACCTGCCAATATCTGATTCTTCGATTCTAAAACTTTTCTTCACCGCCGGGGTAAATAGTCTGATATTTAGATCATTATCTAAAAATAAGGTGCCTACCTCGGAGGAATCGAGCAAGTTTCGGATATCGTTGTTTAGGTTGAGGAGTTGGTCATTTTTGTCTTGCAGCTCATTGTTGACCATATAGAGTTCCTGATTCAATGACTCCAGTTCTTCATTGGCACTTTGCAGTTCTTCATTCGAAGCTTTAAGCTCCTCATTGGTGCTCATCACCTCTTCATTGACTGCATCCAGTTGTTCTTTAAAGTACTTTTCCTTTTCCCGGTATTCTGCCAGCTGGTCTTCTAATTGCTGAATATGATTGGTGAGGTTTTCGTCTGAATGTTCCAGCTCCTGAAGTTTTTCTGGACTTTCTTCACCCTGCAGCTGAATCAAATACAATACATCTGCAAGGCTCATTTCCTTCACCGGATGTATGCTCAGGTCCACCATTACGGATTGATGATCACTCGGGAAAGGAACATCCTTTAGCAAAACACTTTCCTGCGTGCTTTTTACGGCATTCAGACCTCTGGAAAGTATAGTGAAGGTCTTTGGATTCAGCAGGTTTCTGAGATTGTTATTGAACTGTCCTTCAGAAAGAGTGAGCTTGCTCATCAGGCGCCCTTTCATATAGATAACTTTAAACTCACTATCTATAAACAGGATGTCTCTGACAAATGTCTTGCCCAGATACCTGTTTACCGCATCTTCAAAATTTTCAGCCATTGGAGTTGATTGCGAGTTTTCGGATAAGTATCTGTTTTTAGCATACATCTTTGGGTTGAGGTCCCAGCTGATTTGTGTTGCTGATTTTCGGTCGGTTTTTTTTCGATGAATATTCCATTTTTTATCCACCATATCAAATATGGTTTCCTCGTGCCCAATATTTTCACTACCACCCAAAAACAAGTATCCATTTTTATTCAGTGCAAACTGCAGCTTAGACAAAACATTTTTCTGGTTTTCTTTCTGGAAGTAAATCAGCATGTTTCTACAGCTGACAAAATCAAGTTTTACAAAAGGAGGGTCTTTAAGAATATCATGTTTCGAAAACACAATTCTGGAGCGAACTAACTCCTTCATGACGTATTGGCTGCTCACCAAAGTACAATACTTGGAGATGTAATTTGCATGAAGGTTCTGGAGCTCTTCTATGCTGTAGCTTCCTTTTCCTGCCTTGATCAGCGCATGCTCATCCAGGTCAGTGGCGAAAATTTTGTAAGTCAAGCCCCTCTTTTGAGATTTTGCAATGTATTCTTCCAGTAAAATTGCCAAAGAATATGCTTCCTGGCCAGTGGAGCAACCACATACCCAAAGTCGTAAGTTTTTTTGATTAGCAAATAAATCTGGAATTACTTTTTCTTCAATGCTTTTCCAGGCACCTCTGTCACGGAAAAATTCGGTTACATTGATCAGGCAGTCTCTGATTAGTTCCGACTTTTCTTTTTCATTCTTCAGAAGAAAATCCTTGTAGTCTCTAAGCTTTTTAATGTTTTTGGTATTCATCCGCCGTTCTATTCTGCGGATGATTGTGCCAGTTTTATATTTCAAAAAATCGATATCAGAACTATTGGCAATGATGTCCAGTATTTCGTTGAATTCTGCTACGGCCTCTGCGTCTGACTGATCGAGAACTGGTGCGGCAATTTGTATGTCAGGAAGTTTGCTCAAGAGCTGACCTATTTCAGGCGCCAGCAGAATATGGTCTACATATCCCGTATTGATCGCCGATATTGGCATTCCCCCAAAGTCTGCAGCATCAGGATCCTGAGCTATGCAGGTACCACCTTTCTCATGGATGTATTTGATGCCGTTGCTACCGTCTGAACCAGTGCCTGATAACACCACTCCAACAGCCTTGTGCTCAAAGGCTTTAGCCAGTTCCTTGAAAAAGTTGTTGATAGGGAGTTTTAGCTTATGATCTTCCACTACTTTTTCGGGATAAAGAAACTCATCTTGTATCCTTACTTCATTTTTTGGAGTGTTTAAATAAATATGATTAGGTAAAAGCGGAGTACGCTCATTGACTGAAATAATCGGGAGCACGGTGTGTTTTGCCAGTAACTCAGTCATGTGGCTTTCATAGTCCGGAGACAGGTGTTGTACGATTACATAGGATACTCCTGACTTAGGGTCGATGTGTTGTATAAGCTCCGAGATGGCGTTAAGACCACCTGCAGACGCACCAATACCGACTACTTTTTTAGGTTTTTTGTTAGCTGATTTCACTGTGGTTTTATGTAGAATTAAGAATAAATCCTTCGATACACAAGTTAGTGATCAATGATGGAATTATGTATCTATTTATTGAGTTATCCAACCTTTTTTTGGATATACAGGAATTCTGACCAGGTTCGAATTTTAATCCTAGTTTGTCATCTTAAGAAAGTCAAACCCTCATCCCCTAAAGAGAGGATGATCTAGATGTCAAAGTCACCCTTTAGGGTCGGGGTGATCTCATAGTTTAAGCAATTTGACAAAGTAGAGTTAACAGGATAATTGTAGTTCAAAAAAATAACTAATTTTTTCACCTGAAAACGTCAACTATTATCTCATTTCAACTATCGAATTTGACTTAATGGCTGCTAAAGGTGGGTTGAAAAAACTAAGATAAATGCCACATTGCGGGTTACAAGCGTTATCTTACGTATGTAATACGTCATGAACCGCCTCAAACCAAATCAACTATTATTATGAAGTACGACTGGAACGTGCTGATAGTGGATGACGAATGGTCAGAAAGATATCTGCTAAAGCAGCATTTGCGTTCATTTCTGGCTGACGAACAAATCACTGAATGTGACAATGTGGAAGAAGCTGTGGGATTAATTTCTGATACGGATCAGAAGTTTGACTTGATTTTTTCCGATTTATACATGCCAGGCAAAACAGGTATGGATTTCATAGTCGATGAGGTTTTGAATCATGAGATTTATAAGAACATACCAGTAGTCATTACCACCAATGCACTGCCGGAGAGCCTGGTGTCACATGTGATGAAGCCTCTCGTATTTGATTACCTGATAAAGCCCATAGAACAGGATGCGATAGAAAAAACATTTATCAGGCTGGAGCAGCATATTGTTGCCGGCTGATATTTCTCCTGTTATTCAACTATCCAATTGACTGTAGTTTGGCCATTAGCTCATCTGGGCTATTTGCTATTATGAGTTCGTTTCTCTGACTGGCAGACAAAAATCCCTCGGATACCGCATGATCCATGAATTGAAATAGTTTATCGTAATAACCATTGGTGTTTAGAAAGGCGCATGGTTTATTGTGATATCCGATCTGATGCCAGGTAAATACCTCGATGATTTCTTCTATGGTACCTATCCCGCCTGGTAAGGCCACAAATCCTTCTGAAAGCATCGCCATCATGGCTTTTCGTTCGTGCATCGTTTTTACTACGTGCATCTCTGTGAGTCCTTTATGTCCTACTTCTCTTGCCATGAGCTTTTCTGGAATTACTCCAATCACCTCTCCTCCATTTTCCAGAGCCGCGTCTGCTACCGCACCCATCAGTCCAATGCCACCACCTCCAAATACAATTCCAATATGATGCTCAGCGAGCATTTTCCCCATTTCCTTTGCGGCTATTTCATACTCCTGATTTTTGCCAGCATTAGATCCACAAAAAACCGCTAATCTCTGATATCCCATTTCTGTCTATAAAATTTCTTGACCTCAAATTACCAATTTTATTTAGTCTGGCTTTAAGTCTCTTTCAATTCATCTTAGTTTCGCATCACACAAGACATACACATTGTAAAATCACACCCATGAAACGAGCATCAATTTCATCAATCCTTAATTATACTCATCAGGGATTGATCCTAAGAAGTGAAATCAGGTTCATCGTGAATTAAATGTGACCTGGAAGAATAAAAATAGCATACATGAAATGAGCATAAACTTTATGCATCCTAAATTCCACTAAACGAGGATGCATAAAGTTTATCTTGAATTCCCTGGTCGGGCACCCCGCTTCGGCGGACCGATCGCACCGGCGAACCGGTGACCAATAAGATAAACACTATAAACATGAAATATCGAAAATTAGGACGTACCGATTTAATAATTTCAGAAATCTCATTAGGCACCTGGCAAGTAGGTGGTGGCTGGGGAGGGGCATTTGATCCCAAAATCGCTGATCGTATCATTTCTACTGCAATAGAAAGAGGGGTAAATTTTCTCGATACGGCAGATGTGTATGACGCTCAGCAAAGTGAGCAAACGGTTGGCAGGTATGTGAAAGACAAGCGTGATCAGCTATACATTGCTACTAAAGTAGGCAGAAGGATAGATCCTCATGTGGCAGAGGGATATACACCTGAAGCCATTGAAATGTATGTAGACGAAGCGTTGAAAAATACAGGATTGGACTATCTGGACTTAGTTCAGTTGCATTGTCCACCTACTGAAGTTTATCAGTTTGATGATCTTTTTGCGAAGTTGGAAGAAATCAAGCAGAGTGGTCGGGTCAGACATTTTGGAGTGAGTGTAGAGACAGTAGAAGAAGCCAGAATGGCAGCAGACTATGAAGTGGTAGAAAGTGTACAGATCATTTTTAATATGTTTCGTTTGAAGCCTATCACCATGTGTTTTCCATTGATGCAAGAGCGTGAAATTGGAGTAATAGCACGTGTGCCTTTGGCGAGTGGTTTGCTGAGTGGTAAAATGACTGCCAATAGGGAATTTGACCAGAATGATCACAGGTATTTCAATAGAAACGGGGAGATGTTCGATAAAGGAGAGACTTTTTCCGGTGTGCCTTTGATGGATGGTTTGCGAGCAGTAGATAAGCTCAAAGAACTATTTGGCACTGATGAACTGTACAAATATGCACTCAAATGGATATTACAGTTTTCTACTGTGAGCACAGTCATACCTGGAGCTAGCCGACCAGAGCAGGTTATTTCAAATATTGAAGCAGCGGATCTTCCGGATCTCACAGTGGAGCAAATGCGAGGAGTAGAGCATGTCTATGGTGAGTACATCATGAATCACGTTCATAAACAGTGGTAAAACAAATTACGCGCCCTGTGGCGCGTAATCTGAAGAGGAATGATGAAGTATGTACGTTACTAAATCACTTATAAATTTCGTAAAATTATATTCCAAACACAATACCCAAAATGTGGTATTTTTAAAGCTATTTCTTCAGCTTAATGTTGTAGAGGTCTAACCTGCGATCCTTGAGGTTCCTCACACTCCCAAATTCATGCAGGTCTTTCAATAACTCCAGATCAATATCTCCAATAACGGTCATTTCTGTGTTTGGTGTTGCCTCGGCTTTGATAGCGTTAGTTGGGAAAGCAAAGTCTGAAGGCGTGAAAATTGCACTTTGTGCATATTGAATGTCCATGTTGTTGACCTTAGGAAGATTCCCTACACAACCGGCGATGGCCACATAACATTCATTTTCGATAGCTCTGGCCTGAGCGCAATACCTGACTCTATTGAAGCCATTTTGAGTGTCTGTAAGAAACGGAACGAACAAGATCTGTACTCCTTGCTCTGCATATAATCGTGAGATCTCCGGAAACTCTACGTCGTAACAAATAGTGATTCCAATTTTACCCGCATCTGTTTCGAACACCTTCACTTTATCTCCACCTACCATTCCCCAGCTGTTTACTTCTGATGGCGTAATGTGGATTTTTCGGTAGCTGTCCCACGATCCGTCTCTTCTACATAGATATGATGTGTTGTATAGCTTGTCGTCTATTATTTCAGGCATAGAACCAGCGATGATATTTACATTGTAGCTGATGGCAAATTCCGTGAATTTTTCTCTGAGGATATTGGTGTACTTTGCCAATCCGCGAATGGCTTCTGGTTCTCCGAGATGGTTAAACTCCGCCATCAATGGGGCATTAAAAAACTCCGGAAATAGAATAAAATCAGACTGGTAGTCACCAAAAGCATCTATGAAATACTCCATTTGTTCAACGAGGGATTCTACATCTGAGAATGGGCGCATTTGCCATTGTACCAATCCTACACGCACATAAGTTCGAGGAGCGTTGATGAGCTTCTCCTCTTCCTGATAGTAGATATTGTTCCATTCCAGCAGTGTTGCATAGTCCTTGGATTTTGCATCGCCGGGTAGGTAGTTTTTCAGGATTTTCTTCACATGAAAATCATTGCTAAGCTGAAAATTCAGAATAGGGTCATAAATATTCCTGCTACTTACGGCACTGATATATTCACGAGGAGTCATTTCCTTAGCGTACTTGCCGTAATTAGGAATCCTGCCTCCGGCTATTATGGACTTTAAGTTGAGGTTTTCGCAGAGTTCTTTGCGCCCGTCATATAGTCTTCTTCCCAGCCTGAGCCCGCGATATTCAGGATGTACAAATACATCAATCCCATAGAGTACATTGCCATTGTCATCATGGGTATTGAAGGTTTCGTCACCAGTGATCTGATTGTAAGTATGATTATCTCCGAAGCGCTTGTAATCCACTATGATAGAAAGTGCGCCGGCCACCATTTTACCATCTACTTCTACGCATAGCTGTCCTTCCGGGAATTTTTTGAGCAGTCGCTTAATGTCATACTTCTCCCAATATGGATTTTCGATTCCTTCATATACACGTTCCATGATTTCCCTGAGCTCCGGATAATCCGAAAGCTGTAGGTTTCTCAGGTGTACATTATGGTTCTCAGGATGAGAAGTGTCTTGTGAAGAGGGTGTATGGTCAGTCATATTCGTTCCAATCTAAACTGTAAACTTAGATGATGAATTGCTCATCAAAGCTATACAGCAAAATTTTTGTAAATCCTTTTAATTGAAACCAATAAACCCTGAAGGCTGTTTTTGAAAAGTGAAAAACGAGACTTACATTTGGCTCAAACCCTTTTATTAATAACTCTTTACTTGCAGTCCCTTGTCGCCAAAGACGAGGGATTTTTTTATTGTGTGATTTCCACGATTGCCTTTTCTAGGATTTCAGCAGACTGCACTTCCATTTTCGGGATGAATTTGGAAATTTTCACGTTTTCAAAAACCGGACTTTTTTGATGCCCTGAGATTACAATTACTTTTGGTGGCCTATCCATTGTTTCCAATGCTTCTATTCCATCCAGGTATGGCATTTCATAATCCAACAGTAAAACATCCGGTTTGGCTTTCACCACTGCCATGATTCCTTCCACAGGATTGGTGAAGGTCTCCATCAGTCTGGCAGATTTCATTTCTCTGAAATAAACCTGGATCATTTTCAAAAAAAGGGGATCGTCATCAATGGCAATACACTTGATCATCGGTGTTCTCGGTTTTTATTTTGATAATTGGCAATTCAAAAACTAAACTAACCAAATTGAGTTAATCTTTTGATTAATTATTACGGTGGGATGAGTGGACAATTTACAGCTAAAAATGATTTAATGTAGGGTTGATTCGATCAAACTCTTGTTAATTTATGTTGCAAGTGAAAAACCAAGGAAAAAACTAATTTTTATGAACTATCTGGAATTTAAAAACGGCGACAAAATGCCAGCCCTTGGCCTGGGTACTTGGAAGTCTGAATCGGGAGAAGTATATGAAGTGATCAGAATGGCGATTGGTATTGGTTACAGACACTTTGATTGTGCAGCCATATATGGAAATGAAGCGGAGATCGGACAGGCCTTTGCTGATGCATTTGCTGCTGGAGATGTGAAGCGAGAGGACGTATGGATCACCTCTAAGTTATGGAACTCATACCACCTGAAGCAGGATGTGAGTGTTGGTTTTGAAAGGACTTTGAATGACCTGAAGCTAGACTATCTGGATTTGTACCTGATGCATTGGCCATTGGCATTAAAACCCGGAGTTGGATTCCCAAAAACATCGGATTTATTCATATCTCTGGATGAAGCTCCTCTGGACGAAACCTGGGACGAAATGGAGAAAATTCATGAATCTGGAAGAATCAAACATCTGGGAGTCAGCAACTTCAATAGCCGAAATCTGGATCTTTTAATGTCTGCAGCAGGAGTGCTACCGGAAATGAATCAAGTGGAGATGCACCCATTCTTACCACAGCACAAGCTGGTCAATTACTGCTGGGATAATGCCATGCACATGACAGCATATTCACCTTTAGGTTCGGGAGATCGTCCGGGTGACAGGATCAAGTCTGACGAGCCTAAGCTTATGGAGCATGATATAGTCAAATCGATATCAGAAACTCACAACATCACACCTGCGCAGGTGTTATTGGCCTGGCAAGTAAACAGAGGTGTAGCCGTAATCCCGAAATCCGTGAATGAAGGAAGGTTAAAGCAAAATCTGGAAGCTGCTGAGATAGTTTTGACAGAAGATGAAATGGATCGACTCAACAACATCAGCATCCATTTCCGCTACATAGATGGCTCTATATGGACCATCGAGGGTTCACCTTATACGATGGATGATCTGTGGGAAGAGGAATAGTTTGATTTTATTAAGTGAAAACGAATCAAAAAGCTTAGCCTCTGGCTAGGCTTTTTTTGTATCTTCTGGCAAGAAAAAACATCGATAAAACCGCAATTAAGCATATAATATCATTTTATATAACCGATAAGTACTATCAAATGATAGTATGTGTAATATTATACTGATAAAAGTCATATTCACATTTTTTGCATTTACCCCCC
>JAUIAO010000109.1 GCA_030425425.1 Bacteroidia bacterium | reverse complement strand
CCATCTTGGAGATCCATTTTTACATAGACCAAGAGCAGCTGGGTTGTTGTTAATTCATCCCTATTTAGGTTTGGGGACAACATTTTGGAACATGACACAGGATTATGAACGACTTGAAACAGGTGCAACGGCTGTAAGTGGATCTGAAGGCACAATGTACCAAACGATCACGGGAATAGTGGGTGTGAAATACACCTTGGCGAAGTTTTTAGATTTGGGAATTGAGTATAATTATGAAGCTGGGAGTTATCAACAGTATTTTCAGGCCTCTCCTAATATCGCCCTTGGAGGCGATGGTGTCGAGGATGTTAATGTTAATGGTCATACTATATCCGTGAAATTAAGCTACTTAATCAACAGCAGAGTAGAATGGAGATATGTTCAGAAGGTGAAGAGATTTAGATAATAGTTACGACTGAGCAAACGATGATATTAAAAGCTACTTCGAAAGAGGTAGCTTTTTTTGTGTATTTGGTCTTTCGCTTTACGCTATATGCTTTACGCTATACGCTGAACATTTTACGCTGATAGCTATTTGGCGTACATTTGGAGTTGTTTCTTTGGATTAACCCCACCAAACCTCCCCTTGGAAATGGGAGGCGTTTTTATGGATCAAGCAATATTTCTGTGCGGAGATTGTACTATTCCCGTAAAAGCTTCCGAATATAGGAATAAATATTCTTGCTTCTGGCTGATCTTAACCTTCATTTTCTTTTGCTTCTCCAAAAGAAAACGAAGCAAAAGAAAAAGAGACCAACGTCAAAAACCATTTTGATTTAATGGCTTACCATTTAGAAAATCAATCATTTTATAATCAAAATCGTTCACGCTGACCTTGGATGAACCCTCCCGCAATTCATTAGCTAGTAAAGTTTAAAAGATAGTTTCAGTTGATAATTGAATAAAAGAAATGTGCTCCAAGGGTTTTATGCTTGATCGTTTTTTATGAAATACATCTTTACCTGACTTTGTTCTGTGTTCCTTTATTGAAATTTGAGAGGTTTTGTGGGCGATTATCTGCATGCAATATGCTCTTCACTGAAATGTGTATAGCTTTTAAAATTTGATTCGGATTAAACTAACGATTAACGAATATCGAATACTATAACCTAAACCACCCTTTCTTACGCTTTGGTTGCTGTGGTTCTTCTCCCGCTAGAATCTGATATATTTCTCCCCATTGCATCATGCCACCAATATTTCTGTCATCAATAAAAATATCGGCGTTGATTTTTCTGTTTTTAATTTTGGTTTCTCCAGGAAAATCAGAATTAACAGCATAAAATTCTACCCCATTTTTCTTACAGAATTCGACTGCATCATCCAAAAGTTTCCCTGTCCGGACAGACCAGAGTATTAGCCGATGACCTTTTTGCTGAAGCATTTTGATAGTTTCAAAAGCAAAAGGTAAAGGTTTTCCTATCTCTGGATATTTGTTGTGTACTATTGTACCATCGAAATCTATGGCTATGATTTTTGATTCTAGTAACATATTAAATGTTGTTTGCAGAATAGTATTTAAAATTCACAATTACCTGGAGTTCTTGGAAATGGAATGACATCTCTGATATTACCCATTCCCGTAACAAATTGTATCATTCTTTCAAATCCCAAACCAAAGCCACTGTGAGGTACCGCGCCAAATCTGCGGGTATCTAAATACCACCACATGTCATCAGCGGGAATGTTCATTTCACTCATCCTTTCTGCAAGCTTAGCCATGCGTTCTTCTCGCTGTGATCCACCGATGATTTCACCTATTCCGGGGAATAATATGTCCATTGCTCCAACGGTTTTGTCATCATCATTTTGACGCATGTAAAATGCTTTGATTTCTTTCGGGTAATTGTATAGGATGACTGGTTTTTTAAAATGTTTTTCAACTAAAAAACGTTCATGTTCACTTTGAAGATCAGCTCCCCATTCCTCTATTAAATAAGAAAACTTTTTCTTTTTGTTAGGTTTAGAATTTTTGAGAATTTGAATTGCTTCTGTATAGGTTATTCTCTCGAATTCATTATCCAGAACAAACTGAAGTCTTTCCGTTAGAGAGAGCTCTGATCGCTCATTTTGTGGTTTATTTTTTTCATCCTCTTTTTCACGTTTTTCAAGAAATAGCAAATCATCTAAACAATGATCCAAGGTGTATTGCACCAAATACTTGAGCATTTCCTCAGCTATGTCCATGTTATCCTTAAGATCATAGAAGGCCATTTCAGGTTCTATCATCCAAAATTCTGCAAGGTGACGAGTCGTATTTGAGTTTTCTGCTCTGAAAGTTGGTCCAAAAGTATAAATCTCGGAAAGGGCCATTGCGGCTAGCTCACCTTCAAGCTGACCGCTCACGGTCAAATTGGCTTCCTTCTCAAAGAAATCTTGCTTAAAGTCAATTTTACCTTCTTCGGTTTTAGGAATATTCTCTAACTCAAAGTTGGTTACTTTGAAAGTTTCTCCTGCACCTTCAGCATCAGAAGCTGTAATTATGGGGGTATTGATATATGAAAACCCTTTGTCATTGAAAAACTGATGGACCGCAAATGCTAAGGCATGCCTAACGCGCATAATAGCGCTAAATGTGTTAGTTCTTGGACGTAAGTGGGCAATTTCTCTTAAGAACTCGAGGCTGTGTTTTTTTGGTTGCAATGGATATTTGTCAGGATCTGCTTCCCCAAAAATCTCAATGGAAGATGCAATTAACTCACAGGCCTGACCTGCGCCTTGAGACTCGACAATTTTACCGTGGACAGACAAACTAGCTCCTGTGGTTATTTTGCGAATCAATTCGTCCCCGAACACTTCTACATCAGCTACTATCTGAAGGTTATTGATCGTAGATCCATCATTCAAAGCAATAAATGCTACATTCTTGCTGGCTCTTTTTGTTCTTACCCATCCCATGACCGTAATTTCTTTGTCAAATGAGGGAGTAGATAGTATACCCTTAATTTTAGTCCGTAGTTCTCTCACGATATCAATTACTTAATTTTCAAAATCAGGGCAAAAAAAAAGCTTTTTCATTTCTTATCCTTGGATTAATGAGCATATTCTTTAATATGAATAATTGATTAGTTTCATCGTCTGAATAGGAATGCAATTGATAGGAAAAATGATAATTTTGGTAATGAGTTCAAATTGATATGCAAAAACTCCATTTAACCCAGTCATTATCTCAAAAGCTGTCTCCACAACAGATTCAGTTTATCAAATTGCTTCAGGTTCCAACTGCTGAACTTGATGCTCGAATAGAAGAAGAATTGGAAGTGAACCCAGCACTAGAGGAGGGAACTCCAGAGAAAGAGGAGTATGAAAGTGCTGACGATTCTGCTGAGTATGAAGAATCTACAGATTCTGAGAACATAGAGGAATATCTACATGACGATTATTCTGGCTATAAAATGCAGGGTGATGGTAGAAGTGCTGATGAGGAAGATAAGGAAATGCCTATATCTGTTGGCTCTACCTTACATGAACATCTGATGACTCAATTTGGCTATTTGAAGTTAGTCGACAGGCAGAAAGTAATTGGTAAACAGCTTATAGGTAGTATAGATGCTGATGGGTATATCAGACGTGAATTAGAGGCGATTGTGAATGATTTGGCGTTTTCACAGAATGTGGAAACCGATTTGGAAGAATTAGAGTCGATTTTATATAAAATTCAGGAATTCGATCCGGCTGGTATTGCTGCAAGAAATTTACAAGAATGTCTTTTACTACAATTGGAACGGAAAGATGACGCTAATGAAACGTTGGAGATCGCAAAAAAGGTAGTTGATCGCTGTTTCAATGAATTCTCGAAGAAACATTATGATAAGATTTCCAAAAAACTCAATGTAAGCGATGCGGAACTGAAGGAGGCGATTTCATTGATTACCAAATTGAATCCCAAGCCGGGAGGAACTGGTGAAGATGTTGTTCGTACGCAGTATTTGTTGCCAGATTTTTTATTGACCAATAATAATGGGAAACTCGAGCTTACTCTCAACTCTAGAAACGCTCCGATGTTGAAAGTGAGTCGTTCGTATGCGGATATGCTCGATG
>JAUIAO010000067.1 GCA_030425425.1 Bacteroidia bacterium | reverse complement strand
ACCCACTGACTACTATCGACATGTCTTTAGAGAAACCGCCCAGTACGAGAGTACGCTGGGTGGTGTGAGAGGACAACAAAGATAGGTTTGATCACCTATCTTTGTTTCCTACTCGATTGTGGGGTTTTATGGAATTTGAAATGTAAGCGCATCTAAATGTTAGCTATTAAACCGGCTGTAATTAAGACATACTTTAGTTGGCTGTATGCCACTGGTAATTATCAGGTTGAGCTTGATGGTTCTCTCGATCAAACTCAACCTAGTTGATAACAATCATCGGCAATATTGTTGGCTGATACCAAAACCAATCTTAACTTACTAACCATGATACGCAATTTGATTTTTTATTCCTGTTTGATAGTGATGAGTTTCTCTGGATATACCCAGGATTTACTCAAAAGCAGACACTCCAGCTATTACACCTACATTTATCAGATTACAGACAGTGAAGCTCGTCTGATCAATAATCCGAGAAAATGGCAGGTAGATTCTTCCTTTTTTCATTCGTTGGTCAAGTCACATCCTTCAGATTCTGTATTTGATGAAGTATTACCCCAAGGACATTATCTAAGTGTATTTGCAGAAGGTGCTAAGCTCAAAATTGACTACTTCAGCATACAGCATTTTGATGTGGAGATTTTTAATAATAGTCGCGATCTGTCTGTGAAAGTATTTTCGACAAGTGGCGATGTGATCAAAAATGCCAGGGTAAGAGTTGGGTTGAAGCACCTTCATTTTGATCAAAAAACTTCATTGTATAAAGATCGAAAATCGAATCGAAAGGGGCTTCTGGAAGTGATAGTGGATGGATACACAGCCTATTATCATCTTGATAGAGATCGTAAAAACTCAAGGGTAAGACGCATCACAAGAAAGACCCTCTACGGTACTCCACTGAAATACCCGGCCATTATTGTTCGCAGGACTGTCAGAACAATATATCGAGCACCAAAAGATATTGTTAATTCGTTTCGCTGGGGGTATCCGCAAGGGTTTGTTCAAAACATTGTTCGAAAATCAGAGAACTTGTTTTATGGGACATTGTGTCTATTCGATAGAGAGTATTGCAATTGGAATGGTGATGATTGGAGGTTTCGTCAGAAGTACACCGGATACCTAACGTTTTCTAAACCTAAATATATGCCTGGTGATACAGTAAAGTTCAAAGCTTATATCCTAAAGAAAAAGCGAAATAAACCGCTGAAAAAGTCGGTTTATCCGGAGCTGTATGTGCCTGGTAAATCCATAGATTTTGGAGAACTAAAGCCTTATGCTCCAGGAGGCTATGAATATGAGTTTGTTGTAGGGGATACAATAGATCTGAAGCCGGATAAGCATTATAACCTATACCTGTACAATAAATGGAATAAACAATATCTGTCAGCTGGATTTCAATATGAAGATTATGAGTTGGGTAAGATCAGTCTGGATGTCAGTGCCAATGTCGGGGACCAATTCAGAGGTGATTCTGTAATTGTCAAAATAGAAGGAAAAGACGACAATGGGCTGAATCTTTTGGATGCACGATTGGAAATCACGGTAACTGCAGACCAGGTCTTGAAAGTATTTGGGAATGAGACTTTTGTGCCGGATATTCTGTATGAAAATGAAATGGATTTGCTGCCATCTGAGCCTACGGAGCTGGTGTTATCTGATACTTTGTTTCCATCGGCAAACATGTCATATACTGTGAATGTTCGGCTGTTAACTTCAGATAATCAGAGCAAAACACAGTCTATCAATCTGGATTTTTACGAGAATTATCATCTGCTGGATTATGAATTGATTGGTGATAGCCTGAGTTTCAAATATTTAGAAAACGGTAAAGTTGTTCCAAAATCTGCGGCGGTCATTGGATTAGATGCTTTTGGATATGAAGTGGAACGGCAGCAAGTGGATTTGCCTGTGAAGGTTGCTTTAAATCCATTTTTCCATACCTATCGGGTACAAGATGAAGATGAAATCTTGACAGAATTTGAGCTGGCAGATGAGGAAGCTCAATTGAGCTTTAGTGCCAATAGGGCGAGCGATAGTTTATTTGTAAATGCTTTTAATCCCAGAAATATCCCATTTGTTTATTACCTGTTCAAAACGAACAATCTCTTAAAAAGAGGACATGGAACAAGCCTGGTAATTCGTGACAAAGCCAACGGAAAAGGAAATTATTACCTTGCTGTTCAATACTTGTGGGGTGGACGAGTGATTGATAACAATTATGAAATCCCGCTGAGAGATGCGGTACTGAATATTGAGCTTCAAATGCCACCAGTAATCTATCCGGGACAGGAAGTGGAGGCAAGCCTCAAAGTGACTGACTACAAAGGTAAACCTGCAAAAGAAGTGGATATCCTGGCACATGGGCTGACAAGCAAATTCAAATCATCTCCGACCTCATTACCAGATTTAACGAAGCAAAGAAAACAGCGCGAGCTCATCAATACATTCAACCTGTCTCAGAAGCCTTTCTATCAGCAGGAAAGGAAGCTGGACTATGACAAGTGGAATCCTTTGATGGTTTTGGATTCGATAGAATATTACAAATTCCTTTACCCGGATAGTCCCTACAGGTTTGAGTATGTATCGAGCGATTCTATCACTCAATTTGCACCTTTCATTGTGAAAGAAGGGATCATACAACCTGTAAATGTGGTCTATGTGGATGAGCAGGTGGTGTATTTGGGATGGGCAAAGAATGAACCTTATTCCTTCAGTATCACCCCGGGGTTTCACCGGATACGTGTTCGGACAGATCGGTTTGAATACTATATCGATGAACTATTTTTTGAAAAAGGGAAAAAGCTCATTTTCTGTATCGATCATGATCATCTTCCGAAAGATGTGCGTCGATATGATCGCGGATTGAAATTCACCAATTCTGAGGTGTTCAATCTGGAGCGATACACCATATACTTCAGGCATACATTTGGTGAAAACCTGGCTTATATCCAGCAGGGTGAACGGTTTTTTAAAATTCCACCTGTGCAGGTTAATGGTGTAATAGGGCCTTTGAGTGAAAGCGATTTCAAACTGAGCATCTTCAATGGCTATGAAACCAGAATGAAATATGAGCCAAAATTCGAATATGAATTTGCAAAAGGATTGGTGAAAATGAGGAGGCCTGAAAATATGAGATTCATGCCTGAAATTACATCCAATATGGTCAATGGAAGCTTTTACGATCAAGTGAATACATTGTCGAGTTTGAAAGATGACTGGGAAAATATCATTAGAAACAGAAGGCTGCAATCCCGAAAATACTATAACCCTTCCAGTACTTCACATGACGAGGGTAAACTGATCATCAATTCCGAAGCTGATATAGAAACAGCGCAAATCCTGAATTCTTTGCTTTTCAAATTGGATGATGTGAGTTTCTTACAGGTTTACCCCGGATATAGGAGTGTGTATCATGGATTGAAAGAAGGGAAGTATCGCTTGATCTTTCTTATGGACAATGAAAGCTACTTTCTTCAGGACTCCATTCAGGTCCAAATGAATGGAGAGAATTATCATAATTTGGATGCGAAGCGTGAAAATAGGCAAGATTCCTTTGCTATCGAGATCAATCAAATGATGGATCGGTACTTCGAGCAAAATGCCAAGCGCAAAATCGGTGGCAATGAACGGGAACAGATTTACCGTAGCTATCAACGTAGTTTTCAGTATTTTGGAGAAGGAGAGGTGATTTCTGGTGTGGTTACAGATGATACCGGAGAGCCATTACCTGGAGTTACCGTTCTGGTGAAAGGGACTACATATGGGACAATTACGGATATCAATGGTTATTACTCCATCAAAGTCCCTTATGATCATCAGGAATTGGTGTTTTCTTTTGTTGGCTTTAGTCCAATTGAAATTCATGCGTCTAATCTTTCTGGGGCAATATCTATGGAAGCCGATGTAGAACAGTTGCAAGAAGTTGTGGTAGTTGGATATAGTGTTCAATCAAAGCGATCATTAACGAGTTCCGTTGTGACAATTTCAGATGTAACATTTAGTGAGGTAGCTGAATTAGAAGTTCTTTCAAACGCACTACAAGGTAAAGTTGCAGGAGTTTCAATTAATTCAAATTCTGGAATTCAGATTAGAGGTGCCAGCACGATAAGTGGAGAGCAAGCTCCACTCATTGTTATCGATGGAGTGATATATTCAGGTAAACTTGAAGACCTGAGTCCTGATCTGATCAAGAATGTAGAAGTGCTGAAATCAGAAAGTCTGACTGCCTTGTATGGATCAAGAGCTGCCAATGGTGTGCTGATGATCACCACCAAAGGCTCTGTGAAGAATGATTTGCTCAAAGGAATGGGGTCAGATGAAGTCACTGCCGATCTCCTCCAGGAAATGAACAATGCCTCAGCAATCAGAAATAACTTCTCGGATGAAGCCTTCTGGAAGCCAACCATTCGAACCGACAAACAAGGAGAAGCCCACTTCAAAATCAAATTTCCAGATGATATCACGAGCTGGGATACCTATGTCTATGCCATGACCGGCAATCAGTCCGGCCAGGCTCAGAAAACCATAAAATCATTCAAGCCTCTGACAGCTCAGATAGCTGCACCAAGATTTATCATCGAAAATGATAGTGTGCTGGCCATAGGAAAGTCACTCAATTATACCTACGATACCGTGCAGGTGACTACAAGTTTTGAGCTGGATGGTGAGCTGGTACAAACAAAAGATGTTCGATTTGCCAGTGCACATATTGACACACTTCTACTTCAGTCTTCAGGTCAGGACTCTATTGATTTAAAGTATTTTCTGGAAAGGGAAGATGGCTATTTTGATGGTGAGCTGAGAAGTATCCCCGTTTATCCGGTAGGTGTAGAGAAGAATGTAGGTGAGTTTGCTGCATTGAAAGGTGATACTACTGCTCAGTGGGTATTTTCTGATTCATTGGGTCCGGTACAGTTTTACGCTGAATCTCGGAGCCTGGACCTGCTCAAAGACAAAATTGATTACCTGATCAATTACCCATACAGCTGTAATGAACAACTGGCCAGTAAGCTGAAAGGGCTTGTGATTTCGCTGCAATTGGATGAAGATCTGGAAATACAAAAAGCCAGAAAGGCCACGATCAAAAGAGTTGTGAAAAAGCTGGAGAAGAACCAGAATGAAGAAGGTTTCTGGGGCTGGTGGAATCAGAGCATGACTGAATCGTGGATCAGCGTGCACGTATTGGAAGCTCTGATAATGGCCAGAGAAGCCGGGATTTCTGTAAAGATCGATGAAACTAAAATCATAGATGAAGCAGTATGGCTGCTTACGTCACAGAAACCCGTAAATAGGCAAACTGACGCATTGTACATGGCTGCTCTATTGCAAGCGGGTATTGCTTATGATCAGTTTTTTGGGCAACTGGACACAGCTAGGCATACTCTGGCTTCTAAACTGATCTTGTCTAAAACCAGTCAATTGCTCCGAAAACCTTCATCTAATCAGTGGTTGCTAGACTCCCTTCACACAGATAAAATAGGTCGATATTATTTGGATAAGCAACAAAACATCGAATGGTGTTTTTACAGCGATCGATCGGTGGAGTGGACGGCTCATGCATTGACTGTTTTGGGCAATGATTCTACAGTATCTGAAAAGATCAAAACCGGCCTTGAAGACTATTTGCTCTATAAGCTGAACGGGACGCGATTTTTTAATACCTATACACTTTCAAATTCCATTTGGGCGCTTTCTACGGTCTTGTCGAGTGGTGAGCAAAAGGACTCCAGATTAGAGATTACAGGAGTAATGGATTCGTTGGTTACCTCTTTTCCGGTAAGTTTAGAATTGAATCCAGGTACTATTGATCTGAAATATGAAGGATTGATGCCAGCTTATGTTACAGCCTATCAGACTTATTGGGAAAAGTCTCCTAGTAAAGATTCTTCTGATTTTGAAGTAAACACTTATTTCAAAAGTGGCAATCTGAAGATGAAAGCAGGAGAGGTGGAAATTCTGATAGCCAATGTGAAGGTAGATCGGGATGTGGAGTTTGTGATGATAGAGATTCCTATTCCGGCGGGGTGTTCTTATGACAATAAAAGGCAATTTCCGGGAGAGGTACATCGGGAGTACTATCGAAACAAGGTGAACATTTTCTGTCGAAGATTAAAAGAAGGAAGCCATGAGTTTAGCGTATCGCTATTGCCTCGATACTCTGGACAGTACACGCTCAACCCTGCCAAAGCGGAATTGATGTATTTTCCGGTGATTTATGGTCATGAAGGGGTGAAGAGGGTGAATGTGGAGTAAAGCATAAGTGCGTGGGAGCACTCTGAAAGGAGGCCGGATGACGTGAGGATTTACTTTGGTAGATTGTTTCATGGACTGGCCGTTTGATTAACCACCGGTTTTATTAATCTGATTATCAGATATCCAATGACAAGACCGACAATAGAAAATATAACGTCATTGATGTCATAAACATTTTCTCCTCCCAGGTTATGGATTTTAAATTCCTGAGTGATCACGTAAATAGCTGCCAATATTGTTGAGAAAATGTATATCATCTTCGTTTTCAGTTGATTACTTGGGTTGAGTAATTTATCATTTAGATAAAGTCCTATTCCAGTGACAGTGAGAATTCCGATAATGGCTTCAAAGAAATTTGGTAAAGACAATAGCATGATTTTGATCCACTGTGGAGCATCACTATCCAAAACTGAAGGTCTGATAAACTTGAACAAGGCAAATAGAACAATAACTCCTATTTGTATCCTTGCCATTTTTAAAATGTCTTTCATCGAAACTAATTATTGTTTTGTGATTGGATTGGATAAGTCCTTGAGCTTAACGAATTATAGTGTCCAGGACAAAATTTGCGCGGTAGTTTCGAAATCCTTATCTGCCTCGATTGGAAACTTACGGTTGGTTGTGGGAGGAAATCACTCCAGTAGCTTCAACTTTTTAATCAACCCATCTGCTTTAGTCACCAACTCTTCACATGTGTTTTGACGCTTTTCTAAATAATTGTAGTACCTAATCGCATTTTGTCTTTGAATTAAAAAGATTCGTTCGTAATCTGGGTGTGTTTTGTCTGGCAATGGCTCATATTGCTCAGCTATTTTCACCAGTTTTTCTTCGATATACATGAGCCGTTCCATTGCATTGGAGAAAGCTGTCAATGGTACATAAAAATCAATCGTAAAAACCTGGTAGCTCTCTCTTGTTAGAATATGTCGGATTACATCAATAGGATATTGCGGTGCAGGATAATAAGTATCACTAAAATCTGGCACTCCACCAGCCTTTAGCTCGTTATAAAATCTGCTGTTGTTACTTTCATGATATTTCACAAAAGTTGAGAAAGTGTCATGATATCTTTTTAATCCGATTTCCAATAGACTAACAACACGTTGGCCTTCCTTCATGTGCTTTGCTTGTGACTGCATTTCCGACAATTTGAAAGCCACATAAACACCAATAATAACTATTAGTAAATCAAATAATAGCTGCAGACCATTAATTTTTTGGAATGCTGATTTGAATTTCATACTTAATTTTTCATTTTCATAAAAGGTAAGAAATAATTCGTTGTTCTTTGCTTGCTGAGTTTAAGGGATTTTGCGGTATGTGTCTGTAAATCAGAATTTTGATTCGAAAAATCTCCTGTCAATCAATGCTCCTCATGCTGCCAGCAGTAGCCTGATGCGCCTGCTTTTCGGCTGCATCTTTTGCCGGATTGAGTAGTTCCTTTACATTGAGCTGAAGTCGTGTTTGGTGTAGGTTCTGAAGGGGTAGGAGTGATAGTTACCTTTGGATCCCAATCCCATCCTGTGGTGGTAACGGTTGATTCAAACTGCGCTTCTTTAGCATCATCCAGCAAATAGAAAAAGTCAATGCCTGTAATAGCTTCCAGGTCATCAATAGCAACGACAAATTCCGACAATTCCTTCTTAGAGCTTTCATTGGGGAGTAGGAAGGCAATGGCTTTCAGTGTTTCAAGATTTGCGTAGATTTTGTAATAGCGGCATGGTACGCTAACGTTTGTACCAATCTTACCACAGCTTTTGTCCAGTACCGGACCAGTGACAATCACATCCCAGGGAGAATCATACAGCGCCGACCAATCTCGAGTCAGTGCTTCCAGTTTTTTCCAGATTCCACGGTTGAAACCCGGCACCTGAGGACTCATGTTGGAGAGATAAAAGGACTCTGACATGGCCGTTGAGTTGAGGTTCATATCTGCGGCAGGAGCGAGGTGGCCTCTATCATATCCCGAGCCAGCATAATCATCCAGAGTGGCAGATTCGGTATCTACTTCGTCATCAGATCGAAAATTGTCTGATCGTTTGGCTGAGCCGAAATTCCCGGCAAAGTAAATCACCCAGTTGGCCTGCTCATGCTCCTCATTATAGTCCAAAGTATAGTAGGTGTGCTCTACCAGTTCACCTAAAGTGGAAGGGTAGTAGTCGGAGAGGGATTGACTCGATGATTGGTAGCCAAAAACTGTCGATAAAATGCAGAGAATTAAAAACTTTTTCATTGGGAAACTGATCTAAAATCTTTGTTACAATATTAGATTTTCAATTATAAAACCGACAATAAATATAACCAGCACAACTACGATTAATATTAATGGGATTAGGTATCGTGATGGTTCATTTGCTTCATCGTAATTAGGCTTTGAATCTTTAATTTTTCCTCGGATATATTTGGTCAGCTCCAATTCTTCCAGCCTTAATGGGTCTATTCTGAACGCCATATCACTCATGCTTCCCAGTACCCAGAAAGTTTTGTTTTGACCTGTTTCTTGCTCTTGATAATTGATATTGATTAATGTAGGTGTCGATAGCGCAGTTTGAGAAATATAATTGATCTGTTCGTATTCAATTTCTTCTGTATAGTTTAATGTTTCTGTGATAATCTTGTCACTTCTGGCATTTACCTTTCTCAGTCTTCCAAAGACCAAATAATAAAAAATGCCCAAGGAAATTATTAGGGTCATGAGAACAAAGGCCATTTCGTCTATATTGAATTCTCCGAATATCAAAGAGATAGCAAATATTCCGATGAAGAAAATTGGGAAGTAATAACGAAAGAAAAATGTTAATGAAGAGCTTTGGTGCATTATTTGTCAAATTCTATCCTTCACAGGAATGACCAGTTTTAAGGCTGACCAGATTTCATTCACTGAGCAAACCTTGATGTCTACCAGCCCTATCTCCAATGCATATTTG
The DNA here is from genome assembly GCA_030425425.1 of Bacteroidia bacterium. Taxonomy (GTDB): domain Bacteria; phylum Bacteroidota; class Bacteroidia; order Cytophagales; family Cyclobacteriaceae; genus Marinoscillum. Next base: position 19,340 of record JAUIAO010000067.1, on the reverse strand, counting down.
CGAATAACGTCTTCTGTGACATCTGTAGGTACTTTAGAAGCTTTTTTTGGCCAACTCACCCAGATCATGCCGTTTTGATGAATCTGTGTTTTGAGTTGTGGCAATTTGGAGGTCAACTCCTGTTTATCATCAGTGAAAAAATGGATGAGGTTATATAAGCTCACAGAACTATTGATTTGCACATCCATTGGAAAATCCTTGAAAAAATCTTCATAATCACTTGGCGGATTCACCATTTGTATGTCCATTCCCGATTTGATTCCTAGCTTTTTAGAAAGGGGTGTGCCAGAGTATCCTGAAGGAGTGTTCATTGTATTGAGTTTAATGTAGGGTGTAAGTTATGACGGGCTATATTACAATGATTAACTTTAGATTTCAATTATCAAAATACTATGCAGCGCTTTTTATCCTTAGCCTTTATACTTTCCCTTTTCTTTCTGAATACATTGTCGGCACAAACTCTCAATGATGCCAATGCACCTTTGCATGCACTTAAGGTACAATACACCACCTCTTATGATTTGCCAACTCAGGTAGATATTGAATCAGTTTTGGGTCGTGTACTGAATTATCTGGAAGAGGTGACACCCGCATATTTGATTGATCCACAAACCAATAAACCGGTCACCAAACTGAAGAGAACACCTGAGGAATTAGCATTACCACCTTCTGATTTTCGATTGACCAGCTATGAGTGGGGAGTAGTGTATGCAGGAATGCTTCAAGCTGGTACGTCAATGAATGATGATCGCTATTCACAGTATTCCAATGAAAGATTTGAGTTTATTCTGCAAGTCACTGATTATCTGAAAGCAAATCCGAAGGTTTCTATTCAGAAAAACCCTTTCGGGAAAGTGATGAACCCTAAAACCCTAGATCATGCCGGTGCGATGTGTGCTGCCATGATCAAGTCTGGGAATGAGAATTTTCGTCCTTTGATCGACAATTATCTCAATCACATTGCCAATGTGCAGTTCAGACTGGAAGATGGCACATTAGCGCGAAACAGGCCATTGCCAAACACCATATGGCTGGATGATCTCTTTATGTCCGTCCCTGCTCTGGCTCAGGCCGGAAAACTCACTGGAGATGTTCGATATTTTGATGATGCGTGTAAGCAAGTATTGCAGTTTGCAGAAAGAATGTTCAATTCCACAAATAAGCTTTTTATGCATGGCTGGGTGCAAGAAATGAACCCACATCCACAGTTTCATTGGGCTCGTGCCAATGGATGGGCAATCATGGCCATGGCGGAGTTATTGAGTGTTTTGCCGGTGGAACATCCAAATTATCAGGACATACTTTCTTTATTTCAGGCGCATGCAGAGGGTCTGGCGAAAGTTCAGGATATGACTGGACTTTGGCATCAGGTACTAGATAGAAATGATAGCTATCTGGAGACATCAGCCACAGCCATATACACCTATGCCATTGGTCGCGGGATCAATAGGGGATGGCTGGATGCCAAAGCTTACGGTCCGATGGTAATCCTTGGCTGGAATGCTGTAGCTTCCAAAATCAATGAAAAAGGCCAGGTAGAAGGAACCTGTGTAGGCACAGGAATGGCATTTGATCCTGCTTTTTATTACCATAGGCCTACATCGGTATATGCTGCTCATGGTTACGGACCCGTTTTACTAGCAGGATCAGAAATCTATCAACTCATCGATAACTTCAAGGCAGAAGTCAACGACAGTGCGCTAATGTTTTATGATAAATAAGAATCTTCTTTAGATAAGGGAGACTTGTTTCAGTTTGTATCAGAAACCTGTCAATCATAAAAAGTCCTGAACCTTGAAGGATTTTGATGTAAGCAACTGACAGTTCAGACTACTTCAAATAGTTTTTAAGATCGCTTCCCGATAGCTCCCTGATAGCGTCTGCTACAATTTTCGCATTTAGCTTTGCTCCATATGGCGTTGTGTGTGTGTTGTCTTGCGAAAATAGGGTGTCAGAAGTATAATCAACACCGGCTTTTTCATATGCTGAAGCTGTAAGCTCATTAAGCTCTATGAATAAGGCTCCTTCTTCAGCAGCAGCTTCTCTTGCCCATTTGGCATAGTCCCGATCCGCCCGATCTACTTTTCCATCAGTCCATCTATCTCTGGCAATGTGAGAGCAAACGATCGGAGTAGCCCCTTTTGCTCGCGTGTCTGCAATGTATTTCCTTATGTACCATCCGTATGACTTGATGATTTCACGTTTTTTGGTTAGCATATTGTCAATGATTAGAGTAGAATCACTATTGCCCTTAATGGAGCCTCTGGCTCTGTGATCATCGTTGATCGCTCCGCCATCATTATGACCAAACTGGATGATTACATAATCTCCCGAGTCGAGCTGATCATGCACCTCATCCCAAAGTCTCTCGCCTATGTAGGATCGGCTACTGCGCCCGCCACGTGCTTTATTGATAATGGTGACTTGTGTGGTGTCAAAATGATCTGCTAAAAATGCTCCCCATCCACGTTTGTCCTCTAGCGTATTGCCACTATAGCCAGCCACAGTAGAGTCACCAATAAGGTAAATGGTTGGTTTTTCTTTTGTTAGCAATAGGCTACCAGCCAAACTTAAAATGATTATAAAATATTTCATCTGTGAATTTTGGTTATAGTGTGATCTGATTCATTCTTTCCCCTCGCTGACAGAGCTGAAGGCTTATGCCAAATGGATCTCGGAGCATGACCAAATGGCTGCCATCTGGTAAATGCTGTTCTTCTGTCAAACTGGCACCAGCTTCCAGAAGGCGCAATTTATCTGAATTTGCATCATCAGTTTCCATAGCAAAATGAAAAGTGAGTGGATGCTGACTTTTGTAATCCATGATGGTTTCATCTGGTCTATGATAGAGCTCACACATGACACGCCCTGTTTTATCTCCTAAAAAGGTCGTGAAAGGAGGCTCTTTTTGCTGACGTAATATGGTTAATTCGATGTGTTTTACATACCAATTGGCTATTGTCAAAGGATCATTTACGTTAATAGCGAAGTGTTCGAAGATCATGATGGGTGGTTTTGAGCAAAGATGTATGATCTGGAACTTAATAAAAACAACTACCCCGAGTTATTGCAGTCTCAGGGTAGTCTGTGAGAAAATTATCCAATGGATAATCTAAATCTTGAGATTAGAATTGCGATCCCGTCTCAGACGGGATCGCTAAGTAAATCAGCGGTGAAACAGTTTTTTCAAAAAGTTAAATTCAGGGATGTATAAATGTTTCTTCCAGGAGCATTGATGGCATCAGTGGTGCCACGAACAGACCTACTCAGGTGCTCATAGTAAGTTTGATCCAAAAGATTATTCACCCCAATATTCAGCTGAGCAAAATCAAACACCTTGTAACCTACTTCTACATCCAATAATGAAAAAGCTGGAGAGACAGTTTCTCCATATTCCACAGAAATACGATCTTGTTTCAGCACTTGTCTGAAGGTAGCAGAAGGAATTAACTTACCGTCCAAATAGCTTCCTTTGAGCGTGTATCTAAAATCCAATGGAGCAACTTCAGGCAATGGCTCATCACGACTAAGATCCTGAGCATAAGTATATGCCAGCCCCATTCTATGCTGCAGATTTGCTGGTAATTTTTGGGTCCAGGTGATTTCAAATCCGGTCTTATAGGCGTTATCGATGTTGATCATATTTCTTACTCCAGCGCTTGTCGGCAATCGTTTGACGAGGGTTGGGTCTATTCTGGAGGTGATGTAGTCCTGTAGATAAGAAACAAACCCATCTATGTTAATAGCTGAGTTTTCAGTGTTCCAAGCCAACGTCAGATCGAATTGATTGTTGACTTCTGGTTTCAAATCAGGATTCCCGACAACCTCATATGGATCTTGTCCCACTGGGAAAAAATTGATGTAGCGCTCTGTGAGACTTCCACTTCTTTGCACTCTTCCCAGCCATAGTCCCACTTTCAACCGATTGTTGATAGGTTTGGAAACACCCAAACTCAAACCAGGGTTGATTTGTACATTTTCAGTTTCAGCATGTACCGCACTAAATTCAGAACTCGGGTCAGCCACATTTGCCTGGTTGTATTCGATTCTTCCAGAAATTACCATCTGATACGACCCATTGTTCATCTGATATTCCCCAAACAATCCCGTTTTGCTGATGTGTCCGTCTTGCCATACATTATCAAAGAAAGTCATTCCTGCCATTGGTCCCATTAGCATCTCTCTGGTTCTGGTACCTTCGGCACCTTCATTTCGGAAATCAGCACCGGCAAAAAGAGACCCATTTCCATATTTCCAAACACCCTCTGTTCGCCCTCCATAGTTAAAGGTCGTTGCATCCGTATAGGCATTCATCATGCGGGGATCCAGGTTTTTGAGGAGGTTGTCCATTTTGTGATCCACGAATGAACCGAAAAAAGTAGTGTTCCAGCTTGTGAGGTTTCCTCTATTAATACTCACGTCATGACGTGCATTGAACATCCATGTGTCATCATCCCGTAGATCCATTGGCAGTGCTACAAAATCTGCATCTCTGGCACGATTATAAACTGCTGATAGTCTCAATTGCTGCTTGGTGCTGATTTTAACTCCGAGGTTGGTGCCAAAGCTTCCACGGCTAAAATCAGATTGTACTGTGTTGCCATCTCCATCCGTGTAGTCATCACCCTGCGACCATGAACCGAATATGCTGAAATCCAGTTTTTGATTACTAAGGCCTACCTGGGCTTCATTTCTAAAAATATTGCCATTGCCTTCATAGGCTGAAGAGACTCTGCCATACAGGTCATTTGTACTCGTAAAGCGAAGCGCAGTAGGAATGAAATTGATCGTAGCTCCAACTCCCGCTCCATACCTTAGTGCATAAGGTCCTTTTAAGATTTCGATTCTGTCCATCATATTTGGAGCCATCTGGCTGGTAGGGGGATCCATTCTGTTGGGGCAGGCTGCAGTGGCACTTTGCGCACCATTCAATACCACATTGATCTGATCATATTTGAACCCTCTGAATACTGGGTCATAACCATAGCTACCACTTTTTCTAATACTGTTGAAGCCAGCAGATTGGTTCAATACAGCTGCTCCATCATGAGCCATGTGATCCTGGTAATCCAGATTGATCTTGCTGTCTTTCGATTGTTGTCCTTTTACGGCAATCACTGTAACAGGGTATAAGTTGATTTGCTGATCTTTACGATAGAAAACGCCCTTCTCAGTAGCTTTTGAAAGTGCTTGAAAATCCAGTTCCCATGTACCATATGTCACATGTGAGCATTTCATAGGGACATTTGCATTCAGGTTGAAAATGATTTTCCCATCATTGTCAGAAATTCCTGACTGATCACCATATTGATAAGTGACTCCCGGTATTGGAAGGTTGGAGTCCTGATCCAATAAAATGAGTTCACTTCTGGTTTGTGTAAACGCAGATAGTGTGATGAGCAACAAATAGATGCTCACCCAATATTTTTTAATATTCATTGAGTTAAGAAAATTAGAATAATACAATAGAAGCGCTCCGTGCGTAGAGTGCTGGTTGAGATTGATCCGTATTTATTAAACTAACTGTGGGGGCTTGAAGATTTCTGATAAGAAATCGGAATGATATTGAGACTGTGGTCTACATGTTTTTGAAGAAGCAATCAACTCACTGAATTCGGATGATTCTTCTGTTGATTCAGAAACGAAATAATTGATTTCTACTTTGTTTTTCTGATTGGCTGGTGCCTGTTGGTTCTGTGCAGTATCATCGGTTTTCTGCATTTCAGCAGTCAGGTAGCAAGAACCATAACACATGGTCATCGGCTCATCCTTATTGACACAAAATACCTCCGCGATGTAGTCCTGATTGATTTTGAAATCGGCATAAATCCATACTTTGCTGAGCGTGGGCAGCAGCACAATCAAAGTCATTAATATGGATAGTCCTTTTTTCACTGAGCGCAATTTTAAATGAAAAATCAAAAGGTTTTGTAACATTAGTATACTTTACCTTATATGATATATATCAGCCTATGATAATCGTGAAAGGATTTTCTAGTTCAATTTTATCGAAACTTGTTCATTAAGCCATAATTTGCCATTGAATTCAAAATGGAACTCAAGTGGGTAAACTAAGCGGAAATGTAGTAGTTGTTACGGGAGCTGGATCAGGTATTGGGAGAGAATTGGCAGTGGAATTGTCGAAAAGAGACTGCAAGTTGGCATTGTCCGACATTAATTTTGAAAATCTGCAAGAGACACAATCCTTGCTGCCCAATCAATCTGGAGATGTGAAGCTGGACAAGCTGGATGTGTCTGATAAGGAGGCGTTTCGTAGCTATGTGGATGATGTGATCGCTCATTTTGGACATGTGGATCGGGTAATCAATAATGCAGGAAGATCACATGCTGACGGATTTCTTGATGGGAGTGAGGCGGATTTTGAACTCATCATGAATACCAATTTCTGGAGTGCTTATCACGGAACAAAATTTTTCCTGCCACACTTGCTGGAAAGGCCGGAGGCTACGATTGTCAATGTTTCCAGTATCAATGCTTTGGTGCCATTTGCCAATCAGAGTTCATACAATGTTTCTAAAGCGGCCATCATGTCGCTCACAGAGTCATTGGGTATGGAATTGAAGGGGACTACTGTGAAATCTATGGTGGTCATTCCAGGAGGAGTACGGACCAATATCGTTCGCAATTCGAAGTTTGTGAAAGGTGCGAAAGAAGGTATGAATCAGGAGGAGTCTGCTAAATACTTTGAGAAAATTGCCATTACATCAGCACCACGAGCAGCTAAGAGAATAGTACGAGGCATTATGAAAAACAAAAGTAGGCTCAGAGTTGGGCCTGATGCCTACTTATTGGATTATCTATTCAGAATTTCGCCCGGTTTTATCAAGCGTCTTGTGCTACTTCTTGCTTGATTACTTTCTCACTCTGAATGGCGATTTCCAGTTCTTCGTTAGTAGGAATAACCCATACCCCAACTTTGCTATTTTCTGTATGAACAGGTCGGTTTCCGTCTGATCTTGTCGCATTTTTGGATTCATCAAGCTCAATACCCAGGAAGCTCATATTATCACAAATAAGACTTCTCAACTCATCACTATTTTCACCTATTCCAGCAGTGAAAACAATAGAGTCCAAAGCACCCATTTCTGCTGCATATGCTCCAATAAACTTCTTAATACGCTGCACATACATGTCAATGGCAAGGATGGCATTCTCATCTCCATTTGCTCTCAATTCCATTACATCACGCATGTCATTGCTTCCGGTAATCCCTTTCAGCCCGCTTTGCTTATTGAGGATTTTGTCTATTTCTTGAAGATCAAGGCCCATTTTAGAAGCAAGGAAAAATGGAATCGATGGATCTATATCACCCGTACGTGTGCCCATCATCAATCCTCCCAGAGGACTTAGACCCATGCTGGTGTCTATACATTTGCCACCTTTTACTGCCGCCATACTGCATCCGTTCCCCAGATGGATGGTAATAATCGCTGTTTCTGCTACTGGCTTTTCCAGAGCTTCCAACATCTGCTTACTCACATAAGAATGCGAACTACCATGGAATCCATACGCACGTATTTTCTCTTTTTCATAGAGTTCGTTTGGTAGGGGATATCGATATGATTTTGCTGGCATGGTCTGATGAAATGCCGTATCAAATACTGCGACTTGAGCCGCTTCCGGGAAAAACTGTTCAGCAACCTCTATTCCTTGAATATTGGCAGGATTGTGAAGAGGTGCTAATGGGATCAATTCTTTCACTTTCGCCATTACATCATCTGTGATCAATCGCGCACCGCTATATGTTTCACCGCCATGCACCACTCTATGCCCAACAGCATCCACCTCACTGGTATCTTTGATGACTCCATTTTCCGGATCAGTTAGGATCTCAACTATTTTTTTTAATCCTTCGGTATGGTCAGCAATTGGTATCTCCAACTTGTTTTTAATGGGCTCGCCGGTCTTATTGATTTTATACGAAATGGAAGAGGCAGCATCTCCCAGTCTTTCAATGGTTCCTTTAGAAAGACAGGATTTATTGTTCATTTCGAAAAGCTCAAACTTGATAGAAGAGCTCCCAGTATTGATGACTAATATTTTCATAGTTGATAGTTTGAGGGTTATTTCTGATTCTGTGCTTGTATTGCTGTAATCACCACTGTGTTGACAATGTCAGTTACAGTACATCCACGACTGAGATCATTCACCGGCTTGTTCAAACCTTGTAATACTGGCCCAATTGCTATTGCACCTGTTTCTCTTTGTACAGCTTTATAAGTGTTGTTACCGGTGTTGAGGTCAGGGAAGATAAGCACACTCGCCTGACCAGCTACTTCAGAACCCGGCATTTTCTTTTGACCAACGCCCATATCTACTGCCGCATCATATTGAATCGGACCTTCTATTTTGAGTAATTCATTGCTGGATTTAGCAATTTCTGTGGCTTTTCTCACTTTCTCCACTTCTTCCCCTTTACCTGAGGAACCAGAAGAGTAGGAGAGCATCGCCACTTTAGGCTCAAGACCAAATGCCACTGTAGTTTCTGATGAAGAAAGGGCAATTTCAGCCAATTGCTCTGCCGTAGGGTTCGGGTTAACTGCACAGTCACCATATACCAATACGCGATCTTCCAGACACATAAAGAATACTGAAGAGACAACAGAATATCCCGGCTTTGTTTTGATCAACTGCAATGCAGGACGGATGGTGTGCTGAGTAGTATTCACCGCTCCGGATACCATACCATCTGCATCACCCATGTGTACCATCATGGTCCCAAAATAAGTGGCATCAGAGAGTAGATCTTTAGCATTGTCAATGGTGATTCCTTTGTGCTTTCTAGCTTCGTACAGCGCCACCACATAATCCGAAAACTTCACATATTTCATTGGATCAATGATTTTGACCTTATTAAAGTCGATCATTAGTCCCAATTTATTGATGTCTTTTGTAATCTGATCTTCATTACCCAGTATGATGATTTCCACCAATTCGCGAGCTGAAAGGAATTCTGCTGCTCTGAGGATTCTCTCATCCTGGCCTTCTGGCAATACAATTCTTTTCTTATCTGATTTAGCTTTTTTGAACAGGCTGTATTCAAACATCTTAGGAGTGAGCACACTACTAGGAGCCATTACTTTCAGTTTGTCAAGCAGTTGGTTCATCCCTACGTTTTTCTCAACAAGCTGAAGTGCTTTTGCGATTTTTCGGTGATTGGTTGGCTTAATGTAAGATTTCACATTGGCCAAATCTCTTGCCGTATTGAAAGTGTTAGTTTTCACTGATAATATTGGCACAATGTCCTTAAGACCATCCAAAAGTTTATGGTAAGCTTCAGGTAAATCATATCCGGCGGATAATAGAATCCCAGATAAAGATGGGTAGTTTGAGGATTGATGAGCCTGAAGTGTGGTCATGACGATATCTCCTCTGTCACCCGGAGTGATTACTAATGAATTTTCCTTTATTCGCTCCAAATAGTTGTGAGGTTGCATGGCCGCAATGGTGTAATAATGTGCCAGTCTGTTTAGCTGATCTTCACCATAGAGCACTTTTGCATTCATCGCTTCCACAATTTCTGCAATCGTAGGAGCACCGAGCATTGCATCGGTCGGTACAAAATCGATGTTCTGTAAATCCGCAGGAATGTGTTTTTTCAGTTCTTTTTCAAGTGGTTCACGTACTCCTTCTGGAACCAGATTGACAATTACTTTTAGAACCTGACATCCCGAAGCAAGGAATGTTTCTACATTTTGATAAATAGTATATGCCTGATCTTCTATGCTATTCTCTTCATCAGCTTTACCTACTACTATCACAGGACTTCCCAGGTTTTTGACAATTTCCTGATTCAAACTATACTCATAGATAGAATTTTTACCTTCATAGTCGGATCCTTCGATTACGATAAAATCAAATTTTTCCTCAAGTGCTTTGTATTTTTCTATGATCCCGTCTATGATATCATCATGCTTGCCGCTGGCTTCTAATTCCTGCAATTGATCTGTAGTATACCCATACATTTCGTCGTATGAACTACCAATATTGAAATGAGTGGCGAATAAATCTAAATCCTGATCTTTTGGGTTGCCGGGTTTGCTTTTGATAATCGGTCTGAAAATACCCACTTTTTGGGTGCTTCGAAGTAGATGTTCTATGATTCCCAGGGTAATAATCGACTTGCCACAATAAGCTTCCGTAGGGTTGATGTAAACTGATTTGTTCATTTTCTGTTGATGAGATGAATCTTATAAAATTCGTATAATTGAATCAAATGACCATGTCTTTTACATGGATGATAATTTTATTACTGCAAAGCTAAAAGAGGTAATTACTGATGCAACTAACATTCATCATATCTATATAAAAGACTTATCATATCGTGTACAAAGTACACGGAAAAAATCATTTAATATTCAATTACTAGCGTCCGAGATAAGATTTTTCGAAACGAAGATTTGCCTTAAAATCACCCTTTATGTTCCCTGAAGGGAAGTACTCTGCAACTCCCTTTAGGGCGGGGGTAGTTTTGACGGAGCGCGAAAAATCTTTTCTCATTTAATATAAATGGGCTTTTTAAAATCAATTAAAATTTACTCGGATGACAGTAATATTCAGAAATGATTTGTGCAGTTAGGTTTGTTGTATTTGTTATATGATAAGTAACTTTAGGAGTAAAAAACATGAAAAAGATCCTAACCTATTTTTTCGTTACTTCTTTGTTTTTTGCTTGCTCTAATTCAAATCAAAAAGCAAAGGAGACAGAACAAGTGTCTACAGAAAGTCAACAAATAGAACTCGAAGTACCTGAAGTTTCGGCAGTATGTGTGTGGGATGAAATATCAGTTCGGAGCGAACCTTCCTCTAAAGCAGAATGGTTGACATCCATTAACAAAGGAGAAAAAGTAACCTATCTGGGAAATGAAGCTGAAGATAGTGGCGATAAAGGCAGAAAATATGTAAAAGTACGTCTGACAGATGGAACTGAAGGTTGGTCACTAGCGGATTTCATCATTGCTGAAGCCGAAGCGGCTACTTTTATTAGTGAATCTGTGATTTACAAACGACCAGATTTATTGACCAAATCAGATAAGACATTTTCGGCTATGGACATTGTTGCCATTAAGTCAACCCAAGATGAATGGGTAGAAGTAACGGGGCAAAGGTCAGGTGGTACCTGGTTGGAATCCGGCTGGGTAAAAGGTGCCGTACTTTCGTCTAAGGAGGTTGATATCGCCGTTGCAAAATTTGCGAGTGGTGCTCTGAAACTAAAAAGTGATGAAGAGATCTTAAGTGGACTTCAGGAGATATTAGATAATAGTGATTTGTCAGGAAATTCATTCGAATCTGTTTTGAAAGACAAAATAGCAGACTTAAACCCTAAGACCGTGGACGAAATGCCGAGTACACTCGACTCCATTCCTGATAATTCGATTGACACTCTTCAATAATTATCTGGTTTTAACTGCTTGAAGTTTTAGTATTATTCTTTTGGCTATGTTTCTCGTAATCCATGAAGAACATAGCCAAATACCCAATACATCAGCGGCCATGTCCAGAAAGTCAAATGATCGGGTATCAAGAAAAATCTGAGTAAACTCTTCTAAAATGGCAAAAGTGAGAATGAGGCCAGAGCCGACATGCCAGCTAAATTTCCTGAATTGAAATTTCTTGAAATCCAGCGCATAGTTTAGTAGCAAAGCCAGGATTCCGTACAAGCCAAAATGTCCTAGTTTATCAGAGTATGGGATTTTTGGAAACCAACCGAGTAGGTAATCAGTGCCTTTGATGTCCACCAAAATAATGAGTGCGCATATGAATGCGAAGAATAGGATGGAGGGGAGGAAATTTTTTATGTTCATGCTCAAGAATTATTGAAATTAATTGATTTGAATTCACCGAGGGAAATGTCCCTCGGTGAATTTTTTGAGATTTATACAGCTTCAGATTTCAATTGATACCAATTCACATTTCGGGTGAAATACATAGTCGCACCCAGAATGGCACTTAGTCCTACAGCTCCCAGTAATAGTGCAAAGTCAGTTAATTGAAGAGTTACGAACAGGAATCCATAAATGCCTATTAAAACAGCTAGAAGAAGCAGCACGATTTTAGTTTGTTTGAACACACTTTTCGAATATAAAGTGATCATGCTTACTGTGGCAATTGTTGCAATTCCATAGGCAAGATTGAAGTTTGTATGTTCAGAGATGGATATGAGGAGTACATAAAATATCGAAAGTGCCAACCCAACTAGAGTATATTGAAAAGCATGGATTTTTCGGCCTTGCAAAACCTCTACAAGGAAGAAAATGAGGAAAGTAAGCGTAATAGTCATGATGGCGTATTTTGACGAACGCATCGATTTTTGGTAGTCATCCATTGGTAGGATCAGGTCTACTCCAAAACCCGCTTCATCCATTGACTTGCTGTATCCATTGCCTACCCACGATTGAGGAAAATTCCGGTTAAGTTGAAGTACTTTCCAGCTTGCTGTGAATCCAGAATCACTAACTGATCGGTCATTGGGTAAAAAGTTGCCGTTGAAGCTCGGAGAACTCCAATCCGATTGTAATGCGACACTCGTGGTGCTTCCAATAGGAGTGAAGGATAGGTTTTCGCTTCCCTGTAGATTAAGCTGAAAGTCAAATGGTATTGGTTTGCCAGATGTTAGATGTTCTCCACTCAGTCCTATGGTCACTCCCGACGAGATAATGGCGTTTATTTTAGAGCCCGGTTGAGCTTTGATTTTTTGATCGGCCCAATTGACTATGATGTTTTCTTTGATTCCTCTGAGGTCGGATAAACCAATCGTCAGGAATGCATCATTATAGTTGATGGATTTCAGGTTATTTTGATCAATTTTTTGGGTTAGCTGAAATTGTCCAGAAACTCCAACTTTGGATTTATAAACCACGATTTCATAAATACCACGCTTCAGCTTTTCGGGATTTACTTGTCCATCGATTTTCAATTCATCTGGTAGGATATGCATGTATTTGGTGGTTTCATATTTACCATCTTTATTTTCTGCTTCATAAACCAATGGAATCGTAAGGATAGGACCATTGATTGTTTGAGCATTGGCCCATTTGGAACTCACTTCCGCTATGGCCTCTGAGCTGAGTTGCTCGCGCTCAGAAATGATTGATTTAATCATTGATGTAGGAATTAAAAGTAGCAAAACCAAAATGGTAATGCTCACTAATTTCAACGTCACCGAATGCTTCATCCAGTTGTTGACTCTGTCTGTAATGTTGGTTTCTGTGGACATAATTATTGATTTAAAAGTACTTTGAAATACAAAGTGATTAGTTAAAATTTTTTATTTAAGTAATTGCTCTATTGCACGGATGTGCCTCGAAAATGCCTCTCTTCCTTGTGTGGTTGCCATGTATTTGGTGTTTGGTTTTCTATTGATAAATTCCTTGGTTACGCTGATATATTCCACCTTTTCCAGTGCCTTGAGGTGGGAGGCAAGGTTGCCATCCGTCACATCCAAAAGCTCCTTGAGGCTATTGAAATCCAGATAGTCATTCACGATCAGGGCTGACATAATGCCCAGCCTGACCTTGTTTTCAAATGCTTTGTCTAAATCCTTGAGTATATCTTTCACGATCCGTATCTCAGATGCATTACCACACCATATATAATATGTAGTACACCAAATCCGATGGCCCACAATATTAATCCATATCCTACCAATTGGCAGCCGATCAGCCCGAGCAATACCTCGAACAATCCTAATCCTCTAACTTCAGTAAAGGTGTATTTACTAGCGTTGATGAGCGCTAGTCCGTAGAATAATAGTGTCATTGGTGCTACCAATCCAATGAAACCATGATTCAGTAAAATCAAACATAAAATGCCGCCTACTGCAAGGGGGATCATAAGATTGATGATCAACAATTTGGCTTGCTTGTCCCACAGTCGTTGGTTGTTTTTACGAGCCTTTCTATTAGTGAAATAGAATCCCGCTCCGAAAGCCAATACAATTGTGCTCATAGCGATTCCCAAAAGCTGCAGAATGGTTTCTCGATCGATGTGTGCCTTTCTGTAGCTCAAATAGTCCTGCTCAAAATAAACAGTTTGATAGGCTAGATACGCAGCGATCAACGCCAGTATCCCGGCTATCACGCCTGAGATACCACTTAGAGAAATGAAACGCGAGGATCGCTCCATCATTGATTTGATGTCTTTGAGGTCGTCCAGATATTTTTCTTTGGTCATTCTAGTAGCTTATTTATATGATGACGTTGCAATAGTATCAAAAGTACTTTGAAATGCAAAGTAAAAATTCATGATGTGTGTTAAAGAGTGTGAAAAACTGCATATCATCTGTAGAAAAATGATTTGTTAAATTGTGAGTGATGAATCAGAAAAAGTATCAAAAGTACTTATCCAAGTATCTCGGCGTTTCTAAAATTGACTATAAAGAAGCAATCAAGTTGTTTGAAAAGCAGTATTCCTCAAAAGATATTAAAGTCAATGGGTTAGCTGATTTGAATGGGGTTACTGTTATTTCTGTAAGTATTAAAGTAGCGGTCGATATCAAAAAGATTCCTGATTCCTTTAGGGGTGTTATTGTTAGAAAATCTATTGAAAAATAATTATCAGCAACAATATGAACTCAGCATACATTCAAAGCGCCATCAAACAATTTGAGTATTATAAATCACTGGGAGAAAAGTCATTTGATCAGTTGAACGATGAAGACTTGTTTTGGCAATTCAATGAGCAAAGCAACTCCATTGCCATTATAGTAAATCATCTGGCTGGGAATATGCTTTCACGATGGACGGACTTTCTAAATTCAGATGGTGAGAAACTCTGGCGCAACCGGGATCAGGAATTTGAATCAGTGATAAATTCTCGAAAGGAACTACTCGATCGTTGGGAGGAAGGTTGGGGATGCTTGTTCAGTGCGCTGAGCAGCATTACTGCGGAGAATATGGATCAAGAGGTGTTGATTAGAAATCAAAAACACAGCATTGTGGAAGCAGTCAATCGTCAGATGATGCATTATGCCTATCACATTGTGCAGATTGTATATGTTGGTCGTATGACCAAAGGAGAGGAGTGGCAGAGCTTATCCATTCCAAAAGGTGGGTCGCAAAAGTTTAACGACGAGAAGATTTCCAAAGGACAGCACGGGGGACATTTTACAGATGGATTAATTTAGGGCTTTCCCTGAAAGCCCTATTTAGGTTTTCATCAGGTTAGCTCTAGTTGATTCCAAGGAATTATCTGATAGTCTGTTCGATTCTGAGCTTCATCGCCGGAATAAACCAGATTTTTTTCAGCGATATTTTCACCTTCTGAGATATTGTTGAAATAATCCAAACCTGCAAACATCTTGTTTTGGATTGTGCTGCTTGCTTTTATTTCATAGAGGTGAAGTGTGCCCTCATCTTCAATTAGTACATCTACTTCATGCCCTTTGGAATCACGCCAAAAGCTAAACTCCCGAGAGGTATTTCTGTGCGCATTTTGTTTGATCAGCTCCATGAGCACCATGTTTTCAAATAGTTGACCCCACATTGGGTGAGTGGGGGTGAGTTTGCTTTTTCTGATCCCAATAAGATGACTAGCGAGGCCCGTATCGTAGAAGTACAGTTTTGAACTTTTCACGAGTCGCTTGCCGTAGTTGCGGTAATATGGGGGTAAAAGGTAAACGATGAAGCTGGTTTCCAATATGGAAATCCAATTTCTTGCCGTAGTGTGGCTTATTCCAGTGTCTCGTGCCAGATCTGATAGGTTTAGAAGTGAGCCTGTGCGCAATGCGCATAGCTTTACGAATGTTTTGAATGATCGGAGATCATGTATATTCATTAACTGGCTCACATCTCGGTTGATATAGGTGCTTATGTAATTGGCATAATATCGATCATGATCGGCACCTCTTTCAAAAATAGCAGGATAAAAACCTTTAGGAATGGCGTCAATTGCTTTGTCTTCCAGCCAATTTGCAGTTTTCATTTCTTTGTTTTCAAATGGCAAAAGATTGAAAATCGCCACACGACCAGCCAGACTTTGGGAAATGCGTTCCATGAGTTGGAAATTTTGTAACCCAGAAAGAATGAATTGTCCCATTTTTCCAGAATCATCCACAATACCCTGAATGTATGAAAATAGTGTAGGTGTATTTTGAGCTTCATCAAAGATTACTTTTTCATGATAGGCGTTAAGGAAGCCTTTAGGGTCTCTTTCAGCAAACTCTCTATTGTCAGGGTTTTCCAGTGTGATGTACTTGTAATCAGGAAACATGGTCTTGAGCATGGTGGTTTTGCCTGATTGCCTGGGGCCGGTCAATGCAAGTACTGGGTACTGGTTTGAAAGCAATTTTATTTCCTCAAATATCGCTCTATTTATCATGTTGTGAAGTTAAATAAATTCAAATTGCACCATTTTTATTTTCAAATTGACATACAATATTAATTAAAAAAGTATATAGTTAAAATTCAATTTTAACTTATAATAATTTCAATATACTCCAATTAATATTTTAAATTGCACCATAAAAAAATGCAAATTATACCTTTTTGATGTGGTTCTAATTGTCGTTTATGGTGATTGTTTTATTCAACCAATGATCAGTGGGTTCGTGTTGTCCAGGGTGGGGGTTTAGGGTTATTCTTCTTCGTAAAATTCCTTTAAGCTCTGCATGTAAACTGTCTTCCAGCCATCCACAATCTCTTCAAAAGCTTCTTCGGGAATATTCTGATGGTTGATTTCTAGGGACGTACCTTTTTTGTGTGGATGCATTTTAATGGTGACAATGGATGCCACACTTTCCTCACCAAAGTACCACTGCTGGCGGATCATTTTTCCTGGGTCAAACTCCAGATTCTTTCCTACAATGCTTTCATCCCAAAGTGAAAACTCTGTGTCCGGTTTGGCTTCAAATACTGCAGGTGACCTAGTCCATAGCTCAATTGTGGGTTTAAATGTCAGTGCTGCATAGACTTCTTCAGGATCTGCTGGCAGGATGAAATATTCTTTATAATGTGGCATGAGGTAAAGGTAAATAGGAGTAAGTTAATTTTGAATAGAATAGCTCTCGTTATACTTTCATTGATACCTTCACCTTCCCATGTGGAAGTGGTAAGAAGTATAAGAAGTGTTGTGGTTTGAAGTTTCAAACTTTCAATAAAGTTTGAAACTTTAGAAAATGTTATTACGTTTGTTCCATCAATGGAATATCAAGACGCCAAATATAAGTTCATTCAAGCCTGGGGAACACTGGGGTCTAACTGGGGCATCAAGAAGGCGATGGCTCAGATACATGCTTTGTTACTGATATCTCCTGAGCCACTTTCAGCTGAAGAAATCATGGAGGAGCTTCAGATGAGTAGGGGAAATGTGAATATGAACGTTCGTGCACTGATGGATTGGGGGATAGTGGAAAAAGAGAATAAAGCAGGTGAACGCAAGGACTTCTTCAGGGCGGATAAAGATGTTTGGGAGTTGGCCAGACAAGTTTCTCGCGAACGCAGAAGGAGAGAGATCGAACCAATTATCAAGGTATTGCAGCAAGTTCAGGAAGTAGAGGGTCTGGGAAATGAAGTTGAGGAATTCAAGTCTGTGACTACAGAATTGAAAGATTTCTCTGTGAAAGTGGATGGGGTGTTAGACAAGTTTGTAAAATCGGATCAAAACTGGTTTTTGAAATTGCTGATGAAACTCTGATATTTTTTTAATCTAATGTTTCAATAATATTTGAAAGTAATGAAAATATTGAATTAAAAATAACAACAATGAAGGTGATTAATTTTCAATTACAAGCAGGAGTTTTTGCCTTAGTTATACTCCTAATTTTGGGTAATATTTTACATTCTGGACTGATTGTTTTTGTTCTTTATATCCAATTCTTTTTAGGGATTTACCAATACATAACAGGAAGCTATTTATTTCTTTTTAGAAGGCTCTTCGGAGAGTTTAAAATCTATTGGATTGCTGCAACAATAAATCTTATTATTTTAATTAGCGGAGCGATATCTAAAATTGATTTTCAAAATTGGATGATTTTCGGAGTATTATTCGTCATTCCATGGCTCTTGGCACTATACTTTTTCTGGTTATCCTATAAAATGTATCAAAAGTCATGAAAATAGTCATTGCAGGTGCTTCTGGTTTTCTAGGAAGATCACTTACCAAGTATTTTATTGAGCAAAACCATCAAGTGATTTGGCTCATTAGATCTATCCGAGAAACAGGTCTTCCAGTTGATCAGGTTCAATGGGATGGAATAAATCGTGGAGATTGGGTGCAGGCTTTAGAAGGAGCTGACGTGTTGATCAATCTTTCTGGTAAGTCAGTAGACTGCAGATATACAGCTGCTAACATGAGACAAATCTACGATTCCAGATTGCTATCAACTTCCATTCTTGGAGAAGCAATTTCACAATTAGAGAATCCTCCAAAAGTCTGGTTGAATGCTTCGTCGGCCACCATTTATCGACACTCCGAAGAGCTTGAGATGGATGAGTTTAGTGGTGAAATTGGGACAGGTTTTTCAGTGGATGTTTGTCAGAAATGGGAACAGTCGTTTTTTGATTCGCAAACACCTTTGACGAGAAAAGTAGCACTTAGAATTGCTATAGTACTGGGTAGAGACGGTGGAGCATTACAGCCGCTTATCAATTTATGTACAGTTGGTTTGGGAGGATGGCAAGGCAGCGGTAATCAATTTTTCAGTTGGATAGATGAAATTGATTTTGTGAGAGCCGTAGATCATCTGATCAGAAATAAGGAAGCTACAGGAGTTTACAATCTGTCTTCTCCAAATCCGATTCCAAATAGAGATTTCATGAAAACACTCAGGGACGTGCTTGGAGTTAAATTTGGCATTCCTCTTCCTGAGTTATTGTTGGAAATTGGGGCTTTCTTTATTCGTACTGAAACTGAGTTGATCCTCAAGAGCCGGAGGGTAGTACCTTCAAAACTAATTGCGGAAGGCTTCAAGTTTGTTTTTCCTAATTTGACGGACTCTTTAAAACCTAAAATTTCAAAGTCATGAATTTTCTAAAAGCAGAATGGCGAAAGCTGGCAATGTTCAATTATAAAGTCAATCCTGATGTTCTGAATCCTTATTTGCCAAAAGGGACAGAATTAGACTTTTTTGAAGGTGGATGCTATGTGAGTCTGGTTGGGTTCATGTTTCTAAATACTAAAGTGCTTGGAGTATCCGTTCCTTTTCATCGGGATTTTGAGGAGGTGAATCTGAGGTTTTATGTTCGCAAAAAAGTCAAGACTGAATGGAGAAGAGGAGTAGTCCTACTTTGTCAAGTTGAAAAAAAGGCAAAGATAAGATCAAGTGACGGCAGTTACTTGCTATCTTTGCCTTGACAAAATATTATCTTCAAACTTACATAAAA
>JAUIAO010000066.1 GCA_030425425.1 Bacteroidia bacterium | reverse complement strand
GGCAAATTGATCTCCTTGCGATTAACCATTTTGGTGATTTTGATAATAGCACCAAAATCGCTCATATACCTGAATAATCGAAGTTTTCACTCAACTTCTAATTTCCTAATGCATAATTGGGGTTAAATATATGAAACTGGCATGTCTGCTTTCCCTTGATTTTATTTTTTGAAGAATAGTTTCATTCTTTAAATTATTAACGAATTCTTTGGATTGAAATCTCCGGAGAATCCACCACCAAAACATAAAAGACCACCCGAAACGAGTGGCCTTTTGATAATAATTATACCTAATTCAAAACAGTTTTATAATTGCATCAAAATGCAATTCGGGTTATTTATCGTCTATGCGCTTGCTTTCACAGAAGCTTTATTCTTAATAGAGTTGATTTTGTTGATAGCATCTACATAAGCCTTCACTGATGCCACGTTCACGTCCTTGTGTACCCCAAAACCCAGGTAATGTTGATCTTGATATTTTACACGAAGATGTACTTTGCCATCGTCTGTTCTGTTACCCATGGACTGAACTAAAAATTCATCCATGTCCATCACCTCTCCCAATATCTCGTCTACAGCTCTAAACGCCGCGTCAATGGAGCCTGTGCCAGTAGCAGAGGCCTGTTTGATTTCTTTATTAACTTCCAGCTCCACAGTAGCAGAAGGCACCAGCGAGTCTCCACACATGATCTGAACACTTTTGAGGCTCAATCCACCTTCCGGAAGCTTCCCTTCTATGAGAACGATCAAGTCATCGTCAGTAACATCTTTCTTATTGTCAGCCATTTTAAGGAATGCCTCATATACTTCCTCCACACGGCTCTCTTCCAGATTATATCCAAGTCTATCCAAATGGTATTTCAAAGCCGCTTTTCCACTTCGGGCAGTCAGGATAATACTAGACTGAGGAATACCTACATCTTCCGGATCCAAAATCTCGTAGTTCTCACGAAATTTGATCACTCCATCCTGATGGATTCCTGATGAATGTGCAAATGCATTTCTGCCAACCACAGCCTTATTGGGCTGCACTGGCATCCGCATCATCTTACTTACGAGCAAGCTCAATGGATAAATATGCTTACTATTTACATTCGTATGAAGATCAATGTCATTATGAGTTTTGAGAATCATGGCCACTTCCTCCAAAGAAGTATTACCGGCTCTCTCACCTATACCGTTTATAGTCACCTCTACCTGACGTGCACCGTTCAAAACACCAGAAACAGTATTGGCAGTAGCCATTCCAAGATCATTGTGACAATGACACGAAATGATAGCATTGTCAATACCCTTCACATTTTCTTTCAGGTATTTGATCTTAGCTCCATATTCTTCTGGTAAGCAATAACCTGTCGTATCAGGAATATTGACCACTGTAGCTCCAGCGGCAATCACTGCTTCTACTACTCTCGCCAAATATTCATTATCTGTTCTCCCGGCATCTTCGCAGTAAAACTCCACATCCTCTACAAACTTCTTGGCATATTTAGTCGCTGCAATAGCTCGCTCAAGAATCTTGTCCTGATCACTTCTAAACTTGTACTTTATATGATATTCACTGGTACCAATACCTGTATGAATTCTCTTTCGTTTAGCGTATTTTAATGCATCAGCAGCAAAATCGATATCCTTTTCTACGGAGCGTGTGAGTGCGCAAATAACCGGATCGTTTACAGCTTTAGAAATCTCTATCACTGAATTGAAGTCCATCGGACTAGAGATCGGAAAACCTGCCTCTATAATGTCAACACCCAAAGTCTCCAGCTCTTTTGCAATCTCTATCTTCTCAGTAGTAGAAAGCTGACAGCCAGGGACCTGTTCCCCATCTCTCAATGTAGTATCAAATACATAAACCTTATCACTCATGACATTTCTTTCGTTTATCGTCCACCAGAATGGTTGACTTTTGAAGCATAAAACTGTGTTCGTTATACCCTTCGAAAGTAGATGGACGCGATGGAAGGAAGAAATCAAATTAAAATTTAATTACGATGGCTATTAGTCCATTTATTCTTAATTTAGATTTTTTGCATATTGAAATGAATTTTTAAATACTATGCCTAAAGAGCGATCAGACCATTTGTTCACACTTATCAAGTCACTACGGAAGAACGAAAAAAGGTACTTCAAGGTACGAAATAAAGGGCTCCAAAATGAGGACATGAAATATGTCATGTTATTTGATGAACTGGAAAAAATGGAGGCCTTCGATGAGGAAAAAATCATTTCAGAAAATGAGTGGATCAACCCCATACAGTTTAGCAACCTAAAGGCTCATTTGTACAAAAAAATTCTGCAAAGTCTTCGAGAATACACCCAATCCTCCAACGAGGACATTCAGATCCGGGAGCAAATTGATTACATCCAGATACTCTTTGACCGCAGCCTCTACCAGCAAAGCATGATTTTGCTGCAAAAGGTAAAAAAAGCCATCAAAAAAAGTGATAATCTGGAGCTACAGCTGGAAGTACTGAAATGGGAAAAAAACTTATTGCCCTACTCCATCGCCAAGAATAATCAAAAGCGTGTAAAGCAGGTAATTGAAGAAGCAAATGCTATCAACGAACGGATCACACGAGTCAACCTCCTCACCAACCTGATGATGGAGCTCAACGCGATCTATATCAAAACTGGCTATATCAGAGACAAATCTGATCATGATAATATAAAAGCCCTTTTTAATGAGAAACTACCGAATTGGAACCCGGCAGAATTCAGCTTTCGCGAAAAATTACTCTGGTACGAAATCCAGCTAAGTTATTTCAGCTTTATCCAGGACTTTGACAAGGTGTATGAATACTCCAAAATGTGGGTTAATCTTTTTGAGTTCACTCCAAACTCGGCGTATTATCTGGAAATGTATCTGAAAGGCCTGAATCATCTATTAAACGCGCAGGCCAGGTTATTAAAATATGACGAGTTTCAGCAAACCCATAAAACACTCAGAGATCTGGCCAATCACAGGTTGGTAAAGCTGAATGAAAACTTACAGATCAGACTATTTAAATACAGCTATGCCCATCAGTTCAATGGCTATTTCATGATTGGTGAGTTCAACAAGGGAGAGCAACTCTTACAAAGAATCGAAGCTCGACTTGAAGCCTACATTGGCATGCTGGACAAGCACTCAGAGCTTGTTTTATTCTACAAAATAGCTTGTCTCTACTTCGGGAATGATAATTATCGACAGGCATTGAAATGGCTGAATCGTATCATTAATTCAGAAGATCAGGACATTCGAGAGGATGTACACTCATTCGCACGTATTGTGAATCTGATTACACATTACGAACTGGGAAATACTGATGTCATAGAATACTACATACGATCCACTTATCGTTTTCTTTTGAAAAAGCATGATTTGCATTTGTTTCAGGAACTCATTCTGGAATTCCTCAAAGGATTGTCAAGAGAAATTACCCAGTCTCAACTCATTGAGCGGTTCAAGGAACTCAGAATTAAGCTGCTGGAATTAGAAAGTAGTAAATACGATAAACGTGCTTTTGTGTATTTCGACATGATTTCCTGGTTGGAAAGCAAAATTCAAAACAAATCAGTTGCGACCATCATTTCAGAAAAAGCGAAATTAAAACTAAACCGATAAGAACAGCGAACCATTCACCTTCAAAAAACACAACCATTTGATATACAGCACGTTTTAATGTTATCTTAAAGTTAAAGTTTAATTGAAATAGCTTTGAATATTGCTTAAGTGTTAGTTTTAAACTAATTTTATCAAATTATAATCATTATACGCCTCAGACGCCATGAATATTAACTTAAGATCTGACAAATTACTTTTTGTTCATAAAGGCACCATTACCAAGGAACTCATAGAATTGGTAGTAGAAGCACTGGAACAAAGTGTGACTAACCTTGAGCAAGACAGGAAAGTGAGGAGAAAGATTACCAATGTATTCATTGAAGTTTTTCAGAATATTGGCTTTCATGGCGCTAAGGATCCAGAATTCTCGAGTTCGGACATGGTGATTGTCATTTCCCTTCCAAATCATTACAAAATTGGCACAACCAATCTTGTAAAACTTGAGGATGTGGATAAAATAAAATCATCTATTGACGAAATCAACGCAAGTACTCAAGAAGAACTTAGAGAAAAATACAAAACCGCTTTGAGCACCAATGAAGTTTCTGATAAAGGAACTGCGGGATTAGGTTTTATCGATATCGCTAGAAAATCTGAGCAGAAACTGTACTATGAGTTTGAACAAGTCAATGACAAATATGCTTTCTTCTATTTCGAAACGCATATTTTGAAAAACTATGCAGACGGAAACGGATCTAAAACTCGCAAATCCGCGTCCATCCACAATTAATTATTTTAATCTTTCACCCGGCTAAATCTTAGGGCTTTTAGCATAAAGTCCGGTAGAGGCTTCAATGGGTCTCTTTTTTCTACATTTAGAAATATACCGAGTTTTTCGATGATAGGAATTTTATAAACTTCAATCATTTCAATGAGGATTCCATCTGGATCATCGATGTAGGTACAATGCACACGTGTAGATCCTCCCATTTCTAAATCATTCGTACTATCACAGGTAAAACCAAAATTGGCAGCATCCAGATCCTCACCTAGCGCGTTCATACCTCGAACATCCATTCCAATATGAACAAAACCGACATCTCCCCAAATCCTACCTTTCCATACTTTTTTAGGGGTGTAGTCCAGCGCCTGAATCAACTCGATGTAAGTATCTGCCGACACTTTAGCAAAGCCTCCACCCGGAGGATTGGACTGAGTTAATCGTACTCGTCTAAATCTCTTATCTCCTCCCTTTAGAGTTTTGTAATCAGGAAAAATTCCAGTCTCATCATACACCACCTTGTCATAGCCCAAAATATCTGAATACAACTTTCTGGATTGATCTATGTCAGTAACACCAACCACACAACCATTTGGACCGCCTGTTATGTGACCTGTTTTTATATAAAAGCTCTTTCCCGGAACAACTTGAAAAATCAGACCGTTTGGATCCTCCACGTAAAATGTTTCTCCTCCATCAGGCATCTGCACTACTTCTGAGAGCATTTTCGCACCATTTTCTTTGAAATACTCAAAGGTCTGCTGCACATTTCTGGTCTTCACCTGAGTGATGTAAATAGCAATATCCCCAAGTTCTACTTCAAACTCTACCTTTTTGGGCTTGAATGAAGTTGGATTGACCACTTCCATAGCACATCCACCCTGCAGATTCAGCACCATAGTGGCTCTCTTGGTAATCGTTTCATTGTGAGTATACACATCCATCAAAGGAGCCGCAGCTTCTCCATCAAATATCGGAATATCCATTCCAAAGAACTTTCGATACCACTTTTGTGATTCTTCTGAGCTCAAAACACCTACACCAATGTGTTGTATTCCGTTGATTCGCTTATACATATCTCTAAAATTTGCCGCTAAATTAATAAGTAATATGGATCGACCTGTTACTTTCTATCCTTGATCATTTGCTCTATCTCCAGCATTTCGTCCCTCAGGCGGGCGGCCTCCATAAAGTCAAGATCTTTGGCGGCTTTCTCCATTTTCTGTCGGGTCTCGGATACCAGTTTTTTGAGTTGATCAATACCCATGTAAGCCACAACCGGGTCTGCAGCTACAGAAGCTTCCTGCTCTTCCTCTATGTAATATTTCTTGGCTCCCTTCTTTTTGTCTGCCGCTGAAGTTTGACCAAGTATTGCCTCTCGATCTTTGATGATCGTTGTTGGCACAATACCATGTTCTTCATTGTATGCCTGCTGAATGGCCCTTCTTCTATTGGTTTCATCTATGGCTTTCTGCATGCTATCTGTCATCTTGTCTGCATACATGATCACCATTCCGTTTTCATTTCGTGCAGCCCGCCCAATCGTCTGAACCATACTGCGTTCATTTCTAAGAAATCCTTCCTTATCAGCATCAATAATGGCCACTAAGGAAACTTCAGGAAGATCCAGCCCTTCCCTTAGTAGGTTCACGCCAATGAGCACATCAAAAACGCCTAATCGGAGTTCACGAAGGATTTCTACACGATCCAATGTATCGACTTCAGAGTGTATATATCGGGTTTTCACACCTACATTTAATAAGAATTTGGAGAGTTCTTCCGCCATTCTCTTGGTCAAGGTCGTACAAAGAACTCTTTCTTTTCGCTCAATTCGCAAATGTATTTCCTCTAACAAGTCATCAATCTGGTTGACGCTTGGTCTAACCTCAATAATCGGATCCAGAAGACCCGTAGGCCGGATGAGTTGTTCTACTATGACTCCTTCAGACTTTCTCAATTCATATTCTGCCGGAGTTGCGCTTACAAAGACTACCTGATTGAGCATTTCTTCAAACTCATTGAATGTGAGAGGCCTATTGTCCAAGGCAGATGGCAATCTGAATCCATAATCAACTAGATTTACCTTTCTGCTTCTATCTCCTCCCCACATGGCTCTGATCTGTGGCACAGTCACATGACTCTCATCTATAACCATCAAATAATCATCAGGAAAATAATCTAGCAAACAGAATGGTCTTGCTCCCGGATCTCTTCGGTCAAAATATCGGGAATAATTTTCAACACCTGAGCAATACCCGATTTCTCTAATCATTTCCAGATCAAATTCGGTGCGCTCTTTCAGCCGCTTAGCCTCCATAAACCTTCTTTCCTGCTCAAAAAACTGCACCTGAGCAACTAAATCATCCTGAATTTCAGTGATGGCAAGATTGAGTGATTCTTTTCCTGTAACAAAAAGGTTAGCTGGAAAAATGGTCACCAGACGTTCATCGGCGAGTTTTTCACCAGATATAGGATCTACTCTCTGTATGGTTTCTATCTCGTCTCCCCAAAATATAAATCGGTAAGCAAAGTCCGCATATGCTACAAAAACATCCACGGTATCTCCTTTGACACGAAATGTACCGCGCTTGAAATCGACTTCCGTTCTACTGTAGAGAATATCCACCAGCTTGAATAGAAACTGATTTCTGGGAATTTCATCACCCTCCTGCACTTTGACCACATTCTTACCAAACTCCTCAGGATTCCCGATACCGTATATACAGGAAACTGAAGCTACCACAATCACATCCCTTCGTCCGGTCAGCAAAGAAGAAGTCGCACTTAATCGAAGTTTTTCGATCTCATCGTTAATAGAAAGGTCCTTTTCAATGTAAATATTCGATGTGGGAATGAATGCTTCCGGTTGATAATAATCGTAATAGGAAATGAAGTATTCTACTGCATTATCAGGAAAAAAGCTCTTGAATTCTCCGTACAGCTGAGCTGCCAAGGTTTTGTTATGACAAAGCACCAATGTCGGTTTCTGAACCTCATTTATCACATTGGCCATGGTAAAAGTTTTACCGGATCCGGTAACTCCTAGCAAAGTCTGCGCTGGTTCGCCGGAATCCAGCCCCTCTACCAATTGATTGATAGCCCTGGGCTGATCACCTGTGGGCGTGTATTCTGAGTTTAGATTAAATCCCATTCAATTTTATGAATTCCAGATTTCCCATGCTTTATCGGCCTGAATATGTAGCATCTCCAAACCATTTTTTGTTTTGGCGCCACGCTCTCGTCCTTCTTTCATGAAAGCCGTTTCTTCAGGATTATACACCAAATCATACAGATATTGCTCAGGATGTATTACCTCGTAAGGAATATCCGGCTTGGTATCAATATTTGGGTGCATACCCAGAGGCGTAGTATTAATGACCATTCCAGCTTTCTCTACAACAGAAGGGTCTTCTTTTAGTTCTTTGTAAGTATAATCGCCTTTCTTAGCACTTCTAGAAACCAAAGCATACTTAATCCCCAAATCGATAAGAGCAGATTCCACTGCTTTGGCTGCACCTCCTACGCCAAGAATCAAAGCCCTTTCACAGGTAATCTCACCCTGAAAATAATTAATAACAGACTGTTTAAAACCAAGATAATCCGTGTTATATCCTACAAGTTGATTACCCTCTCGCTTTACCACATTCACCGCTTCCACCTTTCTGGCGCTACTATCCAGCCTACTTAAAAAACGTTGAATATGCTCCTTATGTGGAACGGTCACATTAACACCCACTAAATCAGGGTTACGAGCCCAAAGGCTTTCAAAATCTTTGAGGTACTCCATTTCAAAAACATCGTAACGGTGAGTTTCTTCGAGTCCCAGTTTTTCAAATTTGTCGTTGAAATATGCTCGTGAAAAAGAATGCCCTAAAGGGTAACCAATGAGTCCGTAGCGTTTCATAAATAGGGTTGGTTTAAAATGCTAAAGGCTAAATATACTCGTTTTCAGGTTTTGAGTAAAGTTTAGCGTGAAGCATATCGCTCCATCAAATAAACCAACAAAAAACCCAAAACTCCTAAACCAAGGGCAATCCCAAGATTCAAATCTACAGTAGGTAAGTACCAATCGTATCCAACAGCTTTTTGCTTACCACCTTCCAGAATCATGAACTCTGTAATTTTCCAAGGCCAGATTATGACTAATGAGCCCACCACAAAGCCAGTCAAAGTACTGACTGTCAAATCACTATAATTTTTGAACAGAAAGGATAACAAGCGAGAGAATAAAGCCAGACCAACCACGCACCCAACAGCAATTGGAATCAATATCCCAAAATTTAAACTACTGATTGCCTGCATGACAAGCAGGTAATTTCCCATTAACAATAGCACATAAGAACCGGATAGTCCTGGTAAAATCATACTACTTATGGCAACTGCCCCGCAAATCATTAAGTATAAAAAAGAATCGTTGGCCTGTGCCGGAGGTAGAAGTGCTATTCCCCCGGCTATAGCTACTCCAATTATCAGAGCGATTAGGTTGGCCATTGAGAAGGCTGAAATCTGCTTCCCAACTCCGATAATAGAGGCAATAATCAACCCGAAGAAAAAGGCGAGAGTAAATGTTTCATATTCTACAAAGGCAATCTCAAGGACTTTTGCCAGGCTCAAAATACTGATTCCAACTCCAAGAAATACAGCAATCAGAAAGTATATATCCGTCTTTTCGATGATTTCTTTGATACGCCCTGCGAACAGTAGCTTCACCACTTCCAGGTCAAAAGACTTCAGACTATCTATTAAGCGCTGATAAATACCAGTAATAAATGCAATAGTTCCACCTGACACACCCGGAATCACATTGGCAGCTCCCATAGCCAATCCTTTGAGCACTAAACTGAAATATACCTTCATCTGTAGAATTTGGTTGATTCGTATTTGATTAAAAAAAATGTCTCATTCCCACCCTGAATAATAAATTTGGTGATAATGAGACATTCAATCTATCTGTTCTTATTTTTATTTATCTAAGAAGTGGAAGAAAGTATCACCTCTCAATCCAAGTCTGATTGTTTCCAAAGGAATGACTTCATTCGGAGCAATATTCCCAAGATTGACATTGGCACCAATGAGTTTTATAAACCAAACCTGCTGTGCTTTTTGTGGAGCTTCCCAGAGTATTTTTTCTGAAGGAATCTGTGTAAGGATTTCTTCCACAAGTCCCTGACGAACTTCTCCTGAGTCACGAAACAGCCCAACATTTCCGCTTTCTCTAGCTTCACCAATCACCTTCCAGGCTCCTGCTTCCAGCTCGGTAGTCATTTGCTCAATCCACTTATAAGGAGGGATGATCTTAGCTGCATCTTTGGAACCCACTTCACTGAGAACAGTCACTTGCTTGGATAGCGTGCTGATATACCCACACTTCTCATCATGATTCATTTCCAAAGATCCATCAGAAACTTCTGCATGTTCCAGACCAAATTCATCCAGTACCTTACGATAATCTTCAAACTGTCCTCGGGCAACAAATGTTTTAAACAATGTACCTCCCAAATAGACTGGGATGCCAGCAGATTTATAAACAGCCAGTTTTTCTTTCAAATTTTTAGTAACAAAAGAAGTGGCCCATCCAAGCTTCACAATATCAATGAAGTCACCAGATATATCTATCATATCCTCTACTTCACGAATACTCTGGCCCTTATCCATAACCATGGTAAATCCGCTTTCTCTTGGCTTAGTTGTCCTCTCCGGAATCTGATTTAAATTATAATTCATAGCAAAATGCATTTTGAAACCCACTAAACTTCGGCGCAAAACTGTGAATAATTACCGAAAAGGGCATTTAAAAAATCAATTGTTATTTCTATACTGCTCTATGATTTTAAACAGTGCTTTTTGAGTTTGCAAATTAGGAAAATAATCAAACAACTGAAGGTGGCCTTCAAAATCAAGAATCAATGCCATTTCAAGATGATTAATCGCCGTTTTGTATTTGCCGAATTCTATCAAATATACGACGCTGTGGTAAAGTAAATCGGCATTATCGGGGCATTCATCCAAACCAGCCTGCACTATGTCTACTGCTTTTTCAAAATCTCCCTGCTCAAAATAAAGTAATGACCAATCCAGCCACACAGCATGATTTTCAGGATCCATCTCACTGGCTTCTTCATATGCCTCTTGTGCAGCGACTACATTACCAAGTTTTGCCTCGGCATCAGCGATAGCCTTCCAATACATCCCGTTTTCCAAATCTGATTTCACAGCCTTTCGGAAAAAATGAACGGCTTCAGCCCATCTCTCCTGCAACATCATAGTTACACCCAAACCATACCAGGCTTCATGATAGAGTAAATCCAGTTTTGTTGCTTTCTGATAATATTTGGTTGCCAGATCAAGCTGCTTAAGTTTTTCATAAGCGGCACCTATGTGGCAATACGTCTCGGCAGTAGGTCCTTCAATCTCAACGGTTGATGTGTAGGCATTGAGCGCTTTGTCAAATTTCTCCAGGTTCATGTATGCATTACCCAAATTGAAATGGGCACTGCTGAAGTCATCATCTATCGCCACTGCATATTCATAGGCGTCAACTGCCTCCTCGTATTTCCCAAGCTTGTTGTAGACTATTCCCAAATTGTACCAGGCATATTCCGAATACGGATCCTGATCTATAAACTGGTGATAATAATCAAGACTTTTTTCCAATTCGCCCGATACATCCAGGCAATACGCCAGTTCATACAGCGCATTTTCATTGAGCATGTTGATCTCGATGGCTCTCTTGTAGTTCTCTGCTGCGAGCAGAAAATCACCTTTACCCTGATAGGCCAAACCAATGCTGTAATAAACCTCATCTTTGTCCTCAGCAAAATCTACGATTTGCTCATAGCTTGCTATGGCTTCATCATACTGACTCAGCAAGGCATGTATCGTCCCTTTTTGTAAAAGTATTTCTACATCATTGGGATGGTAATTCAGTGCATTTTCCAACTTCTCAATGGCTTCTTCATGTTTTTCCTGACGAACTAAAACATCAGCAAATTCCATTACCAGCTCCGCAGAAAAAGGAAATTGAGCCAAAGCTACATCACATGCATAAACGGCTTTTTGGTATTTACCTTGATCTAAATAAAAAGAAATGATTTGCAGGAACGAATCTTCATCGAAATAGTAGTTCTCTTTGTTCTTAAGGAATGCTTCAAACTTTCTTACCAACTCTCTCTCTTCCTTGCGCTTATACTCTTCTTGCATATAAAAAAGCTATAATTTCTCAACCAACATCAATCAATTTAACTTAATTCTGAAATTGGTTTATCATCAAAACATCAAAAGTTTTCCACAAATTCTATTGAGAATTAGTTCCAGTTGAATTCTTATTTATATGAGAATCAACTAATAATGAACTGAAATAACCATTGAAGATATTTTCGAAATGCAAACTTATGGATTTAGGCAAACTCTGATGGTTTACCTGGAGACTATCTCACCGAATAGGGAAATTAGTTGTGTGACTCATCATAATAACCATAGCCATATCCGTACCCGTAACCATAGCCATAGCCATAGCCATAGCCTTTGCCACTAGCGCCCATTCCATTAAAAATGACCGTGAGATTACTGAACTTATTGATCTTTTTGAGCCCTTCAATAGACTTCACAAAAGTTCGCTTAGAATAATCCGCTCTCATCACATATAGTTGGATATCTGATTTTTTCATACTCAATACAGCGTCAGTCACCAACCCTACAGGAGGCGTATCAAGAATGATCAAATCATATTTCTCTTTGAGTTTGGAAAGTATCTGGTCATATTCCTTGTTCAGTATAAGTTCAGAAGGGTTTGGAGGATTCGGTCCTGCCGGGATATAGTCCAGATTCTCAATCTCAGTATGCTCTATACAATCTTCCAGCTTATCTCTACCTATCAGTAACGTACTCATTCCGCTCGATGCTGGTTCATGTCCCACAGCAAGGTGAATTTTAGGTTTCCTCATATCAAGATCTACCACACAAACTTTCAATTTGCTGAAAGCTATAATGGCACCTAAATTAATCGCAACGAATGTTTTTCCCTCTCCGGAAATCGTAGAAGTGATGGTAATGACTGTTTTATCAGACTTTCCACCATTCATAAATTCCATATTGGTCCGAATCGTCCTTAGCGCTTCACTTATAGCTGATTTTGAACTTGGCTTAATAACCAACTTTGTCAATGGTAGTTTTTCTTTGGTGTAAGCTGGTACAGCACCCAGAATTGGCACAGACACTAGGCGCTCTACTTCTTTGAGCCCAGAGATAGTATTATGCATTAAGTATCTCACCAAAACAAAAAACAATGAAATTATCAGCCCTATTGCGAGCGCAGCTCCATAAATGAGCTTTGGTTGAGGTTTGATTGGAGAAGTAGGTGAAGAGGCTGGAGACAAAATGATGAAATTTGTTACAGTTCCTGCTTTGGTGATTTCAAGATCCATTTTTGACTTCCAAAGTGCCATTAAAAATCCCTCCTGTAATTCGTGAAAACGTTTTTTTTCATCGAAAGTGGTAATCATTGATGGTATTTGGGTAAATTCTTTTTCCAGCTTTTGAAGACGTGTTTCTACTTCGGATAGCCTCTTTTCCAGAAAATCAGAATGCTCATTGATCAATCCACGAATATTCTTTTCCATTATACCGATCTCCAGATTCAATTGCTTAATGATCTGAGTCTGCTCATTATAAGAGTACATTTTTTCAGCTCTCGTGTGTCTCAACTCCTGATACTCATTGATCTCTTTCAGGATTTCCTCTGGTATGTTTAAATGAAGAGCATTCACAATAATTGTATCCTCACTTTCGAACTGCCTTTTTATATGCTTTACAGATTCAATTCTTGTTCTGATTCGAATCTTTGTAGAGTCCAGATAATTGAGCAGTGAAAGATTCTGCTGCAATTGTTCCTGCATTCCAGTGGTTTTATTCTCAATTATAAAGTTCTCATAGTACGTTTCGAAATCTGCCAGCTTCAACTCGGTCTGCTTTATTTGAGCATCTAAAAATTTAATTTTCTGCTCTACTGCCTGATTCTTTGCATGAATCGTATAATCCAAATACAACGTATCTATTGCCATTACCAGATCCCGTGCCTTATACTGATTGTAATCCGATAATGAAATTCTGATTGTTCGGGCATTGAAGTTTTCAGGTCTGACAGAAAGATTTCTTTGTAAGTAGTTTATCAGTGCACTTTCACTATTCACCGTGAAGTAATAGGTGCCTTTTACGCCTGGTAGCCTGAATTTAGAAGTCTTATTAATCTTGATAATAAAATGCTCATTCTCTATCTCTTCTCCAAAATTATAAATCCCGGAGATTTCACTACCGTTGTTTTCAAAAGAAAACTCAAACTGATCCTCATTAAGAATTGACACATCAAATGGCCTATTATAAAAACTACCGTCTTTGAATTGATAGTCCACATAAAACGGGTTGTTGCCATACCGTTCGTCCACGAGATATCGACCATAATAATAATAGGACACATCCATATCTATCACATCGATCACTTTAGAAAGGAATAGCTTGGATCTAAGCAATTCGATCTCACCTGAAAGTTCACTTTCGAAGGTCTTCATTTGGCTAGTTAAGCCTAAAACGTTGGCTTCACTTTCAAAATCGAGCTTTAGAACAGACGTGGACTCATACAGAGGTTTGGTATATCTGACACTTAAATATGCAATGGAACCACTTAACACTATAAAAAAGACAATCCAAATCAAGCTTTTGCGCAGAATATGAACAAACTTCTCCAGATCAAAGCCTTCAAAAACCTCATTTTGGCTATCATTCTTCACGATTGGTTCGAATTCGCTCATTTAACCAAATTTTGAATGACTAAAACAAAAGCAATAACGCTGGAAGTAATACTCAGAACTGGAGAAACATCACGAAGTGTCTGTAACCAAGGTCGTCTCCATGGTTCAACATATATAATATCACCAGGCATCACAATCAAGGATGAAGACTTCAAACCAGTTATGGTGGTCAAATCGATTTGAAACACCTCAGGATCACTAAGATCACCTCTTATCAATCGAATATTATTCGCTTTAAGCCCCATTTGCACTCCTCCATACAAAGCCAAAACCTCTGCAATTGTCATGTTTTCGTTATCCAAAGTAATCACCTGACCTCCCGTACCACCTAATACAATCACCCTCCTATTACTTACAGCTACCTTTACAAAGGAATCCTTGTACAGTTCATTGTAGGATTGCTGCAAAACTTTTTCAGCTTCGATAATCGTTAGTCCTTCAATATTTATCTGACCGACAATAGGCAGCCTTACCGTTCCATCTGATTGAATCAAGTAATCAAATCTTTGCCTTTGATTTGTTCGATTATTACCCTGTGCCAATTCATTATTAGGATCAATAATGCGCTCTCCGTCATTAGTAAATACATCCAAAGTGATGTAATCGTTTGGAGCTAATTGATAATTACTATTAGCATCGAAAATTGGTTGGACTAAGTCTGATTCTGTAAAATCCTCGTCAAGTTGAAACAAAATATCCTGCTTGTAAACCTTGCAGCTTGAAAGTCCCACCAGAACAATTATTAAATAAACAACTTGCCTCTGAATTTCTATTTTCATTCGTTCTCTTTCGTTCAATTGGCATTAAAATTAAGGAGTAACCGACATATTATACTTCTATTTCGATGATGAATGCTGATTCTTCGTTAATTCATCAATTTTTTTTGAGTAATGATCAATCACTAATCGCTCATCGAACACTTCTTCTACGTGTTTTCGAGAGTTTTGTCCTATCCTGACCCGTTCTTCATTTGACAATGAAAGCACATGCATCATCTTGTTTGCCAGGTCTTCTTCATTTTTCAATTCACATAAAAACCCATTGTAACCGTCTTTTACCACACTATTGCATCCAGGTACATCTGTGGCAATAAGCGGCTTTCCCATTGCTGCCGCTTCCAAAAGCGT
The DNA here is from genome assembly GCA_030425425.1 of Bacteroidia bacterium. GTDB lineage: Bacteria > Bacteroidota > Bacteroidia > Cytophagales > Cyclobacteriaceae > Marinoscillum. Next base: position 13,752 of record JAUIAO010000066.1, on the reverse strand, counting down.
ACGCGGAGTTCCCTCGCGATAAGAAGGTAAGACTACCACATCGGACTTTTTGATCCACTCCTGTACATTGTCCACATGACCTCCATATTCTACCAGATCTTCGTCTATCCATTGCTCAAGATTTGCCTTTGGAATGGCCCTGGAATGTGACTCATCATGACCTCCCAGCAATATGAATCTCGCTTGTCCGCCTTTTGCTTTGACTATTCTAATCGCTTCCGCATATTCATTCACTCCTTTCTCCACGATCAGTCTTGCTAACATTAGAAAAACAAGTTGCTTATTATTAGCGTCAGGTGCTTGCTGATAATCATTGAGGTTAATCCCCGATCCGGGTAATAAACTTGTTTTGTTTGGATTTACGTTTACTATTTGTAAAAACTCCTGCTGATCATGTACATTTTGAAAAAAAATCCAACTACTAAACCTGAACCCAAAAGTATAAAGCTGAGTAGCTATCTTTTTTACATAGCCTTTCCATAAAAAAACTGTCCCCAGTCCACTCACGTTGCTAATAGCCGGAATCCCCACAGTACCACAAGCGATAGCTCCATAGATATTTGGCTTAATTGTATAGGATAAATAAACATCAGGCTTATGAGTTTTCAGAACTTTCCGGATATTGCCTATGATTTTAAAATCTTCAATTGGATTTAATCCACTTGCCGACATAGCAACATCCTCAAATTCACACCCCATTTGGATCAGTTTGTCAGAATACTCATCTCTGGGTGCAATTGCCAGGACTTCATCCCCTCTTTCGAGAAAATAATTGATAAGTCCTTTTCGGAAATTATAGATATTCCAACTTGTATTAATGCAGATCGCAATTTTCATTTTTAGGTGATCGGTGCTTATTTCCTTAATTTTGTAGCTGGTTTACTACCGTGCGGCTGGTTTCCGAACTTATTGGCCACAATATATGTAGTGAACTTCAATATCAATCTAATTTTATGATAGAAACTAAAAAAGAACAAGAATTTGGCGTACTGGTAACTGTGGTACCGAAAACTCAATCTGATGAGAAAACACAGGAGTTTTTAGACGAATTGGCATTTCTTGTACAAACTCTAGACATAAAAGTAGAAAAAGTTTATTCACAAAAACTAGAACACCCGGATAGACGAACCTTCGTGGGGAGTGGTAAACTTCAGGAAATAAAGGAATTTGTGAAGGCAAAAAACATCGGCAATGTGATTTTTGATGATGATTTAAGCCCTTCACAGCTAAGAAACCTTGAGAAAGAGTTTAAGGTAAAAATCTACGACCGGAGTTTATTGATCCTTGATATTTTCCTGAAAAGAGCGAAAACAACTCAAGCGAAAACACAAGTGGAACTTGCCCGATATCAATACCTGTTGCCAAGACTTACAAGAATGTGGACCCACCTGGAGCGTCAGCGAGGGGGTACTGCAACGCGTGGTGGTGCTGGTGAAAAAGAGATTGAGACGGATAGACGAAACATACGCAACCAAATCAATATCCTCAGAAAAAAACTTGATAAGATAGAAACACAAGCAGCAACGAGAAGAAAATCGAGAGATGGAATCGTGCGTGTGGCTTTTGTAGGATATACAAACGCTGGGAAATCCTCACTGATGAGACTTCTCAGCAAAGAAAAAGTATATGCGAAAGACGAGTTATTTGCGACTGTAGATTCTACTGTGAGAAAAGTGGTAATTAATCAGGTGCCATTTTTATTATCAGACACTGTAGGATTTATCAGAAAGCTCCCACATAATCTGATAGAATCCTTCAAATCTACTTTGGAAGAGGTGAAAGAAGCAGATATCTTATTACATGTTGTTGATATTTCCAATCCCGCCTATGAAGACCATGTAGCTGTAGTAGAAAGTACATTGGAGGAAATAGGAGCGGCAGATATTCCAGTGCTGAATATTTACAATAAGATTGATAAGATTGAAGACCTTGAGGAATTCCATTCGCAAAACACCTTCAACAAAAACTCAATTTTCGTATCTGCAAAAACAGGTTTTCATCTTCAAGAATTAAGAGATCTAATTTTTAACGAAGTAAAAAAAGAACATCTAAAAATTTACCCAAACTTTTTACTTCCCGAGACCTACTAAATTGTAGGCGGAAGCTCCGGGTATGGCACCAGAGCCTCTATTATAGTCATCACTCCATCCTTCACCAATATAGTCATCGTTATTAGTATGGAACTGATTATAAGAGAAACCCCAATGTTGTTTTTACGCATTTCGTCAAATTCATCAATTGGTGTAAGACGACTGTAAAGGAAAGTACTGATAAGCCCTATCACAATGGTCGCAAAATATGCAATCCCGATGTAGACGGCTCCAGTCCCCAGATATTTTAGAGTAATCCAAAAACTATCATCCGCTTTGTTCAAAAGCCTGAATGATGAAAGCAGGGGCTGAAGCACTCCGCTTACCATAATGCCAACAGACAAAATGATCGCCGCAGTAAAAATACTGTATGCCTGATTATATTCGGAAATGTTGTAATATTTCTCTCCAACCCACGTCATAATTTTATAGGTTAAAGAAAGTATGATTAATCCGATTGTGATGGCAGAGATGATTTCTACCAATCCTAAAATTGCGATGTTATAATTCATTGATCAATGCTATTTTCCAGTAATCTTTATTGTTGAAATTGGGTGGCAATAATCCAAGCTGCCAGCCCTTTGCGGTAGTTTCCCAAAAGTAATATCTCTTTCCCTGATGAAGCAGGTAATCTCCAGAAGCCGGTAAATTGATGGCAATCATAGCATGTAGATATTCGTCACTCACCACTATGGACACATCGAAATTGAGCTTGTGCAGTATGGCATAAATGAGTACGGCTCGGGTATCACAGTCCCCATAAAGACTATGCAAGAACTCATATGGACTCAAAATACCGTAAGGAATATTTCCCATGCAGGGAGTTCCATTCGTTTCATAAGACTCACAGTCGGTTGGGATGATAAATTTATAAGGAATGTCCTGCACGAACGTCACCACCATCTCAGCAAGCTCTGTGTTGGTCAACTGTTTCTCGCGAGAAATATTCCAAAGTGAATCTGTCAAAAAGCCAAGCTGTTCTTCACTCTCTTCAGCAAGAATTTCATACACCCTGGACCATAAATAATCATAATTTCCAAGTTTATCTGGCATTTCAGTGCGAATTCCTGAGCCCAAAGTGTTTTCTTCGTTTGTAGTTTCATAATTGGTGCAATAGTATGTGGAATGATTCAGAGAATTCCAGGCACGATTATGCAAGCGATCATCTTGATCGTTGATGACTTCCATGGAATCTTCGCAGAGCCTTTCTGGATTACGAATCACTCGTGATAGCCTAATCAGAAATGTCAGTGCCATGTAGATTAACAGACTGAATAATACCCTTTTGAAGAATCTTTTCATGGATTAATTGACTATTGTTTGAAAACTACAGTAATCGATTTATTCCAGAATAAGCTTCCAGGATTTACCTGCCGAAGTTAGGATGAAAACACCCTTTTGCTTTTCTGAAAATTTTAAAATAGTGGTCTTTGTAATAGGATCAAATTTCTTCTCAATAATAGGAACCTGACGTCCACTAAGATCTTTTATGGTGAATTCGTGATCTATCTGGGAATTCGTGATATTGATCAAGCCGTCGGAGGCCGGGTTTGGGTATATCCGCACAAGAGAATGTTCTTGAGTACTTAGCAAATTCCCATAAAAAAATTGCTCCCCGAATTCGAACGCATTCTTTCCAATAGCTGCACCAATTAACCTACCCGGTATGTCATCAGCCGGCGGGTGTATTCCTCCCCAAATCCTCGACAAACTACATTGATCAGAGGCATCTCTATAAGTAGCCCATTGTAATATTACATCTTCACTGGGTCCTTCTTCAAAAACCAAAAATTCATTTTTTCGCGCAATAAATTCTCCTAAGCCACCGGGAAAGTATTCACTCCCTGTAAGCAAAGTAAGGACTTCTGCCGCAGCTCGCGAATATGTAGAGTGACCTGAAACATACCCGGCAAATGGTGGAGTAACGAAAGAAGGTCGCTGATAAGGCCACCAATTCTCGGCTAGAATCCAACCTACACCAGCCTGATCTGTAGCCGGATTCGCTACATAATCATGACCTCTCCATGTGTATAATTTTATTTTACCAACATGCTCATTTTCAAATCCTGCCAAAGCATCTCCTTCCTCAACTATTTCTATCAGCCCTTCTATAAGTGGTAATCCATCCAAACTAAAATTGTCTTTGGTGGCATCACCAGACTGACCCTGATCTGCCATATACCTAATAGCAGAAACAGGGCGTATGTAATCGTACCATCCCTTTATACTCCAAGCACTAATCGCTGCATCATGCATTGCTCCGCCCAAAATAAAATAAGCTTTCACATCCCACTCTAAAGGATCTAATTCTGTTCCCAGCCCTCTGAACTTCTTTTTGAACTGTGGATGATCATTCACATAATTCAACAGTACATACCAATGTCCGGGTGGCGTTTCAGAATCCGGACCATCTGCCCAAAACTCCGCAAGTACCCGGGTGTAATCTCCTCTCGGAACGAACTGTGGTTCATAGGGCTTATCTATTATTGGGTTCAATGACCTTCCTTTCCCAATATCTCCACCATCAGAAAAATCATAAAAGTCCAGATAATCTTTTGGGTCTGTGGGAAGAGCATCAAACGCAATATTACCCAGTGAAGCTGGGGAAATATCCCACTTCACCCCATCACCAGGATCTAAATGAGACCCCCAAACAGAAACCATGGAAAAGTTCCATTTGTACAAATCCCACCTTCCTGAATCATCATAGCTATTGCCCAGCAAAGGAGGTTTACCAGGATCGTGATATACCCAATATGAATCTCCGGATCTTGAATGCAATTCTGCTTCGGATTTTTCCATTGCAAAGGGCCAAACGCTACCCCATTCCGGGCCAATAAAATCTGGAGTACTACCCGATATAAGGTTGCCGGCCTGATCTATATAAACTTCCAATTGCAAAGGTTGCCAGCGATTGGGGTCAACAAGCCCGGGGTTTCCGGGAAGGTCCGGGACCAGTGCTTCATTTACCGGATGATAATATTGATTTTCGTATTGCTCCACTTCGTTCGCTCCATCTATCAGACCATAGTCAATGATGGACTGTCCGATGAAATTACCCAGAGCCGCAGCGTCTCCTTCGGAATAATCCTTCGAGGAATAGGTTAAATCATAACCAAGCATGGTCATTAGTTCATCCAATCGCTTTTGTGTTTCCTCATGATTGGGAGAATTTCTAAATCGGTGTGTGAGCAACCTGTACGCGGCATAACTTATGGCTTTCTCCAGATTCTCCTTTGTTTTCGATTCTTTTATATAACCATCAAAATCATTGTAATAATTATTAAGGTGTTTACCGATGAGGTAAGTGTCTGCTTCCTCACTAAAAAGCGCCCAGGTATCATACATTGCTACACTGGTATGAAAAAGATTTCTCGCGTGCACTGTAGGACGGGCATAATCTTCTCGGATGGCTGCAAGTAGCGCTTCGTTCCATAATCTGGCCACAGAGATATTCGAAGGGATATTCTCAGCACTAATCGAAACGTTCATAGTAACTGGAACCCCAACGCAGCCTGCTTTTTCCTGAACTGTAACTGTGCCCGAGGATGACAAGCCCCATTCAACTGTAATGCTTGAACTACCTTGTCCATCCAAAATATGACCATTGGTCACATTCCACTTATACTCACTCAGATCAGATCCTTGATAAGAGTAGTTTTCCCTTGATAACAAAGCAACTGTACTCGAACCACTGATTGAGGAAGATTCCAGATAATCACAAGACCCATCATCTACAGTCGCTAGCGAATCATAACTGCAAGACTCAGGATCAGTGCATCCAGGTATTTTTCGGATGACCTGTTGGATAATTTGATAATTTTCGCCCTCTGTAATTCTTAAAAAAGTATTAGACGGAATATCATCATAAGATTGCCTAAATCCAGAAGGCCAGTTAATTACAACTGAATCCATCGAATCAAAAGCGCCAAGGCCAAAATGTACTGGAATTTGGTTTTGTGCCATTAATGTAGAACCATGCTTATATTTAATCAACTTCAATTCACCTAAATAAACCTCCACTGTAGCACCAATGGCATCTCTGTTGGAGTTGGTACCTACTAAGTCGATTTTTACCCAATTTGCCTCCAGAGCTGAAGAATTCTGCATGACTTGATTTTCAAAAAACTCAATTTTGGCATCTCTACGTCCAATCATAATATCCAGGTCTCCGTCATTGTCATAATCAAAAGTGGCAATAGAATTAGCCTTGGATGGCTCGTCCATACCATACTCATCGGCTTTATCCACAAATTCCAAAAGACCTCTATCTAGTTGATTTTCATAAAATTGATTATTTTCAAAGCGACTAAATCCATTAATTACAACCAGATCCTGATCCAGGTCATGATCAAAGTCCTCAAACTGACAACCCCATCCCCAACCTGTGGAATCCACATTCAAGGTTTGAGCCATATTTTGATAATTATACCCTTCTATCTTTTGGTAAAGTGAACTATTGTCGACACTGGTTAAATAAAGATCCATCAACCCGTCCAGATTAAAATCTCCCTGAGCTATCCCCATATTGAACCTTCCCGGGTCTGTCAGCTGAAAGTCAATGGCTTTATCGATGAAGGAATTTCCATCCTGATTAATTAATAAGTGGTTGTCCCCTTCAAAATCTACCGCCACATATAGGTCCTGAAAACCGTCATCATTCACATCCCAAGGTATTGCCATCCACGCAGATATCCCTAATTCATTCAGGCGAGTTGCAGAGGTCACATTCGTAAAGGTTCCATCACCATTGTTTCTGTAAAGTTCATTTTGGCAGAAATAGACTGAGGTCAAATACAAATCAAGATGAGAATCATTGTTGTAATCAAACCAAAGGGCCTCTACAGAATGACATGAATGTGAACTTGGAAAACCAGCAGCGCCGGTCACATCTTCAAAACTCCCGTCTCCCTTATTGTGATATAGTTGCCATTTTAAAGCATTTGTGAGGAATAAATCAGGAAATCCATCATTATCATAATCTCCCCAGCTTGCGCTTATTTTATTACCAAATCCACTATTCCCTGGCACTTGCAAATGGGTATAATCCACATTCCCATTTATTCCCGAATGTGCTGTAACATCCGAAAAAGTACCATCGCCATCATTGCGAAACAACTTGCTAGGCACAGAAGCTTTCTCAGCATAGTCCCAGCGCCCTACGATAAATACATCAAGGTCATTGTCTTGATCAAAATCAGCTACGGCAATTCCGTTATTATTTTCTACTTCAGAAAAGCCACTTTGCAACCCAATTGGTACAAAGGGCTGACTAAAAACCGCCCGAAAGAGGACTATCAAAAGAAAGAATACAAAAGCTCTTAAAAACCCTAACATTTCGATATTCAAAAAATAGCTCCAACTATGTCTTGGGAAAATTAATGATTTTCAATAAAATCCAATGATACGAATGATATCGAAAGAGAATTAATAATCGCTTGTTAAAAACACTTCGGAAATCATATAAAAATGGGAAAATGAATGAACCAATTGAAAAAGCGATCCTTGTAGAAATCATATCGCAGCTGCGAATCGAATATGTTGAATCTAAGGAAGAAGTGGTCTCACCAGTACTTTTCAACTATCTGTTTATCAATATATTACGCTTTTTTAATATCTTTTTTAATCTAAGGAATACGAACTTCTGCGTATTTATTTGAGAAATTTTGGGCTTCAAATATTCATTTAATCCCAATTAAAAAAATTCAATTTTCACTTACAAAATCATTTTATCAACCTAATTGAGTACACATTCTCTATTTGCGTACGCATACTTTTACTCTGTCAGCTCCTTTGCAATAAGCTCAGCTTGTTTCAAAACAGTTTCTGTAGCGAGCTTTTGCATGTCTGGAGGATAGCCATATTGTCGTAGTGTTCTTTTGATAATAACCTTCAATTTCGCTCTTACACTCTCTTTAATCGTCCAATCAATAGATGCATTGGCTTTCACTCGTTCTGTTAGTATTACTGCCAGCTCACGGAGTTTATCTCTTTCCATAAGCTCTTTTGCACTATCATTATCTGCAACAGCGGTATAGAATGCGTACTCAAAATCAGACAAGCCAAGGTGCTTAGCTTCACTATCCATGTTTACAATCTCCTTACTGAGATTGATGAGTTCATCCATTACTTCCGCTGCTGTAAGAATCTTGTTGTGATATCGCTTAATGGAATTTTCGAGCATTTCCATCAATGATTTGCTCTTGACGAGATTCTTTTTAGATCTGCTTTTTATCTCATCATTGAGTAATTTTTTTAACACTTCCAGAGCTACATTCTTATGCTCCATTCCTTTTAACTCCAATAAGAAATCTTCTGATAGAATGGAGATGTCAGGCTTTTTGATTCCCGCTGCATCAAATACATCAATGACCTGTTCTGAGACCAATGCTTTATCCACTACCTGACGGATTGTAGTTTCTATTTCTTCGTCTGTTCTTCCAGCTCCTGTTCCGTCGAACTTAGCAAGTCTGGCTTTTACAGCTTGAAAGAATGAAACCTCCTCTTTGACGTCCATTGCCTGCTCATGAGGTATGGCAATAGCAAATGCTTTGGATAGGGCAGTTACTTCATTGATGTATCTTTTCTTACCATCTTCAAGACCAAGAATATGCTCCTCGGCAGCTAAGATCATAGAAAGCTTTTTACCTGTATCTGACTCAAAATAATCCTCATAAGCGAAACCATGATACATAGCAGAAACTACTTCCAGTTTTTCCAGCATCAACTCTACAGCCTGTTCTTGTGCAATAGTCGGATCTCCTTTTCCTCCTGCATCAGAGTAGAAGGAGAGTGCTTTTTTCAGATCGGAAGCTATGCCCAAATAATCTACTACTAAGCCTCCTGGTTTGTCTTTATAAACCCTGTTTACTCTGGCAATGGCCTGCATGAGGTTGTGACCTTTCATCGGTTTATCAATGTACAGCGTATGCATACTAGGTGCATCAAAACCAGTCAGCCACATGTCACGAACGATAACCAGTTTAAGTTCATTCTCAGGATCTTTCATTCGATCCGCCAGTGTCTTTCGCTGTTGTTTGGTAGAATGGTGTTTTGCCATCTTGGGGCCATCTGACGAAGAAGAAGTCATCACTACTTTAATCGCTCCCTTTTCAAGATCATCCGAATGCCATTCAGGTTTTATCTTGATAATTTCTTCAAACAAGTCTGCCGCTATCCTTCTAGACATGGTAACGATCATACCTTTTCCTTCAAAAACCTCTTGTCTCTGCTCGAAGTGGTTTACAATGTCTCTGGCTACAGTAGCGACTCGGTTTTCGCTACCAATTAAAGCTTCCAGCTGTGTCCACTTGGCTTTTGCTTTTTGCGTTTCCGTTAGTTCATCCTGATCCAATTCCTCTTCGAGATCCTCAACGAGCTGCTTGCCTTCTTCACTGAGGTTCACTTTGGCAAGTCTGCTTTCATAGAATATGCGTACAGTCGCACCATCTTCTACTGCTTGAGCTATATCATAGACATCTATGTAGTTTCCGAAAACAGCAGGAGTGTTTACGTCTGTATTTTCGATAGGTGTACCTGTGAAACCTAAATATGTTGCTTTTGGCAAAGCGTCACGCATGTACTTAGCAAATCCGTACACAGTCTTAGTACCAATTACATTACCGCTTTCATCCTTATCATCTACGTTTTTTGCTTTGAATCCATACTGAGTTCTATGGGCTTCATCCGCTATCACAACAATATTCTTCCGCTCGGAAAGTGTCTCATATACATTACCTTCTTCGGGTTGGAATTTTTGGATGGTAGTGAAAATCACACCCCCTGAAGCCACTTTTAATTTTGCCTTTAAATCATTTCTGTCAGAAACCTGTTTTGGCTCTTGTCTAAGCAATTGGGTGGAAGCAGCAAACGTATCGAATAGCTGATCATCCAGATCATTCCTGTCTGTTATAATTACCACCGTAGGGTTATCCAAAGCTTGCACAATTTTTCCTGTATAAAACACCATAGATAGTGACTTACCACTACCCTGAGTATGCCATACCACTCCTCCTTTTCTATCACCAGATGGTTGAGTTTTGGAGCTTGGCACACCATACGTTTCAGGGTCTTCCATTACAATGTTTTCCCTCGCCTTCTCTTTTTCAGAAAAACCTGTGGCACGAATAGTTGATTCTATGGCTCTGTTGACAGCATAATATTGATGGTACGCTGCTAATTTCTTGAATGTCTTTATGGTGATTTGCTTGGTCTTTGGATCTTCTTTCTTGGTCTTTTCAAATACTATGAAAGATCTGATCAAATCAATTAGGGTTGCTTTGTTGAGCATTCCATTGATCATCGTTTCTAATTGACTAACCAGCTTAGAAGCTTCTTCCTTACCATCTGCTGATTTCCAGGCCATGAACCTGCTAATGTCAGATGAGATAGTTCCTGCTTTTGCTTCCAGACCATCTGAGATAATGGAAAACGCATTGTAAGTGAAAAGACCAGGAATTGCGGCTTTGTAGGTATTCAATTGGTTAAACGCTGATTTAATGGTTGCCTGCTCGTTCGCTGCGTTCTTTAGCTCCAGTACGACCAGAGGAATACCATTCACAAAGAGAATGACATCCGGTCGCTTGTTGTGACCATCTTCGATGATGGTAAATTGATTGACAACTAAAAACTGGTTATTCTCTGGCTCTTCAAAATCAATCAACCATACTAAATCTCCTCGCTCATCCCCATCTACCGTTTTAGTGACTGTAATCCCTTCTGTTAATAATCTATGAAAGGTTTCATTATTAGATAAAAGTTCAGAAGAATGTATCCTTTTAATGTCTTTTATAACCTCTTCCTGACTTTCATGGGAAATATGTGGGTTGATCCTGGAAATAGCTTCTCTCAATCTTGACACAAGTAAAACTTCGTCATAGGCATTTCTTTCTGGTGAATCCCCATCAGGAGCTATATCCGGCCCATAGAGATATTGATAGCCTAGTCGTTCAAATAACTTGATGCTGAATTCCTCGATTTTATTTTCGTTGAGACGGCTCATTTTATTTTTTCGGCAATGAATTCTACAATCGGAAATGCCGATTTTAATAATTCACGGTGATGTGCTTGCCTATTTCCGGGAAACGGCCACATTTCGGCCACTTTCCGGACGATTCGGCCAAATTGAAATGACCGATTATCGGGATGGAATATAAAACCGGCCATATTTCGGCCAATCGGCCAACATAATGTGGCTGATTGATAGTAATCACTCTTTAATAACATAGTATAGTCCGTCTTTATCGGCCAAATCATTGTCAACTAATGCATTGAGTTGTCTTCTTGCTGTTCTTTCAGGTGTTCCACTAATATCTACATACTCAGAAGTCTTTAATCTTTTATGTTTTCTGAGATAGGAAAGGCCCGGCATATCTTCTTTGAATACTTTCTGTTTAGCAGGATTCACAGTCCTATGCAGAGTTGTAATAAGTGTTCCGTTCTCCAAACTAAATTTTGGTTTAGGCAATCCAAAACTCTCAACTTTTCGCAATTCTTCCATGCCAAAACCACGTTCTTCGACCAGTCCCATTTCAAAAAAGATATGTGCGATTTTCGGATTTCTACTAAACGAAGGTGCTCTAAAACTATTAAGTTGTGCTAAACTGCAAATTGGTTCTCCCGGACTAGAAACCACAACTTTTTCGTCATCTACATCTACCATAATCCTACCTCCATCTATACTGTAATCCCGGTGTACCATAGCATTCATAATCACCTCATAAAGAGCGGAATACGACACATCTACCTTCTCTGTACGATCAAAAGAAGTACGAGATGAAAAACCTTTGGGAAATACAAATCCCAAATACTGTTCTATTTTCTCTGGTAATAAAACCAATGGTCCGTTAAAATCTTCGATTTTTGGTTCTGTACCAACAGATCGCACGGTAAACTTAATTCTAGCCTGTGGAAAGTGTTGTTCAGGTTTTTTGCCCAACAGAAGTAACCCCAACCCTGTAGGCTTAGCCGTATTACTTTCTTCATCAATTTTAATCAGTTTCATTCGACTTAAGTACCCTTTCCATCCATCAGTACCAATCTTGTATGAAAGTCCCATTTTATCAATCATGGTGCGTTGCGCCTCTTCAGAAAGATCGTGCAATTGAAATTCGACTAAATCATTCTCAATAGGGTCAATTGCAGGCTGTATTTCTTTGGTCTTCTCCTCTTCGGCTCGTTTTGCTGCTTCTTTGAAAAACTGATTATTCTCCTTAGCAATAATTTCTTCGTATTGCTTATCATAAAAACCTACTTCTACGCCAGCATTCTTCAATAATTTAACCCCATTTGATGCAACTGTCGGGTCTGGATCGTAATGGCCAACATATACTTTATCTAACCTTGCATTTATACAACGTTTGTAACACCCTTTTTTGGGGAATTTTCTTTTAACACAAGGTTCTAAAGTGGTATATAAAGTAAAGCCAGACAAGTCTTCACTGGGGTGTTTTCTTTCCAAAATGGTAAACTCACCATGATCACCAACTCTCAACTCACCACGATGGGCTCTATCAAAATATGCACCATCTTTATCAACTAGAACAGCACCAACTTTAGGATCAGCCTTATCTATGTGCTCAGATTTGGACTTTCGCATTTCCTCAATAGATAGCTGCATATACTCTTCATGTGTATATTTCTGCCCTTTTATAAATTCTTTTATCATAATTAAAACTCTTTATTCCATTCAGGCAATCGGCTGTTAATGTTGAAATAGTCCTGTATTAATTGTCCCTCTACAAAACAGGGAATGTCTCGGTGGTTGTTATCATAGGTAACAAACCAAAATACTTCTAAACTATCTATCCCGAATTGATTGATTTTTTGATTAAAATATTGTTCGCGATACATCCCTTCTTGTTTGTTATTAATTCTCTTACGTAAAAATTGCTTTTTGAAATTCCCATCTTGCTTCATAGTTCCTGATTTTCCAACATAAACCAAATCAGATTTTCCACCTTTAACTCTTAGTATATAATAAATGCCTGGCAGGTCAGGAACATCTTTGCTTTGATCTTTGAGTGTGTCTCCAGTTTGGAATGAAAAATCACCGCAATAGGAATACTTCGAAAGTACATTGTTGAATAGATTATTCTTCATAATGCATCCAAGAAGGTTTTCCATCCTTTCCAAAGAAATTCCATGCGATAGCATGATGAACAACAGGGTCTAATTTTTCCCAGGCATGAAATGCCGCACTTACACTTCTTGCCATTCCCCTATTTGAGTTTTCACTATACTCAAATCCATGTTCAATCATAATATGCTTGAGTGCCGATAAGCTGATTGTAATTTCTTGACCATAAAGTGCAAATGCCAAGCGACCAATTAAGTCATATCGAGGGTCTTCTGTTGAATTTTTCATTTTATTTCACAAAAATCATTACGTCAAAACTTAAAAATGTACCCGACACTCCAGAATGAACTGAATTTCAATTCATTGATCAGCACCTCAGGCTTCTCTACATAGTTTTTAATGAAATCAGCATTTTTTGAAACTCTATCAACATACCCACCAATTGAACCAAAATCTACCGTTAAGGCATTTTTATTACCTATAGAAATACCTGCTCCCAACATCATTCTCGGTTGTACTTTTTGCCCTAATGACAGACCTGTGCCGACTGTGCCATGTAAACCAAACCAACTCCAAACATTGTAA
>JAUIAO010000108.1 GCA_030425425.1 Bacteroidia bacterium | reverse complement strand
GTTCGTACGCAGTATTTGTTGCCAGATTTTTTATTGACCAATAATAATGGGAAACTCGAGCTTACTCTCAACTCTAGAAACGCTCCGATGTTGAAAGTGAGTCGTTCGTATGCGGATATGCTCGATGCGTATGATAAGAGTGATAAAAAGGATAAAAAGCTGAAGGAAACCGTCTCTTTCATCAAGCAAAAATTGGATTCGGCAAAATGGTTCATTGATGCCATCAAACAGAGGCAAAATACGCTCTTGAATACCATGCAGGCTATTATAGACTTTCAATATGATTATTTTCAAGAAGGTGATGAGAGTAAACTAAGGCCAATGATATTGAAGGATATCGCTGATAAAATAAATATGGATATCTCTACCATTTCCAGAGTTGCGAATAGCAAAGCGATACAAACTGAATTTGGCATATTTCCATTAAAGTATTTTTTCTCAGAAGGTATATCCACTGATTCTGGTGAGGATGTTTCGAGCAGAGAGGTGAAACATAAATTGAAGGAGTTTATCGATTCGGAGGACAAATCGAAGCCTCTTTCTGATGATAAATTAGAGAAGTTGTTGAGGGGAGAAGGTTATAATATTGCACGAAGGACTGTAGCCAAATATCGAGAACAACTAAATATTCCTGTGGCTCGACTAAGAAAACAGCTCTGAGTTTGAAATTTTTAGCAACTCTGGTATCGGCAATTTTTCATCCATTATTAATGGCTACATATTGTAGTGTGCTTTTTTATCTATTCATTCCAGAATTATATAGCCCCATACCTGTCAGGACAATTCCATATTTTATCGGAGCGATTGTTTTAACGACGTTTTTGGTGCCTTTCATAAGTATTGTCTTTCTGAAATTATCTCGGAGAATTACCAGTTTGGAAGTGACCAATCGAGAGGAACGGATATTTCCTTTTTTATCCATTTTTTTATTTTATGCCATCACAACTTATATGTTTCATGCGCAATTGCATGTGCCGAACGTATTTGTGTCAATAATGGTCATCATTACTTCTCTTATTCTTATTGTGACTATCATCAGCTTTAGGTTTAAGATCAGTGTTCATTCGACAGCTGCCTGGGGTGTAGCCGGAATTTTCTCAGCAATCAATATGACCACAAGCCAAGCGGGTAATTTGCTGTGGGTGCTTGCTGTAATCCTGTTTATCGCCGGGATCACAACAAGTTCACGTCTTTATCTTGGAAGACACACCCCAACTGAAAGTTGGTTTGGTATTATACTGGGTTTTGTATTCTGTTTTTTAGGATACTATTGGTTCATTTAGAAACCACTGAATGACATCCCTACTGTAAAAGCACTTGGATTCACCCCACTAGCATCTGGAGCTGACTTGAACATATTATTGAGGTATGATTTGTAGAACAAGTGAAAAGTTTTGAAGCCAAAACGTATTTGATACCCATATCTGAACTGTTCTAGATCAAAGTCGTCAAAAAGTTTATCTTTTATATTCCTCTCGTTCTCAACGTACTTGATTTTCGTATGTGTATTGAATCTCCATCCTGCTACAGCTCCTAAGCCAATGAACCAGCCCTCTCCATTAACTGTGCCCAATGGATGAAATCGTAACTCTACAGGAAGTTCTATGTAATTGGTGACCAATTTATTTTTCTCCAAAAATGATTTGAATTCGTGAAGATCTATTCCTGCAGCAGCTGAATCGTACCATGTGTAACTACTGTTAAATGAATACTTGTCAAAAGTAAAACCAGGGCTTAAGTGGAATGAAATGTGATCATTGAACCTGATTCTATGATTATAGTAAATCCCGAACGAATTAGAGCCAATTACATGAGCGGGTAGGTTGGCTGGGTTTTCACTAAGCACATTTAATCCGAAATCTAACAGTAACTCACCCGGAAGGTCAGGTTGAGTCGGCTTTTCGTTTTCTTGTGCAACAGCTGTGAAAGTGATTAATAGAATTATCAGTCCAATTACGTGTCTCATATCATTCATATTTGCAGGCAAAGATAGAAGCAATTTTAAAACCCTATCAATTAACGTTCATTTATGATACAAATTATTAACTTTGCAGTCGATTTTAATCGAGGACCCGTAGCATAACTGAATAGTGCACCAGATTACGGCTCTGGAGGTTGCAGGTTTGAATCCTGCCGGGTTCACTAATTTAGCCCTTTAGGTTCTCTAAAGGGCTTTTTCGTTTATTTTGGTAAGTTGTTGGTAAGTTGAGGGTTGAATTCTAAGAATAGTTCGTCTGAGTAAAAGAGACATTGGCAGAAGAGAAAATTCGATTCAACCTGAATAATCCATAAGCTGACAAAGCAATTACACTATCAAAATGCGAAATGAATTCCTTCTCGTTTAGTCTTTTTATGGATTTATAGATCCAACCTCTATCCATTTGTAAAGCATTTACTACATCCGAAACTTTCACAAAAGATGAATCACCCAAAGTTGAGAGGTAATTAAGAACAAGGAGGTCAGTATAGACTAACCCATTAGAACTTAATATTGCCTGAATCTTACGGTGCTTTTCTAAATGTTTTTGCATCATGTGAATATGACTGACTCTCATAGCAATATCCCTTAAAACAGTAACCCCTTCAAAAGAGGAGTATAGAAAAGTTTGGTTTTAATCCTAATTGTAAATTAAGTATTTTAAACTGCAACACATTGCATATGAATGTGTTATTGAAAAATCTTATAGAAAAGCTAATGCCCGGTACCCTTTTCCAAATGCTTTTCCCAATAGAGAATAGATAGGGGGGTATTTGTAGGTTACTGTTATTCTCTAAACGAAAACACAAATCAACAAATAATATCAATTTTAAAATTGGTATGTAAATAATATTTAACGAAAAGTTGTTCACAAAAAAGTAGATATTATTTAACTTATACCATGGCTACATTATTTGACGAACAAAGAAAGGATCAGAAAAAAGAACTCTGGTTTTTCACCCAAGAATGTGGGATTCACTTTGATCCTGAGTTGGATATAGCACTACAAGTTACGGAACTGCTAAAAACTACTATTTATTATTTCAAGCTGTTCACTAAAGACGAAATCATCACAATCTTTCCCCAGATACTTAAGGTTTTAGGCTTTCCTGAGGCTACCTGGCCTAGTGAACAGTGGATACGGATGCAAATGAATTATATTAAAAAGATGAAGGGGGTCAGCCGGTATTACTGCGCTAAACAGTCATAAGTATTAATGGAAATATAAATCAATTCCCAATCCAAGTCTGGAACCAGATCGCTATAATGGAGGACTTGAAAACCAAATGGGTCAAGAAGATGTTCAACGCCCACAGCCCGAAGCAGCATGACGAGATGATGGAGATCGAAAGCAATCGCCTGAGGAAGGATGAAGAAACCAGCGGAGGCCAGCCACAGGTAAACCCTAACGCTAAGCCAGGTCAGGGAGAACAACAGTCTATTAACGAAGGTTTATTCAAGCCTAAGGAAGAGAAAGGTTTGTTTGATACAGACTCAGAAAAGCAGAAAAAAGCGGATAAGGAACAATCGCCTGAGGATAAGGAAGAAAAAACTAAATTCGACAACCAACAAGTAGAAGATGAAACAGAAATTCCTAAACAAAGCCCACAAGGAGAATTACGAGAAGGGGATGAAGCATATAAACGAATCGAAGAAGCTTCCATTTACCTTAGAAAAAGCAAAGAGTCAGCAGGAAAGAAACTCGAAGGATTAGAGAAATTATCAACCTACGGAAAGAATAACAAAATTGTCACAGAGGATGTCGCTGTAAAAACTAGGGAGCGACTGAGAAAGAAGTTAGGCGGTGAATTAAGAACCGGTATTGACCCTGAAATGATGTAGGACGGAATATTATTAGCCGTTTACCATGGAGAAACCGGATCAAGACAATTTGCAGACTATTCAAAAGCCATGATCAATGATCTTGGCGAATCTATACGCCTGTATTTGCGTTCTTTCTATGAGTGAGTGTGATATTATACGGGATTTACTACCGAGGGCATTAGTACGCCTGAGCAGATAGATCAAGAACTTAAAGACCAACAAAATGAATCAATTCCCAATCCAAGTCTGGAACCAGATCGCTATGATGGAGGACTTGAAAACCGAGTGGGCCAAGAAGATGTTCAACGCCAGCAGCCGGAAGCAACTAGAC
>JAUIAO010000065.1 GCA_030425425.1 Bacteroidia bacterium | reverse complement strand
TATCGACATGTCTTTAGAGAAACCGCCCAGTACGAGAGTACGCTGGGTGGTGTGAGAGGACAACAAAGATAGGTTTGATCACCTATCTTTGTTTCCTACTCGATTTCATCTCACCTTCGTTCATAAAGAAGTCAAACTCATCAACGAGTAGAACCGAAAAATCAGTAACCCATATCAAATGTTGAAAACCGCTGTAACGCGAGGTGCCGGGGCGGTTCGACGATTCGATTCGAATACTCTCCGCCCTGCCTGCGGCTGGCAGGCTCTGTCAAATAGAAAGGGGCTGCCTCTAAAATGTGAGAGTATTCTGGTACCTATCTGAGAAAATTTTCGTCTACAATAAATGGAGGCCGTTCAAAATGCTTGTGGGACTGTCTCTTTTTCATTTTATAAGACTGGGGTTCGAGCCCTTGATTCGAAATGCGCAGCATTCACGAGGGGCAGAGCGCATGGCTGTGTTTATGACTTGCCTTTCCCTATAAGCTGGCCTTTCG
Organism: Bacteroidia bacterium; assembly: GCA_030425425.1. Taxonomy (GTDB): domain Bacteria; phylum Bacteroidota; class Bacteroidia; order Cytophagales; family Cyclobacteriaceae; genus Marinoscillum. Next base: position 28,671 of record JAUIAO010000065.1, on the reverse strand, counting down.
CTAAAACAGTCTACCGGACTCTTTTTAAACGCTCAATCCTCTCCGCCCTGCCTGCGGCTGGCAGGCTCTGTCAAATAGAAAGGGGCTGTCTCTAAAGTGTGAGCGTATTCGGGTACCTATCTGAGAAAATTCTCGTCTACAAAAAATGGAGGTCGTTCAAAATGCTTGTGAGACAGCCTCTTTTCATTTTATAAGACTTGGGTTCGAGCCCTTGGTTCGAAATGTGCAGCATTCACGAGGGGCAGAGCGCATGCCTGTGCGTAATCCCTGGATTTATGCTTAGATCAAAAAAGTGTCCGCCCTGAAATGACGGAATACAAAAAAAAATGACATTGCGAAAAGCAACAAAGTGTCTGCCCTCAACCGATTCGCTTTCGTGAAATCACCAGGGTGCAAAAAAGGAAGCAAACAAATTAAAAAACCACAGGTTGATCTCTGAATTGTGAGATTTCCTGTGGTTTATAAAATTGTAAATCAGTGAGACAGTGCGTCAGTATCAAACGGTCATGTCATACACGGCACATGATCATTTTCCTTCCTCTTCTTTTTCATCATAGTACTTTTTCAAAACGAAAAAGGCCTTTTTCTTTTCACCATTGTCACTTATCAGGCCTTTTCTGTTCCAGCCTTCCTGATAGGTAGGATTATTCCTCTTTGGCGAACGAAAATCTACTAATATCCATGGAGCTAGTCCTGAGAAATTTTCTGGCATGCGTTTCATCATTCCTACTTGCTCTTCATACAGCCATTCCTGGTATTCTTCGCTCCATCTTGTCATAGAATCCGCATGAAACCCTGCTTTCGCTCCTCCGCCAGTTTCACTGATGATGAGGGGTTTTTCGTACAATGTTTTCCAGGTGGCCGTCTGACAATATGAAGGTAGTCCTATGTACCAACCAATGTATTCATTTACCGAGACGATATCAGTGTAGGCACCCAGAGGATCGTTGACGGTATTCAGCTCCTTGTTATAGTGAACTTCCAGAGCAGCAGAGATCAGCCGGGTAGGATCCAATTCTTTAGCTTTTACTACCAGCGATTTCATAAACTCTGTTCTCGTTTCCGAAACGGGGGTTTCATTTCCTACGGACCAGATGATGATGCTCGGTCTATTACGGTCACGTGTAATCATTTCTTCTAGCTGCACTTTTGATTTAGCCAATACTTCCGGATTACTAAAGTTGATGGTCCAGTATACCGGAATCTCAGACCAAAGCAATATTCCCAGTGAATCAGCTACTCTGACGATGTGCTCATTGTGTGGATAATGCGCCAGCCTCACAAAGTTTGTGTTCAATTCCTGAGCCCAACCTAGTAGTTTCAATGCATCTTCTTTGGTTGCTGCTCTGCGCATTTCTGTGGCCAGTTCTTCATGCAGACAAATGCCTCTGAGAAATACAGGTTGGCCATTCAGGAGGATATCCGTTTGGGTGACTTCTATTTTTCTGAATCCTACACGATCATTTAATTGATCATCCACAGTACTGATTTTTATGTCGTATTGTTTAGGATTGGTGTCCGACCAGAGCTCCACTTTTTTCATCGACAATGCGAATGGTGTTCGTTCGCCCGAGTATGCAATGGTCTTTTTGATCTTCAATTCTGGTATTTCTACGGTGACCTCTTCTCCTTCACTGGCACCATTCAATGTGATCCAGCCGGAAGCTTCAGCTCTTTTGGTAATTGGTTTTAGCTGTGAAGTAGGTGTGGTCAGCTGGATGAAATAATCTTCCACAAAAGTTGCTGGAGTTTCGATCAACATCACATCTCTGGTGATCCCTCCATAGTTCCACCAGTCGGTGTTTACAGTCGGCACTTCATCTTTGTGACGTTTGTTGTCCACTTTTACCACCACAAAATTGTCCGATGCTTTTAGCAGGCCTACTGGCACTTCAAACTGAAATGGTGTAAAACCTCCAATATGGCTGCCCAACTTTTTACCATTGAGATAGACATCTGCTTTGTAATTAACTGCCCCGAAATACAAAAACACCCGGTTGTCATCACCTTGCATTTCATAATCGAAAGATTTTTTATACCACACAGTGCCTTCATAGTACAAAAACATCGGGTCTTGAGAATTCCAATCACCAGGCACCTCCAACGTGTTTTTATCATCATATCCGTGCTCCACCATCGCGGTTTTGTTCACCGGGATCCCACTATTCCAGTAAGCACCAGGGTCTTTTTCGTGCTTTTCGTTGAAGCGATAGTCATAGAAGCCGGTTTCATATGGGTCCACAATGTATTGCCACGTGCCATTTAGGCTCAGAGACTGACGGCCATAGACATTGGTCATGAAGTCTTGAGCTTCAAGGGCTCCGTATGCTGTTGAAAAAATGATCAGAAGAAGCAGTTTTACAGATTTCATTTAGTTTAGGATTTATGATTCAATAGAATGCTTTACCAACGAAATTAAGCATTGTGATTTTACCAATTGCTTTGTTTCTTTAGAAATGTAATCGATTGTGTTGTCTGTGTTGGTAAGATAGTTTTTTGTGCTTGCAGTCACTCCACGACGAAGAGAAGCGAAGATCGGGGAGCGTCACTCCACGACGCAGCGTAGCTTTTACACGTCACTCCACGGAATGCCTGATGGAATGTGCCTTTATTAAGTATTTAATTGCATTACCGGGGAGTCTTTACCACTTCTCAGTTACCCCGGTCTGCGCCGTGGTAAGACGAGAAGTGAGATCGTCCCTATACCATCCGTCACTCCAAGACGAAGAGAAGCGAAGATCGGGGTGTCTCTTCAGGGGTGTCCCTAAACACTCCCCACCAAATACCCAACCCCAAAAGCAACAAACCCAAGAATCACCTTATCCCAAATACGACGCAAAGCCATGCGCCTGTTTTCCTGGCGAAGGTGCTGGATGGTCTGATCCATCTGATTTAGCTGGTTGCGGAGCTGGTCATTGTTGAGAGAAAGTGTAGCGTTCGTTTGCTGCAGGATGGCAATACTCCGGTCCAGGTCCGTAATGATCAGCTGAAGGTTCTCAGACATTACCCGATGGTCAGACTGTATGCGCTCTAATAGTCTGGAGACCTGAAACTCTATCTGGCGAACACGATCCTGTAATTCTTCATGAGCAATATACAGTTCACGATTTCTTTGCTGAGCATCGCGAAGGGCAATCAATTTCTCATTGAGCAAGAGTGCCTGTGCTGCACTGACGATGTAGGCACTGTCGGTGAGGATCGCTACCGTGTCTCCATAAAAAACTTTCAGGCGAGTGTCACTGGAGCGAAATGACTTTTGTTGGGAAAATCCAGTCACCGACCAGTATAAAAGGAATAGGAATGAGAGTGCTTTCATGGCTGGAAGAGTAACGAGTCGATAGATGCAGGAGGTGCGGTGGTGTGATTCAGCTTACGCTGTGTTAACAGTAGCAATTGCTCTCGGATGCTGAGCAGATCTTTTTCATGATTGGCTGAGTTTGCCAGAAGGTCTTGTTCTGCTTGCAGAATGCTCGCCTGTGTCATTGCCAATAGGTCAGTGGCTTCCTGATAATCTTGCCTCGTGGTTTCATAGATCGATAGAATGCTCCAGAGAGAGTCCAGCTGGTGATTAATCGACTGAGTAGTGTGCAGCGTCTCTTGCATCATACCACGCTGGAAAGCCGCTTGATAGATGATGATGCTTAGGAGTAAAGCTGTGAGGAGATAGGGGAGATGTTTCATCGCTGTTGGAGTTTTAAAAGTTGATAATCATGATTGAAAAAGGCCACAGAGAATCTCAGAGAGGTTTGACGCTCCTGACATTCCCCGATGAGCTATCGGGATATGTGGCCTCAGTACTCAGAAACTGGCAATTACTATTGCTCAGTAGGCGCTTTTGCCGTGGATATTTCATCCGTTACTTTTTCAAATTTCACATGATCCAATCGCTCCCGGAGCAGCATGCTGGGGCGAAAGTTGACCCTGAATTTTTTGATGTTTTCTCCACGAACTTCCACTTCTGTATCAGAGGGAGTGCTGCTGATGGCAGGGTAAAATGATCCCAGCTGCCCCAGCTCCACAGCACGCCCATTGGTGATATGATAATCTACCCTGGAGAGGAAACACTCCAGTACCGCCAGTATAGCTCCAGAATGCGCCACATTCAGCTCGGAGATTTCTCCCAGCATAGTACGAAGATCGATCTTTTTGCCTCTGACGATAGATGCGTAGAATTTGTGGTCACCACCACCAACAACCCCTGGTTGTCCTTTGGCCATTGCTTTATATTGAACAGACATGATTTTAAAATTTAATAATGAAACAATTAATAAGGGTGCTTCACATGCCAGGCACAGCTAGGGCTGAGTGACCTGGGCCAGTACGGAGACCAAAGCGCGGTATTGCCTACCGGGAGCTTATGGGTGTAATCTGAAAAACCATAAAAAGGGTTGCTTTGCTACGTCTTGCTAAGGGCAGAGAGACGGTCGCTGGGCTTGGCTTGTTTAGCGGTCGAGTGCGCTATTCGACAAGTCTTAAGACAGTTGTCAGAAAACAAATACCGTTCCAGTTTTTGTGAAAAATGAAATTTTTATAGAAAAATATGCAGAAAATAATGGCTGCCTGAAACACGTGTGTTTCGGCTCTCAATCACGTGCGTTTGCCCGATGAAACACGTGTGTTTGGAGCGTCAATCACGTGTGTTCCAAAGAGGGTTTTGCTAAAGTGCGTTTCTGAGGTTTGGGAGAGGTTTTTTGAAGTGTGAATTACAATGTATTTGATGTGAGATAATTTGTTGACAAATAATCAGGTCTGAACGGTTTTCTCTTTGTAAGAATTGGTGATTCAATTTGAAATTATCAGGTGTTGGATGAAGGGTAAAAGGTTTTAATTAGATTTAAAAAGTGAATCTGGAAAGATACATATCGTTTAAGCAAGGTTCGACCAAATATGGCAAAGCACCACATAAACCCATCCTTGTTTTAGCATTGGTCGAAGCAATTGATAAAGGATCTGTAGTTCAAAATCAGTTTCCAATCAGTGCAGAAATAGTAGGATATTTCAGAGGCTATTGGAACCAACTGGTGAAAACAGGCCATACTCCGAATTTTGCTTTGCCGTTCTTTCATCTGCAAAATGAGAAATCTCAAATATGGAAGCTGGAAACTTTATTGGGTTTCGAAAATGTGTTGACATCATCTAACTCAGTTAAAAGTCTGTCCACTTTATCAACTTACGTAAGGTATGGTAAGCTTGCGGATGAATTCTTCAATTTCTTGCTAGACAAGCCTAATAGGGAGATTGCAAAAGCTCGAATTATAGAAAAGTATTTTGACCTCTCAGGAAATGGATTTTATGACTTTCCGGTAGATTATCTCAAAGAGATAGATTCACAGATATTGAATGAGCCACCCTCTGAATATGTGGGTCGTATAATTCAACTAAAAAACCAAGCCAAAGAGATTATGGAGGAAGAAGATTTTATGAGGGAGGCGGCCTTCAAGAAGTTGATACCTCAATTATACAATAATACCTGTGCAATCAGCGGGATGCGTGTGGATACCACCATGAATGCATCGATGATTGATGCCTGCCATATTGTGCCATGGGCAGAGAGTCATGATGATACAGTGACTAATGGAATTTCACTTTCGCCGAATCTTCACAGGGCTTTTGATCGTGGACTAATTGCCATTGATGATGATTATCGAGTGATCATTTCTGATGGATTTGTAGAGTCTGATTCACCTTATAAAATCTCACAGTTCAATAAAAGCAAAATCTTACTTCCAGAATCTTCAAAGTGCCGGCCATCCAGGGAAAATTTGGAAAACCACAGGAACAGATGGGGGTTTGGGTGATTAAAAATGCCCTTTGAAATTTACAGGAGTATGATAACATATTTCATTTAATGCCCCATTCTTAACGAATATTCTTGGTTTTTCCTTAAAATCAAACAACCGAAATAGATGATACGAATCTTTAAAATCTTTGGAAAAGTTTAACTCATTAATTGAAAAATAAAAAGGAGTTTCTTTTCCCAATTTGGTTGTTTTGACTTCAATGTGCTTATCAGAACCGTCAACATTTTTAGATAGGATGTCATAACCAGCTCCATCTCCTTCTTCTTTGGAAATCCAAACTATTTTTTTAGCCAACGAAGTTCTGCCTAGTTTTTGAAGTCTGAACCGTTCATATTCCAAAACGAATTCTTCGCCCATTTGACCGAGTTGAGTATTGCTTTGTTCCCTTTCCAGATAATTGACCTTAGTGGATTTTCTGTCATATTCAGACCTGGGTTCTTCTACGAAATTATTTTTTGGTGGATCCACCAAAATATTGTCAAAATTAAAGTGCTCTAGGTCTGGCAAATCAACTAACTGTTCGATAAATCGCTGAAAGTAATTTCCAAAAACAGGATTTGACTTAAGGTGATTTTCGACTGCCATTTCAAGTGCCTTTTGATAATTATATCGAGGTAAATATCCTTTGATATATGGTTGTCCTGATCGGATTAATACTGCACTTATATTTTGATGCTTAAATTCGATTGATCCTTCACTTCGATTGTTAAGCAGAGGTAACAGACTCCTTCTATATTCGGCTTTCGAATATTTCTGTCCAATCATTTCCTTTTCGAGCATGTTAAAATAGCTCGATACTGTTAACTCAACTTCTATTTCAGACCAATCATTCATGAGCTTAAAAAGAAATCAGAACTTAAATTTTATTTTTCAAAATCAATTTCTGGCAAAATGACTTTAGTTTCTTGATCCATATCATCTCCTTTCCAAAATACTATAAAATTTATTTTTGCTTGAACTGGTATAAAGCCTTTTGCCGATAATTCACCTAAAGTGCGTTTATAACTCGCTGAGAATTTCAGAATCAATTCCCTATTTTCGTTTAAACAGCCGCCCTCTGATAGAAAAAGTTTATCTCCACAGATCAAGTTATTTATTCTATGCTGAACATATTTGAAATAGCCCAATTGAACATCTTTATGGCCTAAATGCTGTACCAATTCATCTGGCATGGTGTAAATAGTGTTATCATTAACTTTTTCAATTCCTTGGGATTCGATTTGACTAAGGAAATTGCTGTTCAAATGGATTGAAAGATTGTTCTTTGCTCTAGTCAAAGCAACATATATTTGACGCTTGTCTTGGTCTGAATTAAGCACAAGGTTATCGAGCATTAAAAACACATTATCAAACTCTTTTCCCTTGGCCTTATGAATGGTTGATACAAAGATTACCTCTGCATTTTCAGCATAAAAATCTTCAAGTTTGGACTCACGAATAAAGACTTCAAAATCAGACTTGTATTTCTTTTTAGTATTGATCGCCTCAAAATCCAGAATCAGGTTTTTACAGATTTCAAACTTTGAGCTTGTTTGAAATTTATTCTTAAATTTTCTTTTGGCCTCCCTCCAAACATCATCGCTGATTATATAAGAATCTCCTTCTATCGATAATTGATCTAAGAAAAACCGAATCTCAAAAAGGTTATACAAGTTAAATCCGTCATTTGTTTGTATCAGTTTTGCATGGCGATTGTTTTTAATTAAAAGTCCTGAAATCAATAATGCTTCATCGTTTGTTTTGGTCAGGATGCATGTCGTTCCATGTAAGTCAGTTTTGATTACATCCTTTACTAATGGGAGGATTAAATTCTTGCTTTGATAGTGAACCAATTTGATTCTACCAAAATCTGATTGCTTAGCAATGATCGGTATAGATTTCAGTCGATGTGAAATGCTGGGAACGAATTGATTGGCAAAATCAACCAAATTGGACTTACTCCTATAATTTTCTATGAGTTCGTATTTTATAGCATGCTTTTCTTCAATGAATTGTTCCAAATACTTGGAGCTTGCACCTCTGAATTCATAAATGTTTTGATCATCATCACCGACAGTTATGACTCTCATTTCTTCATTTTGATTCATCAAAACATTGATCAAGTTGAACTCAACTTCATCCATATCTTGAGCTTCATCAATAACCAAGACAGTTTTAGTAATTCGACTGAGTTCAACATCCCCTGAGCTTATTGTGCTTATTGTGCTTTTTATAATATCGCTAGATTTTTCTATGGTACCAACCTTCCCAAGCAGGTCAAAACAGTATGAATGAAAAGTTTTGATATCTATAAATTGGGCAGCATTGCCAATTAACTTTAGCAGGCGCTTTTTAAATTCTATTGCGGCAGCTCTTGAAAAGGTGAGCATCAAAAGCTGTTCATGTTTCACATCTTCCATAAGCAGAAGTGAAGCAAGCTTATGAACCAAAACTTTTGTCTTACCACTTCCAGGGCCAGCTGCTACTACAATATGCTTAGATTGTTTATCATTGATGATTTTTAATTGAGCAGGGGACAATTCACCAAATAATTGCTTGAATTTGGAAGGAGTTAGGTTTTTGCTTATTTCATTTCTGCGACTTCCTTTAAAATACTTACTGAGGAATGATTCATTATTCAGTTGAAAATAATCCTCTACAAATTGTAATGCATCCTGATAATCAGCGATCATTTTCTTTGCATATTCTCCTACGATATGAATTTGTTGCATCTTACTTTCATAGAATTGATGCAGTTTTTCATAGTCTTCAAGCTTATATCGTTTCTTATTATCCTCCTCGATTCTCTCCACAGTCAACCTGTTATAAACCACCAGAAAACCACCTTCAATTTTTATTGCATCTATCCGTGATAAGTAGAACAAAGTGTCTTCAATATCATCCAGTGTGACTTCAAGCTTAAACAAGCCTGGAGTATTTAAATATGCATCTTTCAGCTCGTTTACAGAAAACTCAATCAAGATCTCTTCTTTACTCGAATTTGCTTCAGAGCCAATACTTTTTCTAAACAAATGCTCAACGATAAACTGCGCTAGTAAATGGCGCTTTTCTAATTTTTCGTTAAGATTATCCTTCGGTTGCGTACACAGTACTATAACATGATTTTTGGAATGATCGAGCTGACGCTTAATCCAATTCTTAATGGCCCAAAAATTAATGATCGTTTTTATTTTATTTGGCGACACTCCTTTACATCCTGCTTCTTCAGCTGATTCATTTAACTCACGGATATGAAAACTTTTCTCTTCTTCTTCGAAATGTGTAAGAAGAAACTGCTCAACTCTGGCATAGGTCTGAACAATATTTAATGAACGATTTATGTTTTCTCCCTTCTTGATAAAAGCGGTCAGATCTTTTGCATCTGCAAGGATTTTTTCCTCGCGAAGAAGGTTCACAATGTTGATTACTTCCTCCTTTACTATCCCGAGGTGATCTGATATATAATCGACCCTTGATTCTGCCACTTCATCATCGTTCTGTTTCCTGTTTTTGCTAGAAAAAAGTTTTTTAATAATTCTGACTCCTTTTTCCTTTTGATTTTCCTGAAATTTTTCCGACTCTTTGATTTTATCAATTGCTTCTTGTGCATTTTTTGAGAGTATGCTATTGGCAAATATTCTCGGCATGTTCTGTCCACGCTTCAAATAACCTGCATCTTCCAAAGCGGCAATAGCAGTGGTCACCCTGGTTTCAATCTCAAGAATATTATCATCCCATCCGGCTTTACGAGCAATTTCCAATGCTGAATTAGAAGCGGTCATTCTAAACCGGGTAATGTCTTTTATTGCTTTCCAGATTTGCTGAATTTCTTTAATGCTGAGCTTTGTTTGATTGAGCATTATGAAATGCTTGCTCAAATCCTCTTCATTAAAAAGGACATAACAATCAGCTGTGATATTCTCATCTCGTCCTGCTCTTCCAGCCTCCTGAATATAGTTTTCGAGGGAATCAGAAATTTCATAATGGATCACCATCCCAACATCTTTCTTGTCAACCCCCATTCCAAAGGCAGATGTAGCCACCATTATTTGGACTTCTCCATTGATAAAGGAATCCTGATTGGCAGATTTCTCTTGCTTATCCATTTTTCCATGATACGGCTTGGCAGCATAGCCATCTTTAGTAAACCTTTCGGCCAATTCATATGCCCTTCTGGTTCTGGAAACATAGATAATTGTAGGGCAATTTTTTTCATCAATCAAATCCCTGGCAGCAATGTACTTTTCTTCTTCTGTATTTTTCTCGAAAACCTGATAGTGAAGATTTGTTCTGGAAGCTTTGGAACTAAATACTTCAAAGTCTAGGTCGAGCTTTTCCTTGAAATATATCCGAATATCTTCAATGACCTTTTGCTTGGCGGTGGCTGTGAAGCACGAAACAGGAATACCTTCTTCCAATTGCTTTTGTTCCTGAATAGATTTTATGAATTCTCCAATATATAGGTAGTCAACTCTAAAATCTTGACCCCATGAAGAAAAGCAATGAGCTTCATCGATAACAAATCTGGATATTTTCCTTCCAAGTATTAGGCGCTCGATTGATAGTGATCTGAGGGACTCAGGTGAAATGTATAAGATCGAGGCAGAGCCATCTTCCACTCGCTCAAATGACTTTTGTCGCTCTATAGGATCAAGTAAGCCATTAATTGTGACAGAGTCAGTAATTCCTATTTTTTCCAGATTATCCACCTGATCTTTCATCAGTGATTGAAGGGGAGATATCACTACAGTCAAACCTCTTGTATTCGTGCCACTCATCAATGCAGGAACCTGAAAAGTGATCGATTTACCTCCTCCTGTTGGAAATACTGCCAATAAAGATTTATTATTTATTGCGGCTTCAACAGCTTTTTCTTGTAATGGCTCCTCCCCGTATGTTCTATAAGAATCATATCCGAAAAACTTCTTTAATCCGGCATGAATATCCAAAGCCTGATTGCAATATTCACATCCCTCCAAACATGGGTTGTTTCTGAGTTGAAACATAATCTTCTCAACCTCAGGATAATTTTTTAAAACCCAAGGAGGGGTGATGGAATATCTGTTGGTGGAATTGATTAGTGAAAGAGCATAGGCTAATGCTATTGGGGTGTTATCTATTATTTTATTCAGGTTTGCCTGACTGCATATTCTGGAATAAAAGTATTTATGTATTAATTCAGAAATGTCGGATTCTTCCGGATTGAAATCGATGAATTGAAAAAAGGATGTAAACTCACTTTGATTTTTTAGTAAAGAAAAAAGAATTTGCCTGAAGGCACGGTCTGAATTATTAAATGCGGCAACTTCATCAAAGAACAAATCCCTGGCTTTTATTGAATCATTTAACGGATTGTTCATTTCCTCGGTCTGTAGCTTATCATCTTTCAGTAAAGCATGATAAGGTTTGGTAGGAAACAGCAATGGGGATAAATAAAGGGTATCAACTATTTCAAAGCCATCCAATTGACCTTTTGGGAATACTTCTTTCAGGAATTTGATGTCATGATTGATAATATTGTGACCACATATAAAGGCAGAATCCTTTAAGAAATTCACAAAACCATCCATTGAATTTGAATGAAATTGGCTTCCATTTTCGTTTATTCCGCCGATATCCAGAATACGTTTACTTTTCTGGTCTACTTCAGTGTCGATAAAGGCAATACGATTCATTTAGCACTATCGGTTTTATAATCACCTTTCCCTGGAATCACATTTCTAATGCCTCCGGTTGGGTTTTCAACATCTCCCTTATATCTAGGGATTATATGTAAGTGTGTATGCATAATTGTTTGACCTGCTGTTTCTCCGATATTGAATCCAATGTTGAAATCTTTTATATCAAATTCTTTCTCTAAAATTTTCTTAACCTCTTCTGCCATCAACCAGATTGACGTTTTTTCAGATTCTGTTAGTTCAAAAAAGTTCTGAGTATGTCTTTTTGGTATGATCAGAGCATGTCCTTGATTAACTGGATATTTGTCATACGCAGCATAGCATAAAGCTGATTCAGCTATGAAATCTAACTTTTTAGGATGGCAGAATATACAACCAACCTCAAGGTCTAAATCCACAATTCTTTGATAATCGTAGATTTCACAATTTTCATTTAGAAAAACTGATGGAAATAAAAGCCTGACGTTAGTTTGAAAAGTCGGTAACCTATGGATTTTGTGTGTCCTATAACCTGGCTTTTTAATGTCTCTTCGTACCGTAAAGTATGCATGACCATCAGGTTTCAATAGTCGCGAGATGTCAATCAGCACTTTGAATTGTTCCCTTTTGTCCAAAACATTAAGCACATAATGACAAATGATAGTGTCAAATTTACCCGTAGGGTACGATGGGAAGTAATGTGGATCAAAACCTGTTATTTCAAATCCCTTTTTTTTCAACTCCTCTACATCCTTCCCAAACCCACATCCAAAGTCTAAAACCCTACCTTTCAATAATTTCCTTTCAATTAGAATTTTGGAGGGGAAAGACAGTGATTTACGGTCCTTTGCAGTGAGATGTGAGTAGATATTCTTCAACTTTGTTCCCATTTGTTGAACCCATTCAGTAGTGCCGTTTCAATAATCGGGAAAAGGATATTTCTAAACTGGTTTATTGAAATATCAAGTGAATGGAAAACTGATATATACTCTCCTAAATATTTATCTAAATTTCTCAGTTTAGCAGTAGCCAGTGCTTGATTTTGTCGTTCGTAAAAACCTTCTATAAACATGTCTAATTCTGGGATTTTATCTCGTTTGATGTTGTTTGTAGAAGAATCTGCGGGAACAAGATTCCAAATTAAATCATGTGAGACCCAAGCGAACGGAATAAAATGATCCAACTCATAATTGTCTTTTGCTAACGTTCTTCCTGTATATAAACAGGTAAAGCCATTGTTTTGATCTATTATCGGATCCCAGATGTCTCTCTTGATTTTTGTAAGACCCTTTCTTTCAGGTCTGAATAACTTACTGCCAATATTTGGTGTATTTGGGTTCTTCTTTTGTAAATATGTTGTTAGATGCCAATTGCAAAATGCCCTTAGTATTTGAAGGTTTGCTTTGAAATATTCTACCCACATTGGGTATAGAACGATTTTATTGGGATACAATTGATATGGAGTTTTATTTAAAATAAGTGATGACTCCATTACTCTTTTCTCTGAGCTTGCATCCCCAATCCATGGACTTAAAAATCGATATGGAACTTGTTTGTTAAAGTGAAATAATCCTTCAATGGTGATTCGTTTTTTACTAGTAGCTAACCTTTTAAATACAATTTCTTTTTTCTGATCGATATTAAGGTTTTCTACACCTTTTATTTCTTGTATTTTGGATATGATTTGATCCTGAGTTCCAAATGAAATTTTGTAATAATTGACTACATACCAAGCATTTGCAAGCAAACCCGCAAAGAGTTCTTTCTTTTGAATTTCATTTTGGCCTTTTTCTACAAAGTCTAGAATTGAGAGAAACCAGTAAAACTTATATGGAGTGGAGGTGTTTTTAAAGCACTGGGATAAAGCTCCGGTATCAAGTTTTTTGTGAATTGGAAGGTCTGTCACTTTGGATTATTTTGAGTTAAAATAGTGGATTAATCAATTATTTCCTAAAACTGAATTGTTATATTTCCTTATTCTTATTTCTAAAATTGATGGTCTATTAGTCGCCAGAGGTTATTTTTAAATAAAAATCCATTTATGTCTTTACGTATCATTCCTGTTACTCTAAGCCTGTTGCTCCTGGCTTTGTTTTATTCCTGCTCTGGTGATGATGACGGTACACCCTCAGCCAGTGCTCCAAATGAAGGTGTTCCATCTATTGCATGGAAGAGTCAAATCAACGGACTGCAGGGAATGGATGTGGAGATCAATCATGATGGGGAACTTTTCGTGGTGGGAGACTATACCGGAAATCCCGGGGTAGATGGGCTTCAGTCTGTTTCTGTAGGACTCAGAAACGGATTCCTGATACAGTATGATCAAGCAGGAGTGATAGAGCACACTATGAATCTTGGGTTGCAGGTATTTCATGATCTCAACTATATGGACTTCCTGCCTAATGGCAATCCGGTGGTTTCAGGTAAAGATGTGGATTTTCAAAACGTCATGTATTTGGAGCTGCATCCATCTTCCAATACGCAAGTCAGCGCCAATAGTATTCAGGGATCAGGTAATGATAAACCTGCGGGAATTGCCATAGACAATGACGGCAATATTATTCTTGGTGGTATTTATAATGGTACGGTTCAGTTACTCACTGGTGAAACTTACCTTGGGAATATACTTGGTTCGGCGGCAGTAGTAAAGTTCAGTCCTGCCGGAGAGTTGCTTTGGTTATTTCCTTCTCCTATCGCTACTTCTTCCGGACTTAGAGGTGTGGATGTGGATAATGATGGCAATGTATTTTGTTATGAATGTGCTAATGATTTGATCTATTTGAGAAAACTAAGCCCACAGGGAGAACTGATTTATACGAAGGAAGACCTTGGTGCGTGTGGTTATGGATTGGAAGTAGTGAGTAGCTCTGAAATATATCTCAATACGGTTTCGGATGTACTTAGACTGGATGAAGATGGCAATATTAAATGGACGTTTGAAACTTCTACGCAACTTCTGGATATTGCCGTAGGTAACGAGGAAATCGTTGTTGCAGGCCATAATTTTTCCGGTGGAAATTTCGGTACTATAGAAGGCCTGGTAAGAACTGATAATTTCCTGGGAGCTTTGACTACTAGCGGAAAAGCCAAGTGGGTCTCTACAGAAACTACAGCTTCCAGGGTGAGTATCAATGCCTCTGGTAAAATTGGTTTTGGTAATCCTGCTCTTGGCACGTTAGGTGTGCTGGAATGATTTAGAGCCTCTCTCCATATACCCCGGTCAGTGCCGTGGTATGACGGGAGAGCAATAAAAAAGACTTTCCGAAAGTCATTACTAGAATCTCTCTTCAGATGTCCCGGTCTGTGCCGTGGTGTGACGAAGAGAGAAGAATGCATAAAAAAACCTCCACAATTTGCATTGAGGAGGTTTGAGTACAAGGAAACCGACAAATATCGAACTTTATTATGCAGGATGTGGACATAATTCTACACCATGCAAAGCTTGTGGGGATATCAATATAAATTGGAAAATAATTTGAAAGAAAAAATATTTCACTACCTTTGTTAGTGAATACTAACTAATGTAGTTATGAAAAGCATATTAAGAATAGCAGTAATAAGTTTAACTCTAATGACTATTAGCTGTACGAACCAATCAGATTCCAAGGAAAATTCTGAATCAAATAAGAATACCTACAATATAGAATTGGTAAACAATGAGAAATGGAAAGTGAACAAGGAAATGATGGTTCATATTAAAAATATGGAATCGGATATAAAGTCTACTTCAAATCAATCCAGTCGAAACTATGATGAACTTGGATCTAAGTTGGATGAGAATATAGGTCTTCTAACATCAAATTGCACAATGACAGGAAAAGCGCATGATGAACTTCATAAATGGCTACTTCCTTTTATTGATTTGGTAAAAGAACTCAATGCAGCAGATTCAAAAGAAGATCAAAAGCAATCTTTTGAAGCAATACAAGAATCAATGAATGAATTTAATACGTATTTCAAATGAATATAAAAGATAAGCACTCAGAAAAAGTCGTTTCTGCATACCCTTTATTCAAAGGAGTTGAAGGAAGCGCAACTGCAATACAAATCAAAAAAGGAGAACAGCTTAAAGAGCATATTACTAAAACGGAGGCTTTTTTAATTTGTGTAAGTGGTTCAGCTCGATTTGAAAATGAGAAAGGAGAAACACATGATCTTACAAGTGGCGATAGTGTTTTAATTGAACCAATGGTAAAGCATTGGGTGGATGGAATGGAAACCAGTCAATTGGTATTATTGAAATAAAATTTTTTGCGTTATGAGGTTAGTAATTACTAACGTGTTGATTTTATTATTAAGTAGTATAAATCTATACGGACAAACATGGACACTAGAGCAATGTATTGATAGCGCTTTTGCGAACAATCAGAAAATTGCCATTGCTGAGAATACTCAAGAATTATCAGCTCTGAAACATAAGGAAGTTAAATCCAATCTTTTACCAAAGCTTAGTATTAATGGTGAGTATAAATACTTCATTGAACTCCCTTATCAGCTAATGCCATTATCGGTTTTCGGTGGACCAGAGGGACAATTTAAAGAAGCTCAATTTGGAGTACCTCATAACATCAATGCAAATGTGTTGTTACAAGTTCCTATTTATTCATCAGGGCTGATGGGCAACATTAATAAGTTGGAAACTTCTCAAAAAATAGTAGAGCTAGAAGTCCAAAAGACGTATGACCAAATTTATTTTGAAGTCTCAAACATTTATCGAAATGCTCAGCTATTAAAGAGCCAAATGGTTTTTATTGATTCGACCATTTCAAATACAGAAAGAGTTAAGAAAAACATTGAATTACTAGCCGAACAAAAGTTAGCAAATCAAAATGATGTGAAGAAGTTGGAGTTAAAAGTATCCACACTCCAGTCGTATCAAGCCAATCTGGATGTCAAATTACAGCAAATCTATAATGCACTTCAATTGCTTACAGGAAGTGCTTCAACTATTGAGGTAGAGGACAATATATTAATGATTGACCTTATGCAGTATAAAGACAATGGCAATAAGGATATAGAAATCATTCAATTGCAACAAGAGATTGTCAATATTGATTTAAAGTCACTTAAACGATCTAAATATATACCAGAGGTTGGATTTGTAGCAACATACGGAACGCAAGGCTTTGGATATGATCAGAGTCCAAATCAGTTTCTAAACTTTTATCCTATTGGATATGCTGGAATTAGATTCTCTTTTCCTCTATTCAATGGTACGGTTACGAATAAAAGGATAAGTCAAAAAAATCTAGAGTTAGAGAACTTAAAATTAAAGGAGGAATTGACCAAAGATGCGCAACAAGTTGAAGTTGAAAATGCTGTTTTGCAATTAGAAAATGCCTTTAATAATGTTACGCTAAGCGAACAACAAGTCGATCTAGCTCAGGCCATCTATGAGCAGGAGGAAAAGAAACATAAACAAGGGCTAATTTCTGTGAACGATTTAATGATTGCACAAAACGAGCTTATTCAGAAACAGCAAAACTATCTTCAAAGTATAGCTGAATTCCTTGCAGCTGATTTAGAACTAAAAAAATTAACCAACAACATTTCAAATAATTAGGGTCATGAAAAGAATCATAAGCATATTAATAATTGTGGGCTTGCTCGCCATAGTTATTATCCAATTAGCTCAAAACAAAAAGGAAGCAGAAAATCGAGTTTATAAATACGATAAAGAAGCTCCAGTAAAAGTGTTTGGTGAAGTAGTAAAAGATATAAGTGAAATACAAAACAAAACATTTAGTGGTTTGTTTGAATCAATGAATGAAGTAAAAGTGAGTGCTGATATACAAGGCAAAATCACCCAAATCTTTGTGAATGAAGGTCAAAAAGTTTCCAAGGGGCAAGCCTTACTGAAAATGGATGACCAAATGCTTCAACTTCAATTGAATGTTCTTGAAACCAAATTAGGTGGTTTAAAAAAGGATGAAGCCCGCTATCAGACTTTATCGAATGAAGATGCCGTTCCTGCTATCACTTTGGAAAAAACGCAAAACGCAATTGCTACCATTGAAGCAGAGAAGAAAACAATCCTTGAACAAATCAATAAATCAACTGTTCGTTCGCCATTTAATGGAGTGGTCTCTATGAAGTTTTGTGAAGTGGGTGGATTTGCTTCACCTGCCGTTCCTTTGTTTGAACTAATCAATCAATCAGAATTAAAGTTTGTAATTAATGTTCCCGAAGAAGACCTCTATTTGTTTACAGAGAATCAACATTACTCTGTAACAACAGGTATATCTCCTAAATCTATTTCGGCAAGTTTAAACCAAGTAAGCAGTAAAGGTGGCATGGGAAACAGTTTCAAAGTTGAGTTTGCACTAGACAATTCAAATGGAATAAAACCTAAAATGAATGGTGAGTTAAAATTCGTTACCAATCAAAGCTCGAATGATGCATTAACTATATCCTCAAAGGCTATTATTGGATCTGAATCAAATCCAGAAATATATGTTGTATCCAATGGCAAAGCTGTTAGAACACCAATTTCAATTCTATCAAGAAACGGAGATTATCTATCTGTTAATGGTGAGATCAAAAAAGGAGATACGATTGTAACAGGAGGATTTATCAATCTTTTTGATAACGCCAATGTAATTGTGAACCAATAATCTAAATGTCATGAATATTACCGAAATTTCGATAAAGAGACCCTCCCTGATTATTGTGTTATTCAGTGTGTTTATCCTCTTAGGATACATTGGGTTTAAAAATTTGAGTTATGAGTTAATGCCCGATTTTAATCAGCCAGTTGTAGTAATTAAAACGGTCTATCCGGGTGCAGAACCTCAAGAAGTGGAAACATCTGTGTCTCGCAAAATTGAAGATGCACTTTCTAACCTTGAAGGAGTTGATTACTTGGTAACAAAATCATTACCCAATGCTTCCGTCATTATTGCCAATTTGGAGTATGGAACTGATTTGGACAAAACCATGCAAGATGCTCAGAGATACATTGATAACATCAGTAAAGATTTACCTGCTGATGTTCTTAGTCCTGAAATGAGTAAGGTATCTCCGAACGATTTACCGATAATGTCGATTAGTGCAACCAGTGATTTGCCTGCAACAGAATTCTATCAAAAAATGCAGGATGAATACTTACCTCAAATTCAACAAATAAAAGGGGTTGCAGAATTATCGATATTAGGTGGTGAAGAAAGAGAAATTCAGGTGCTTGTAGATGAAAACAAATTGGAATACTACAAGATTCCAATGTTGCAAATAGTGGAAGCGATCAATAGATCTGGTTTGGATATTCCAGCAGGTAAAATTGAAAATGGAATTCAATCCAACTCTGTTAAAATATCATCCAAGTACAATACAGTAGAAGACATAGAGAATATTCAGGTAGCTATTTTTCCTCCAAGCACTTCTATTTACATTAAGGATTTGGCAGTTGTAAAAGATGGAATTAAAGAAATTACTTCTGTCAGTCGTTACAATGGTAAAAACGGTATTGGTATTCTCCTCAAAAAACAAGGTGATGCCAATGCAGTTGATGTATCAACAAAAGTGAAAGAGAAATTAAAATGGATTGAAGATCAAAACAAGGAAAGTAATGTCAAATTCATTGTGGCAGATGATAGTACAGACAATACAATTGCTGCCGTTAATTCGGTTGTTGTCGATTTAATTATGGCAGTATTACTGGTATCGCTAGTAATGCTTCTGTTCTTGCGTAGTTTTAGAAACTCCTTGATCGTATTGGTCGCTATTCCTACCTCTTTAGTAACCGCTTTTGCAGTAATGTGGATGCTTGGTTACACACTGAATCTAATGACACTCTTAGCCATGTCGTTAATTATTGGAATTTTGGTAGATGACGCAACCGTAGTATTAGAAAATATCCAACGTCACCTTGATATGGGCAAAGATAAACGAACAGCATCAATGGATGGGCGTATGGAAATTGGTTTTTCCGCCTTATCGATTACGCTAGTTGATATTGTGGTCTTCCTTCCGATTCTCTTTTTGCAAGTATTTGTAGCGGATATGCTCAAACAATTCTCAGTAGTTGTGATAACTTCAACCCTCACCAGTTTGTTAGTTGGATTTACATTAACACCTTGGATGGCGTCTAGAATTGGTAAATCAGAAGACTTAAAGCCTACTAATTTCTTTAATAAGTTCTTGATTTGGTTTGAAGTTCAACTCGACAATTTTACCAATTGGTACGGAAACCAGTTAAAATGGGTGTTAAATCATAAACTCATTTTTACAGGAATACTTTTGGCATTGTTTGCGCTAACAGGAATTATGATGAAACAAAACATCATTGGAAAAGAATTGATTGCAACAGGAGATCAAGGAAAATTCCGTCTATCTCTGGAATACGATAAAACGACTTCCTTAAAACAAAATAACATTGTTTCCTATCAAGTAGAACAGTTTTTGTTAAGTCAACCTGATATTTCAACAGTATTTAGTAATGTTGGAGGTCCAAGTACAGGAATTGGAAGTTTGGGTGTCGGTTCTCCAAATATTACAGAATTCACTATTCAACTGAAGCCAAAAGAAGATCGAGATTTTCAACCAACAGAGACTTACATGAAGGATCTTAGAGCTGAGCTTCAAGATCAATTCGCAGGAATTAATTTCTCCATGGCAGGATTAGGTTTAATTCCACGCTCTGCACCTATTGAATTAACCATTAGTGGAGCTAGTTTTGAAGAAGTATTGGATGTATCAACAAATTTACAAAATGCCATACAAGAGATTCCAGGAGCAGATAATGTGCAACTGTCCGTAGAAAATGGTGCACCAGAATATCGAGTTATTCCAGATGATATATTAATGCAGAAATACGGCTTAACAGCAGCTTATGTGGGAATGAGTATTAGAAATGCACTAACTGGAAATGATGATGCAGTTTTGACCCAACAAGGGACAGAATATCCTGTAAGAATCTATATTGATGAGTTCAATCGAAACGAATATGACGATCTGAAAAACATGACCATCATTAATCCAAAAGGAATCCCAATTAAGGTGTCTCAATTTGCAGATGTGATTCAAGAAGAATCTCCATCACTACTGGAGAGAAAAGATAGACAGCCTGCTGTAACAATAACAGCAGATGCATTAGGTCGCCCTTCAGGAAGTGTAGCGGATGATGTTTTAGCTTATATCAATGAAAATCCATTACCTGAAGGAATGCAAATGACTTGGGGAAGTGACATAAAAAGACAGAACGATAGTTTTGGTGCTCTAGGTTCTGTGCTATTGATTTCATTTATTCTTATTTACCTCATTATGGTTGCACTATATGATAGCTTCATTTATCCATTTGTGGTATTGTTTTCTATTCCAGTTGCAGTTATTGGAGCTTTCTTAGCATTGAATCTTTCGCAAAGTCACTTAAGCTTATTTGCCTTATTAGGAATGATTATGCTAATGGGATTAGTGGTGAAAAATGCTATTTTAATTGTCGATTTTACCAATCAATTGAAAGCACAAGGAATGCACTACAAGGATGCTCTAATTGAAGCAGGAAAAGGTCGTATGCGTCCAATTTTAATGACCAGTATTTCTATGATTGTAGGGATGTTACCAATTGCCATGGCGCAAGGAACTGCAAGCGAATGGAAGAACGGATTGGCATGGGTAATAATTGGAGGCGTAACATCATCACTCATTCTAACAGTTTACCTAGTTCCAGTTGTTTACTATGTAGTTGATTCAATTAAAGAACGCTTTACAAGTAAAAAAACACTTGCAAAACAGTAATAAGTTAATCGCACTAACTTACCTTTGTAATATGGAGTACACGGCACGACAAATAGAGATCATCAATGCAGCAACCGAATTAATTAATCAGGGAGGAATTCAACAACTAACCACCAAAGCGTTAGCTGAAAAAATGGGGTTTAGTGAACCTGCAATTTATCGTCACTTCAAAAACAAGACGGATATTTTATCGTCCGTCTTGAATTACTTTGGAATGGGGTTGAAAACAAAGATGACCGAATTGATTCAAAGTGAAGATAAAGGGATAGAAAAGTTAAAACAGATCATTGACTTTCAATTTGAACATTTCTCCAATCATCCTGCCATTGTGATGGTTATTTTCGCAGAAACTAGTTTCCAGTATGAAGAGAAACTGTCAAGTGCAGTTCACAACATACTAACGAATAAAAAGGAGAGAGTTGTTAGCATTATTCAACAAGGACAGCAAGATGGCTCAATCCGTTCAGATGTAGATCCGAATCAATTAGCTTCAGTATTCATGGGGAGTATGCGTTTTACTATTCTTCAATGGAGATTAAACAACTATTCAAATGACTTGAGAAAAGAAGGAGTTATGCTTAGGCAAGTTATAGAAAAATTACTGAGAGGAATTTAATTTAGACACTATCTCAAATAAGCCTTCACCGCCTCTTTCAATTCAGAATTACCAGTTGGAGAATCGAGGTCTGAATAATGGAAAATTACAAACGGTTGGGCTTGACCGTCTTTTTGGTAACGGACACCAATCATTTTCTGACCGTTATTTTCCTGAATAGATAGCTTTAGTATTTCAATCATATCAATTGGTTTAATAAACTTCCGGTACACCTCCGGATAAAAGGGCTTTTACAGTTCCTAAAATGGCATTGGGTTTTGATTCTAATGCTTTGGCAAAAGTGCCCGGCCAGGAAGATGATGAAGCGTAACCTCTTCCATGAACATCACCGGTATAAATGTTGTCACCAATATTTACAGGAAAAACAGTCATTTTAATATCTGCAATACCTGATGTTTGGATGGTTACCAATTGACCTATTCCACCACCTGTTTTCACTACACCAATAACATCTTCGCTGTAATACAAATTAGTAGTCGTTACCGATAAAGGATTGTTTTTCTCAATGATTACCACATCACCGGGTTCTAAAATCTGAGCCGAACGGTTTGTTAGTTGAATTTCACTACCTCCAGTTCCACCTCCCGGATCTGTTCCACCAGTTTGCTCAACGATGGTTTGACTTGCTTTTACAAAACGTTGTTTATTGATATACCTCATGCGTTCTGTGGAGATTGATAGTATTGCACTCTTAAAACATTGTTTTTCCCTGCTTCAATTCCGATAACTCGAAAGCTTTCCAAATTCCATCGACCGGTAATTTCATAAAGGTCATTATCACCTAAAGCAATACCCGAATTTGCACTTGGATCACTGCCATTTTCTTTGAAACGAATTACTCTTGATTTATCCGTTATGCTTGCATCAGCTTCAATGGATATGGTCGCAGAAATCGCATTTTCAGGAATGGTCAATTGAGCCACTTCCGTATCGGTAACTGACAAGTCTTCATATCCTTGCTCAGTTTCAGGAATAGTGAACCTTCCGTTTTCACCACTTTGAATAAGTATCAGCTCTTCCAAGTAGTCTAACATGGAAGAGGCATTACCATTTCGATAGGCGTTTTTATGTACTCTTGTTGCTTCGCTCATTATGCTAGGTTTGCTAAGTTTTGTTGTTCAGTCCAAAGCTGTGCAATGGATTTACCTCCACGGTCGTAAAAATGTGGACGGTCTTTAAAAGAAGTCCATCGCCCTCCCCATGACAGACCAACACTTTCACCAATGGCTCCAATAGTATTCCATACCGATTCAGGCACTTTGTAATTGGCTCGTCCATCAACAATTGGAACGATATCTACCGCTACTCCTACATTGTGGTCCGACTGTCCGCATTTGGCATTGGTAACAATTCCTCCGGGAGCTGTTCGTCCTTGTGCATAGAGTTTGTTTTGCTCTTCACAATCACGGTAAGCACTGGTTACTTTAAGTGGAATGCCTGCCTTTTGGGCTTTGATGAGAAACTTCTCGACCTTCTTTCTTACTTCAGGTCGAAGCTGACGAAGCTTTAACTTGGTTTGAATATCCAGTTTCTTGTAAAGCCAACGGCTTGCAATAGCAATGCCGATGACACCTACAAGGATACCAACACCCATAAAGACTACCTTTTTATCTACCTGAACAGCCATTTGTTATGCTTGTTTTTGACAACTACAACCACCGCTTTCACCGCTTTGGCATTTGCAGCTCTTTTTCATTCTCAATAGGTTGATTGAAATGTTTGCAATGGACAAAACCATAAATGTTGCAAACAAGATGTTCATTGTTTTATTCTCCTTCATGACTTACTGTTTTATGCGTTTTAGCTCGTTAATTAATTCCTTGTTTTGTTTCTCCATGTGAACCACTTTTTTCTCCAAATCTTGGATGCGTTTGCGTTGGTTCTCTATTACTTTCTGTAACGCTTCTGTATGTTCCTCCGATTCTTTAATTCTCTTTTCTAACATTTGCGACCACTGTATCCAATTTGCAACAATCTGATTCTCTGCCTGTGCATGTAGGTTGATAGCCTCTGCCAACTTTACTTTCTTATCAGTACGTACACGAACAAGGATTTCAAGCAGCTTCCAAAATCCGGTAGCTCCTAAAATCAGCGTTATTATTTTCCATAGTTCCATAGTCATCGTTTAAGCAGGTGAAGTAGCATCGTATTCGATTGGGTATTTGGCGATATATGGATGAATATTAAATAGCAATTCATCGTTGGGATCTACAAAAGTTCCAAAGATTGATACCCTTCCATTGCTGTCAATATTGTAAAAAAATGTTTCACCTTGATTGCTAGTCAATGTTCCTGATAAAGCTCCAGTTGGACTGTTATTAGGCTTTGGGAAATTCATCATCCAACCACTAACTGAACCGGCTCCACCTGTACGCTTTAATCGAATATCTTTTATGAGTATCATATTTCCATTTACTACCGAATAGCGATTTCTTCCCGGTGTATGATACATGGTCGTTCCAATCTGTTCAGCCGTGATGGTGAGTAGTGATTCTCGATTGAGGTAATTATCCAATCGAGTTTTTAGTCGCAATGGTGTAATGGCTCTTTGATTATCAACTCCTAAATCCGTTTCTGCTTGTGTAGCAATTTCGATTAATCCGATAAGTGTTTCGGTCGCTAATCTTGAATCTAAAAGTATTTTCAGCTTTAAAGGGGTAATGGCACTCAAATCATCTGCACCACCACTCACCACAGCTTGTGAAGCCACTTTGATTATTCCCGCAATAGTTTCTGTTGCTTGCGAAACATTGCTTTGAATCACATTCCATGAAGCTCCAACGCTTGCTTGATCACCTCCGGCATTGTCCACCAAACAAACAATGACATCCATTTCCTGAACATCTTCTCCAGCAGCTCCACCAATTTTACCGCCTGTACTTACTGTATAGGCATCTCCGGCTAAGGCTGCCGGATAATTAGGATTTGTTGAGCAGTCAATAGTTCCTTTGTTTTCCCAAAGTCCTGTTACCTTATCTGATACATAGCTTGCAAGCTTTTGAGGGGTAACAAAAGTTGAGTTATTTGTTCCGGCATTGACTTCTTCAATCGTGGCAACTCTTGCTTTTCCTTCAACGGTTTCTGATGCCGTTTCAATGCTAGACTTTAACCCTGCCAACACTTGAAAGCAAGTCCCATCAAATAGCAATAGATAATGTTTGATGGTTCCCAAATCATCGGCAGCCAAATCAACCAATACACCATTCACGGCTTTCATTATTGGAACCGCTCCCTTACCATTGATATTGATTGTTGAAACGCCTGAATTACCATGATTGAATTTCACTTGAATACTCAATCCTTGTCGGTAAGCGTTTTTCAATGCAGGATCTAATTCTAACACATAGTCATCTGTTCCACCGGTTGTAACACCAAAACCACCGAGGCTATTTTCCACCGGAAAATCACCTACATAGTTTAAATCGTTTAGGTTTACATCGCTGCTATATCCACCAATTGCACTCATAATTCTTTAATTAAGTATGGCTAAGATTCCTATGATGCCAATGCTTACTCCAAGTCCGGTTCCTAGGAAAATCTTATCTCGTTTATGTCGTTTCACTTCTGTTTTTAGATAACCCAATTGCAGGTTCACTTCGTTGTTCACCTCTTGATTATTGGCAATGATGCTTTGATAGTTGATCGCCTGACTTTGAAGCAGCTTTATGGTTGAATCCTGCTGCTGAATCAAAGAATCTTGCAAAGCCAGTTGGGTAGATTGCTCAACTGCAATGCTGTCCTGATACTTTTTCCCTTCCAGTTCAATCGCAATTACTTTTGCCTGACTTACTGTAAAGCAGAAAAGCGTATCATTCTGAATGGTGTAAACTGTCGGTTTTAAATTCTGCGAAAAACCGATACAGCTCATCATTATCATAATTACCAATAGCCCTAATCTTTTCACTTTTCCTGTATTTGAGTTGTTCTAAATCCTTGTTTCGTTTTTTTAATTCTTCTTTAATGCCTTCTTGTTTTTCCAGTTGTTCAGCAATTTGCTCTTGCAAACCCTGATTGATAGCTAGGAGGCTGTCGTTTTGCTGTTCCAGTTTCTTGATGGTTTGCTCGTAATTGGGGTTTGGATTAACCGACCTATCCTTTGAGCTCCAATACCATACAAAACCAATTATGGTCATCAGCCAAAGCAACAAGACGGCATAGCTAAGTCGCATTTTCATTTTCCTTTAGCGTTTTGTAATCCGTTCTTTTACCAGTGATATAGCGGACTAATCCATCTAAAATGAGTTTGTGAAAAACAAAGGCAAAAACGAAGGACTGAAACAGTACTTCGATATGTTTGACTTCATATCCTCGAATGAAATACAGAATCACTGCATAGACTAAACCCACCAATGCCGTCCGGTATCTTCGTTTGGATGAAATATTGGTTTTCTGCTTGATCTGACTGGTAAACTTTTGTGAGTTGATACCATATCCAATAATGATAAAAGTGAGAATGTAAGCCCAATCAAGGCTTTTCACATATCCCATAATTTGTGTCGCTATTTCCGTAATAATTCCTGTATCCATAATTCTTGCATTTATGATTGGAGCATATCTGTTATCTGTTTGAGGGCTGCATGCTTTTCTATACCCGATTCGTTTAGCTGCAAAGCCAATTTTTTGAGCTTTTTCTCTTTCCTCTCGGAAGGTTTGGCTAAATGCCATCGAGTTAAATTCCATAGCAAAACGTGCTGTTCGTAATCCAATACTTTGAGCTCTTTTTCAAGAAGTTCTTTGTTAGCCTCATCCACCTTTAAATCCTTTTCCCAACGACTTAATAAGCGTTTAGAAATGACCGTTTTCCCCAAAGGAGAATACGCCCAAGCCACATAACCGGCTCCGGCAAAAACGGATATAGCGAATAATGCAATGACCTTCTTATTCATTACTGAGCTTCCATATTTTTTACAATTCCTCGAATACCAAAAACGATGAGCGTAATCACCAAACCTGAACCCACGAGGTACAAGCTTGTCTTTCTCAAAGTCTCATCGGTCATTGTGATTTTGATGTCGGTTTTTAATCCATCATCGCTAAACACATTGTCCAAATAGTTTTTTATGCCTGTTCTTTCTTCTGTTTCCATGGTATTAGCTTATGGTTTTAAACTTCTCCTGAGACACGGTTTTAGTGCCAAATACCTTCTGAACTGCTGCTTCTGTTTTCGGACCAAACTTGCCATCAGTATCTATTCCCGATCCTTTTGAGTTCAGGTAGTTTTGGAGTTTCTTTACATTGGTTCCACAGGTTCCGAATTTCAATGGGAAACTGCTATCGGAATACATACAACTAAATGAGCGAACTCCTGAAGAACTGCTCGAAGTGGTTGTTCCCTTAATGCTTGCAGCAAATTGCTGTTTCTCTTTTCGCTTTTTCAGAAAATACCATACGCCAAAACCGGCTGCTGTAACTGCCAGTCCAGCTCCGATCCATAGCATTTTATTATCTAGTTTAATTGTCTCTTTCTTCATGTCTTTTAGGGTTTAATATTGAACTACAACTGCATCTTCACGCACATAACCTTCGGTTTTGCCTCCCACAGGTTTGGTCAATTTTATTTTGTACCAGTAATAGCCATCTTCACCTTTGAGGCGTTCTAAAATGGTTCCCACCGGATTACTTTCTGCTTGTGTTAATAGGTTGTGCGAGAAATCCATGGTAGTCCAGTTCTCATTATCCACCTTCGCAGAGCTTCTTATATTCACATAACCTTCGGATCCGTAATGCACTTTTTTACCAATGAGCTTTTGCTCTTCTCGTTCCTTTTGTTTGCCACTTGTAGTGCGGTTTTTTCGGTTCTTGATAAACTTGTGAACTCCAAATCCTGCAAGGGCTAAAACGACCGTGGCTACACCACCTATAATTAAATATTTCTTTGTCTTTGCATCCATAATTCTAAAGGTTAATAGCTTTCTAAAATGTCTTTTACTCGTGCCACTTCATCGGCATCATCTAGGTAGTAAGTGATGTACTCTGCCAAACTGCCGTATTTCATGGCACTGAACATTCGAGAAATCAGAGAAAGGTTATCAGCACTTCCGGCTTCTTCTAAAGCTGAATAAATGGCTCCTTCATCATCATTATACCAGGAACCGGCATCATAAATTTGGGTAGCCAGTTGTTTTGCTCTATCGTGGGAAAGTGTAATTTTTTCCGGACGAGCATAATTCGGATCAAAGCCTTTGTAGCTCATAATGTCACGAATCTTCTTGCTGCTTTTACAGTCGGCAATTCCTGTTTTGCAAAGAATCGGACGTATCACTCCAAAGTAGGTAATGCCAATACCTACTAGGATAATTCCCCCTATGATATAAGGGGTAGCCTTGTTCTGTGATAAGCCTTCAACGGCTTTCGCTCCTGCAACTGCTCCTACCATAATAATTGATTTATATGCCTATAATTTCTTCTGTGGTTTCTTTCACTTCACTTTTGGTTAAGCCATTATCTTCCAAAAAGGACTTTAAGCGGTTTTTGATTTGCTCTTCCTTTTTAAGAGCCGTTTGCTTGTCGTACTTAATGTAGATCTGTCTGCCTAGCCAAAAGCCTATTGCCAATGTGATTACCGTTCTCATTAGTCTTCTTCTTTGTAAATGTTTGCCTCTGAAATACCGATGCTTTCCAACCACTTAGGAACATCAAAACTTGGACAAGCTTTGCTTGCTCCGGGAGCTTGGTTATGACCTAAAACCTGAATATGCGGATGGCGTAATACCATGAACTTTACATAGGTTTCCAAAGTGCCTTTTTGCTCTTTAGTCCTTGTGTCTTTTGGCTTTTCACCACTTTCATCAACACCACCTACATACACCACATGCCTTGAATTGCCGTTGATACCACGAACTCCATTGGATATTTCCCATGGATCTACTTGGTCGTCTTGGTTGAA